>NZ_CP014335.1:3101706-3450609 GCF_001610955.1 Geobacillus thermoleovorans
TCATGTGTTGGCGCATCCCCCCTTTCCTCCACCGCACCTTTATGATAACGAATCTCGTTTTGGGTCGTAAAATCGCGATTTTTGCATTTTTTTGCGCACTCTATGGATACAATTCAGCGAAAAAGGCGAAATCTTCGTCGACAATGGCGGGGCAAAATGGCGTTTTTGCCATCCGACGGAAAATATGCAGATCGTTTTTCAGCAGGAGGGGCGGCATCCCGTTTTTCTTCCCTCGTCCGCCTGTGCTATAATCTTGGATAAGACAACGGTAACGAGGTGGACGAGATGAAAACGTTCAAGCTTGTCGGGCTCTCGGTCATCGACGACGACATGCACCGCCAAGACATCCCGTTTATTGACGGGTTGATCATCAACAAAGAAGACGGGCAAAACCGCTGGCTCGTGGAGGCGTATTTGGATGACGACTATGAGCCAATGTTTGTGAGCTTGCAGCGGCGTCCAGAGTTTCAACTGCAAGTGACGATCACCCACACGAGCAACGACCCGGCCAACATGCTCGTCGCCGTCCGTTCGATCACGAAAATGAACGGCCACATTAGCGTCTTGATGGAAGGGCTGATGATCCCGCGGCGCACCCATTTGGCGGAAGTCGTGCTGGCCGGCCTTGTCAAGAAAGGGCTGCAAGGCGAGGCGCTGCTTCAAGAGTTTCGCCAGCAAATGCATGAGCGAATCGATGCCAAGGCGCCGCAGGAACGGAAAAGGTAAAAGGCTGGAGAGCGCACTTTCCAGCCTTTTTGTTTGCCTTCCTGCAGGCAAGTGGATCATCCTCTTGGAAACGCCAGGGCATCAACCCGAACCGGGCGGGCGGTGACGATGCAGCGCTTCGGAGCGCGGCCGATGAGGCGAAACGGGTAGCACGTTGTCACCGTCAGCGTTGGGCGCGCTTTCTCGACCAAAACGGTCCGGTCGTCGTCATCGACGATGCGGATGTTGACGATGCGGTAATGGATGGCGGCGCGATCCGTCCGAATGATAAGCGCATCGCCGATCTCAAGCTCGCCAAAGCGGCGGAACACAGTATCGCGGTGCCCGGATAGCACGACATGCCCTCGTCCCCCCGGCCAATCGCTCGCTGGATAATGGCCGACACCTCGGCGCAATTCTTGTTCGCGGACGCCTTCATACACGGGAATCGCCGCCCCGAGCTTTGGGATGGCGAGTTCACCAAGGTAGACGCCAAGCGGTGCGTCTTTTTGCGCCGAACGTTCCGCTGGAAGGCTTGCGGCCGGCGGTGAGGAAGGCGCAGGAGCATCCCGCTTGACCGCCATCCAGCCGACGGTGTACCAATAGCCGTTCCAACCGGCCATCGCCGCTCCGATGACGATCGCCGCCAGCGCCGCCCATTGGGCGGCCCGGCGCCCCCACGAAACCCGCGCGGGCTTGCCGTTCACGTTCCTTCACCCTTTCAGCCGCCTGACCCGCCGGTAAAGAAGGAACCCGGCGGAAGCGAGCATCAGTCCGGCCAACGTATAGGTCAAATACGGTGACGCCGTCTCCGGCAGTTTTTCCCCATACATCTTTCCTTTCATCTCTACAGCGAGCAGCCCCGCGTCAATGCCTTTCTCCCCCGCGCGGACGATGTAGCCCGATGTCAACATCTCCCGCGTTATGGCGATATCGGCGACCTCCTCGCCTTGGCGGTTGTACAATCGAATGCGGATCGGCTCCGCTCCGGCCGCCTTTATGTCCGGCTCGTCCGCCTCAAGTTTAAGCAAGCGAAGCCCCTCTTCCCACATCGCCCGCAGTTTGCGGCGCTCTGTTTCCGTCCACGGCCCTTCCATCTCCGCAAACGGACGCAGCCGTTCACGAAGCGCCGCCAGCCGCCCAGCTAACTGCGGGTCGTCAAGCGAGGCAATATGGCGGGTGAGGGCGCGCACTTCTTGTTCCGTCATCCCGAGCGCCCCAAGCAAGTCGTTGATTTGCTGCATGGCGGCGTTGTGCTGCGAGTAAAAACGGATGGCCCGGTCTAAGTCTTCGACAAATGTGTAGTCTTGCACCGTTTCGCCAAACTGGCCAAGCAGCGCCTCGAGCTCCTCAACCGTCAGCCCGTGCCGGCGCAGAACGGCATGAAGCCGCTCGTCAGTGATGGGTGTGCCGAGCCATTGTTTCATCTCATCCATGGTGCGAAAATCGGCGGCTGTCAAGCCGTATTGATCCAAATAAGCCAACAGGTCGCTCACTGTCCAGCCGATGCTCTCAGCGTACTGCTCAAGCTCGCTTCGGCTGATGGCCGCCGCCCCAGCCGGAAACGAAGCGAAAACGGCGACAAGCACAGCCATTCCTAGCCATTGCCGCATTCGTTCTTCCTCCCTTCCGCTTTCTTTGACGTACATTGGTAGTATTTTCCGAACATGCCGCTCTTATGTACGCCAACCAGCGAAAAAAGAAGAAAGCTCGGCTTAGAGCGCTTGAACGTTCTCCCACCTACGCAAACGCTTAGAGATGGGAGATTCTCGGGGACACCTGCCATAAGGCAGACTGCCAGCCAGACCATTCCCGTCTGTCCCTGTGACTTGGCTGTTCCAACGAAGTCCTTCTTTCAAGATATTTTGAGCGGCGTTGGGGGACATCCATGATGGAAGACGCTGATTCATTCCCCCCTTCGGCTGATCGCGTGAAAGCGGGGGCTTCTCGGTACATAAGAACAGGCGCCCGAGTTTCGGACGCCTGTTTCGCGTTAGGAAAGGGGGCTTACGGTTGCCTGTTGGAAGTAGGCGTTGTACAAGGCGCGAACCGCCTCGTTGACGACTTCTTCTTTGACGCCGAACATCATGCTCACTTCGGACGAACCTTGGTTGATCATCTCCAAGTTGATGTTGGCGTTGGCGAGCGCAGTCGTGGCTTTCGCCGCCATCCCGATCGTTTTTTCCATCCCTTCGCCGACGACCATAATGAGCGCCAAGCCGTACTCAATCGTCACCTCATCGACGGCAAGCTCCTCGCGGATGCGGGCGAGGATGCGCTCATCTTTTCCATCCACGAGTTGATCTGCCCGCAAAATGATCGACATGTTGTCGATGCCGGACGGCGTATGTTCGTAGGAGATGCCTTCGTCTTCTAAAATTTGCAGCACACGCCGGCCAAAGCCAATCTCACGGTTCATTAAGTATTTGCTGATGTTGATGCTGCAAAAGCCAGTGTCGCTTGCAATGCCGGCGACTGGTTCGTCGATATGATTGCGCTTGGCGACGATCCACGTGCCTGGAGCGGCCGGGTTGTTTGTGTTTTTTACGCAAACGGGGATGCCGGCGCGATAGACCGGCTCAAGCGCCTCGTCATGAAAGACGGAAAATCCGGAATACGACAGCTCACGCATCTCGCGGTACGTGATTTCTTTCAACTTGCGGGCATCAGCGACGATCGACGGATTGACGCAATAAATCGAATCGACGTCGGTAAAGTTTTCGTACACGTCCGCTTTGACGCCCGCGGCGACGATCGAGCCCGTAATATCCGACCCGCCGCGCGGGAACGTGACGATATGGCCCGATCGGGAATAGCCGAAAAATCCTGGGATGACCAAAACGCCGCGCCGTTCGCGCAGCTGCTTCAGTTTGTCGTACGACTCCGGCAGCACTTGGGCGTTGCCCGGCTCATCGGTGACGATGATGCCGGCTTCAAGCGGGCTGACGTAGCTCGCCTCAAGCCCGCAATCTTGCAAATAGAGCGCCATGAGCCTTGCGTTATGGTCTTCGCCGCTCGCTTTAATGGCGTCAAACAACCGAGGCGGCTCGCTTCGATAGGCGCTGATTTTCGACTGCAAGTCATCGACAAGCTCGGCCAAAAAGCCGTCGGCTTCCAGCCCCAGCTCATTGGCAATATCAGCATACCGCTTCACGATCGCTTCCATTGTTTCCTCATGCGGCTCGCCAGCCACAACTTGTTCGGCCAGCTGGATGAGCATATCGGTCACTTTCACATCGTCCTTGTACCGTTTCCCCGGCGCCGACACGACGACGATGCGGCGCTCGATATCCGAGCTGACGATGTCGGCCACTTTACGGAATTGTGCAGCGCTCGCCACCGAACTTCCACCGAATTTGGCTACTTTCATCGTTCATGACCCTTTCTGTCGAAAGTCTCTATAATTGTTTATCATATCACATTTTTCCGCCCATGGAACTATTCATTTTTTAGAAATTTCCGCGAACGTCCCAAAACGCCGCCATCGCCGGCCATGACTCTCTTCAAAACAGATGACGCCGTGCTTCGTCAATGGAAAGACGGTGCTGCAACAGCCCCCCCCCGCCTTGACAAACGGATGATGGTTCAGCACAGCGCCGTTTTTCCATCGTTCCTCCTCGATTTTTTCCGAAAACGGCCGCTCTGCCTCACGTTTGTGCCACATTGCCGCGGCGGACGTTGGCGATCCCTTCTTTGCAGACGCCGTACGGCAGCCACGAGCAGTTGCGGCATAACTCGTCCAAATCATCCGGCTTGACCCGTTCCGCCGTCCGCCGGATCAGTTCAGACTTCCAATACACATTGCCCGGCTCCAAGCCTAAATGGCGAATGACGTTTCCGTCAAGCGAACGGACGTGGGCATCGGAATTCGGGCCGGCTTCACACGTTGTCTCCCCATGATGCGGGCAGGCGAGGCACGCCTCATCGAGCGCCGCGACGACTTCAATCGGGAAATCGTCGTGTTCATCGCGAATGCGGGCTACGATCTCCCACATTTTTTCCACGAACGACGGGCTGTAGCCCATGCCGCGAAACCCGTGTACACAAAGCAAATGATGACCGCGCAAACGAACCGGTTTCATCTTCTCTCCCCTCCCTTTCTTTCCTTTGGCGGGTATTGGTCAAGGGCGAATCTGGCTCTGAGAATGCCCTACGATTCCCAACGGGATGGCTCGTGTGGAGTTTTCATAGAACTTTTGACGCTGCCTTCTTTCCTCTCTTCAGACATATGCCGCCCGGCCCAATCGTTTCTATCGTTTTTGACTCCATCATACGTCAACTCTTTTCATTGAGCAACTGGCACCTCGATAACCAGCAGCGGACAGCTAAGCGACATCCCTTTCAGACCTATGCATCGTCTATGAAACGGTGGGCTCCCGGCCTTCGCCCAAACCGCCGTTTTCCTCGGTCAATTCGGAAAAATAACGGATCTGCTTTATACAGACAGCCGTCATGATACAATGAGAAAGGGAACGATGTTGCTGGGAAAGGACTGGCTGATCATGACGAAAGAAGAATTGGCACGCTCGCTTTCCGTCTTGCTTCATGAGCTGACGAAATCATGGCGGAAAGAAAAAATTCATTCCGATGTGCTCGAAATCATTATGAAACTGCGCATTCAAACCGATGACGACGACCAATACGTTGCCGATCTGCTCGGCAACATCGCGTTTGCGAGCGAATCGGCTCATGCGCTCAAGCAAATTTGGGGCTATATGCTGCGCGAGCAAACCTTTCTATCGCCACAGACGATCGAGGCGATGCTCACTGACGCCCAGCGCAAGATCCAGCGCCGACTGTCAGAGATGACGGCCCGCTATGAGCGTCCGTTTTTGTCCATCGATGACCCGCTCGAGCGGAAACGCCAGCTTGAGCGCTCCTACGGTGCGCTTCTTTTGTTCAACCGGATCGCCACCGACTTTTTGCTTGAGTTCGTCCGCGAAGAAAACGAAACGGCAGCGAGCGTCTTTTTCGCCGCCGACCCGAACGAGGCGATCGAAGTGTTCCATCATCTTTGCAGCGTCTACGCGAGCCGCTGGCTGGAAGGCCTGGAAGTCGATTGATGGACAAACCGTCGATTCAAGTCCTTGAAGCGAACCAAAGGTGCCCCAAAAGCGGCGGGGCGCCTTTTCTCATCACCATCTATACTGCCGCATTGGCATTTTCGACTTGACAGTATTGTCCAGCCATGATATTGTATTCATTGGAAAGAATTTTTATAATATTCTTTCGTTTGTAAGCGAATACAAAAAACTCAAATGAAGGAGGAATCGGGGATGATCTACGCACAACCAGGCCAGCCAGGCGCGCTTGTCACATTTAAAAAGCGCTACGAAAACTTCATTGGCGGCAAATGGGTGCCGCCGGTCGACGGCGAGTATTTCGAAAATATCACGCCAATCACCGGACAGCCGTATTGCGAAGTGCCGCGCTCAAAAGCGGCGGACATCGAACTGGCGCTTGACGCCGCCCATGCGGCAAAAGACGCATGGGGACGCACGTCTCCAGCGGAGCGCGCCCGTTTGTTGAACAAAATCGCCGACCGGATGGAAGAAAACTTGGAAATGCTCGCCGTTGCGGAAACATGGGAAAACGGCAAGCCGATCCGCGAAACGTTGGCGGCTGACATCCCGCTTGCCATCGACCATTTCCGCTACTTCGCCAGCTGCATTCGCGCGCAAGAAGGCACGATTTCGGAAATCGATCACGACACGGTCGCCTATCATTTCAAAGAACCGCTCGGCGTCGTCGGGCAAATCATCCCGTGGAACTTCCCGATTTTAATGGCGGCCTGGAAACTCGCGCCAGCGCTCGCGGCCGGCAACTGCGTCGTGTTGAAACCGGCGGAGCAAACGCCGACGTCGATCCTCGTTCTCATCGAACTCATCGAAGATTTGCTTCCGCCTGGCGTCGTCAACGTTGTGAACGGCTTTGGCTTAGAAGCCGGCAAGCCGCTCGCCTCGAATCCACGCGTGGCGAAAGTGGCGTTCACCGGTGAAACGACGACCGGACGGCTCATCATGCAGTACGCCTCGCAAAACATCGTGCCGGTCACGCTTGAGCTTGGCGGCAAGTCCCCGAACATTTTCTTCGCTGATGTGATGGACAAAGATGACGAGTTTCTCGATAAAGCCCTCGAAGGGTTTACGATGTTCGCTCTAAACCAAGGCGAAGTGTGCACATGCCCGTCGCGCGCCCTCATCCACGAGTCGATTTACGATGCCTTTATGGAACGGGCGCTTGAACGCGTCAAGCAAATCAAGCAAGGCAATCCGCTCGATACGGAAACAATGATCGGCGCCCAAGCCTCGTCCGAGCAGCTCGAGAAAATTTTGTCATACATCGACATCGGCAAACAGGAAGGCGCCGAACTTTTGATCGGCGGCGAACGGAACATGCTGGAAGGGGAACTCTCCGGCGGATACTATGTCAAGCCGACGATTTTCAAAGGACATAACAAAATGCGCATCTTCCAAGAAGAAATTTTCGGCCCGGTGCTCGCGGTCACGACGTTTAAAGATCACGACGAAGCGCTTTCGATCGCCAATGAGACGCTGTACGGCCTTGGCGCCGGCGTCTGGACGCGCGACATCAACACCGCGTACCGGTTCGGCCGCGGCATCCAGGCCGGCCGCGTGTGGACGAACTGCTATCACATTTATCCGGCCCATGCGGCATTTGGCGGCTACAAGATGTCCGGCATCGGCCGCGAAACGCACAAAATGATGCTCGACCATTACCAACAAACGAAAAACTTGCTCGTCAGCTATTCGCCGAAAAAACTTGGCTTGTTCTGACATTGGTCCACCTGCTCTTCCACAGCAAAAGGCAGCGCGTCGGCGCTGCCTTTTGCCCACTGTTGCATCCATTGCCGCCAAAACCACGCAAACGCCTTTTGATGATGGAATGGAAAACAACGCAGCAACCGTTCCATTCGACGAATTCAGCGCAGCTGCGCCAGGCCGGCGCCTGTCTTTGACCGTGATGCGAAAGGAGGTGCATCCGATGCCTAATGAACCGAAAGTCATCGCCACCGAAGCGGCGTTAAAATTGATTGAAAAATTAAAGGCGAAATACGGGCCGCTCATGTTCCATCAATCCGGCGGCTGCTGCGACGGCAGCTCGCCGATGTGCTACCCGCTCGGTGAGTTGATCGTCGGCGATTCCGACGTTTTGCTTGGCGAAATCGGCGGCTGCCCGTTTTACATCGCCAAGGCGCAATACGAATATTGGAAGCATACACAGCTCATCATCGATGTCGTTCCGGGGCGCGGCGGCATGTTTTCACTGGAAGGCCCGGAAGGCGTCCGCTTTCTCACCCGCTCGCGCGTCTTCGGCCAAAGCGAGGATGCAGGTGCGCCGTAAGCCGCCCATTGCGGAACGCCGCTGTGAACCCGCCATGTGCGATGCATGAATCGCTTGTCCAATGAAAAGCACGGAGCTCGACCGCTCCCCTTCGCCCCCGTTCCCAGATGCTTTATCCCCTTCGGAGCGGTTTGTTCGTCGCAACAAAAAAATGGCGGTCCGCCACCTGACCAAATGAGGCGCGGTCCGCCATGTCCTTTTCTTTACAGACCTGCGAGCGAGAAAGCCCACTCCTTGAGGAGTGGGATGAAAGCGAGCCGTTTTCTTATATTGAATGATGATGAAAAAAACGGTATCATGTAATCGTCGCAAGGAGGTGAATCCATGCCGACCATCACACTAAGGCTGGAACTGCACAACCCAACGAAAGTCAAACAGGAAATGTATGAACGGATGACAGAAGTGAATACCGCGTTTGCGAATTGGCTGTTGGATCATCCCGAGCTGAATCAAGCGACGAGCAAAATTTTTAAAGCGTTTTCGTCGCAGCGGTTTCCTTCCGCCGTCGTGAATCAAACGATTCGAGAAGTGAAGTCCCAAAAGAAAAACCAGAAAACAAAGAAGTTTCGAACATTCTGGTGTTGCTTTAACAACCAAAACGTAAAGGTGGAAAAGAAAGGAGCGTTCTACACGGTTTCCTTCCCCACACTGGAGAAGCGAATTGGCGTGCCGGTCGTCACGCGCCCCTATCAAGAAGCATGGCTGAATCGGCTGCTTAACGGAACTGCTAAACAAGGGGCAGCCAAGCTCTACAAAAAGAGAAAGAAATGGTACTTGGCGATCGCGATCACCTTTGAAGTCAAGCCGCGGCACGAAACAAAGGTGATGGGCGTTGACGTTGGGCTTCGCTATATCGCTGTGGCCAGCGTGGGAACGAAATCACTGTTTTTCAAAGGGAACCAATGCGCCTTTGTACGCCGACGATATGCGGCTTTGCGGCGAAGGTTGGGCAAAGCGAAGAAGCTCCATATGATTCGCAAAATCGGCCGCAAAGAGTCCCGCTGGATGAAGGATCAAAATCACAAAATCAGCCGTCAAATCGTGAATTTTGCGCTCGCCAACGGTGTTGGCGTGATTCGAATGGAAGCGTTGACGGGGATTCGCAAGCGGGCAACATCGGCCAAAGAAGCGGGGCGAAGCCTTCATGCTTGGGCGTTTCATCAACTGCAAACGATGATTGCCTATAAGGCGGAAATGGCGGGCATTCGCGTTGAGTGGGTGAATCCAACCTACACGAGCCAAACGTGTAAATGTGGTTATCGAGAGAAAGCGAACCGAAACGGCATCCGCTTTCGATGCCAAAGGTGTGGATACACTCTCCACGCCGACTTGAATGGCGCCATCAACATCGCCAAAGCGATTTCGGGCTTCGCCGTCTAACCTAGCGCACTGGTCACAGGTGCGCCGCCCATGGGGGTACATCCTAACCCGATGGGATGGGGTGATGACACACCCCTGAACTTGGGCGTTGTCCGAACCAGAAATGGATGAGGACGTGAGCGACCCAAGAATCCCACGCCTTTAGGCGTGCGGAGTGTCAATCAGCCTCTTTTGCCTGCTTCATCGCCTCTGCCCGATCAGACAAGACAATCCGTTTCAAGCCGAACACTAAAAGCAAGCCGACCGCGATAAACGCGAGTCCGAACCAAAAGACGGCTTGCAGGGAATCGACAAGCGATTGCTTCAGCACCGGCACGAACATGTCGCGCAGCAGCGCTGGAATCTTGGCCATCGCTTCCGGACTGAGCAGAACGGAATACAGCCCTTGCGGATCATCATGGATCATGCCGGCAAAGCGGTCGACAAGCCCTTTCGCCTGCGCCGGCAGCGCTTCGAGCTTTGGCATGAGCCGCTCGTCAAGCAAGGCGCTCGACCGGTGGTTCATGATGGCGCCAAGCACCGTCATCCCAAACGTCCCGCCGATCGAGCGGAAAAATTGGCTTGAAGACGTCACGACGCCAAGCTCCGATTTTGGAAAGCTTTCTTGCAGGGCGAGCGTCAAAATCGGCATCACGAGCCCTGTGCCAAGACCGAGAATGATCATATACATCGTCGCCGTCCATTTCGACGTCTCGACATCCATCGTGCCAAGCAGCCCAAATGCGGACGCCATAACGGCCATGCCGATGATCAGCTGCGGCTTCACCCCGATCCGGTATACCAGTCGACCGCCAAGGACGCTGCCGATGATCATCGTGATCATCATCGGCGTCATAATCGTCCCGGATTGGGTGGCGCTCACACCGACAATGCCTTGCATAAAAAACGGCACAAACATAATCGCGCCAAACATGCCGACGCTCATGAAAAAGCCGATGCCATTGAGCAGCGTAAACGTCCGATTGCGGAACAACCGAAGCGGAATGATCGGCTCCTCCGCCCGTTTTTCCGCCCAAACAAACAAAGCGAAAAAGACAACCGCGGCCGCAAACAACGAAACGATTTGCCACGACCCCCACGGATATCGGTCGCCGCCAAACGTCAACCCCAACAACAAGCTGACGACGCCCGCCGTCAACGTCGCCATCCCGGCGATGTCAAATTTCACCGGCCCTTCGGCTTTATATTTGCTTAACCCCATCGCAATCAGCACCGTGGCGAGAATGCCGACCGGCAAGTTGATGTAAAACACCCAGCGCCAGTTCAAATGGTCGACGATAAAGCCGCCGATTTGCGGGCCCAGCACTGAAGCGAGACCGTACAAACCGCCGAACACCCCTTGCCATTTCGCCCGCTCCTTGCCGGTGAACACGTCACCGATGACAATCATCGCCATCGGCATCATAATCCCGCCGCCCAGTCCTTGAATGCCGCGGTAAATGATGAGCTCGGTCATATCGTTCGCCATGCCGCAAAGCGCTGAACCAGCCATAAAAATGACCAACCCGCTCACATAGACAATCCGACGGCCCAATAAGTCGGCGAGCTTGCCGGCGATCGGCACGACCGTCGTCGACGTCAACATATACGCTGTCGTCAGCCACGTCATAATCCCCAATCCGTGAAGCTCCCCGACGATGCGCGGCATCGCCGTGCCGACGATCGTCCCGTCTAATGCCGCAAACAGCATGGCAATGATCAACCCGGTAATGAGCAACGGACGATGACGAATGGTGCTCGCTGGCACTGTTAACGCTTTTTCCATGGTTCTCTCTCCCATCCATTGAGTCGTTGATACGCTTCCATTTCTTGGCTCAGTGCGTCCAAAGCCGACGCAAGTCGAGGCGCCTGTTGATGGCGCAAATACAAAAGCAGCGCTTCAACGATATAGGCGCGCGGCGGCTCATTGCGCCCAAGCACTTCCTCCTCCAGCGCCGCTACGGCTTCAAGCACATCGTTCGCCTGCTTCGGATCGAGCCCGTTGGCGGCCTCCCGGACGGCGGCGAACGCCGAAACCAGCCGCTCCCGCTGGCGCTTGCGCTCGCGCTCTTCGAGTTCTATCCATGGCACGAGCGCCTCCTCGGTCAACAACGGGCGCTCGCCGGCCGCAAAGCTAGCAACAATGGCATCAATGCGGCGCACGAGAAAACGAGCCGCTGCGTCCGCATCAAACGCCTCCTCGCGAAAAAAGAAGTAAAACAAATATTGTCGGATGATGCCGTTGGTCATCATGGCGACATCATACACATACGGACAGACTTCCTCTCCGTACACCTCCGCCAGACGGGTGCAATACCATAAAAACAGGCGCCCATGCTGGCGGAACATATACCGTTCCACTTCCGGATTGACTTTCGGCAATTGCTCCGACATCATCATACGCAAAAAGTCTTTGTACTCGCGAATGTGAGAAAAATGGGCGGCCAGCTGGCGAGTAAACCGTTCTTTTTCCGTCCCTTCCCCGCCGCCCGCCATGAAATCAGCGACCATTTTTTCGCTGTAGTAGCGGAGCACCGCCAGCAACAAATCTTCCTTCGAGGCGAAATGGTGATAAAACGCTCCTTTGGAAATCCCCCATGCCTCGACCAAATCTTGAATCGACGTCTCATGATACCCTTTTTCGGCAAACAATTTCATTGCCGCCTCAATAAATTGGACGCGCCGTTCATCCATGGCAACGACTCATTCCTTTCCCATTCGCTGTCATCCATTGCCGATACGACGGCAACACCGCGCGCGGTTTCACGAAATCAACCCGTACGCCGCGCTGTTGCAGCCATTCAACCAACCGTCGAACATCGGTCATTGTCCTCGCCTCCATATCCCATATGACCATTTGGTCAAAACGATTATAAACTACTGTTATAAAGGTATGCAACTCAAAAACGATATTTTTTGACCAAATAGTCATTTTTTCAGACTAAATTTGTTGAACAATCAGTCAACATCCCTGCCTTCAAACAAAAAAAAACGGCCCCACCGCCTGATTGAAGACGGTGGACGGCCGTTCTTGCTATTCATTTGCCGCCGCTGCGAGCGCCAAGGCACCCGCAACACCGGCGTTGTCGCCAAGCCCTGGGAGGACGATGTACTCGTCGATCTTCTCGAGAATCGTTTCGTGCTGAACATACCCATTGAGCAACTCCTGCACATGACGGCGCACAAGCGGCAACACGTGCGTCTGCTTCATGACGCCCCCGCCCGTGATCACCTTTTTCGGCGATAAAATGAGGATGTAGTTGGCGATCGCTTGGGCTAAGTAAAACGCCTCAAGCTCCCACACCTCGCTCCGGTTGGCCAGCTCCGCCCCCTTTTTCCCCCAACGCCGCTCAATCGCCGGGCCGGACGCCATGCCTTCCAAACAGTCGCCATGATACGGGCAGATGCCGGCAAACGCATCATCCGGATGGCGGCGGACGAACATATGTCCCATTTCTGGATGAAGCATCCCGTGAAGCAGACGCCCTTCCACGACGGCGCCGACACCAATGCCTGTCCCGACCGTCATATATAGGCAGCTATCCAATCCTTGCGCCGCCCCCCAGCGCAGCTCGCCGAGCGCCGCCGCGTTGACATCCGTGTCAAAGCCGATCGGCACGGGAAAATGCTGCTTCATCGTGCCGACAAAATCAAACTGCGCCCACGCCTGTTTCGGCGTGCTCGTAATGTACCCGTACGTCGGACTGTCCGGACGCAAATCGACTGGGCCGAACGACCCGATGCCAATCGCCTCGATGCGGTGCGGACGGAAAAAGTCGATGACGTGCGCCATCGTCTCTTCCGGCGCCGTCGTCGGAAACACCGCTCGTTCATGGATGTTCCCCTGTTCATCGCCGATGGCGCAGACAAATTTCGTGCCTCCAGCTTCAATGGCTCCTAGGATCATATGTACGCCTCTCTTTCTTCATCTGCTCTTTTCTTGTATCTATCTTACTAGAAAAAGGGAGAGGGCATCAATGACAAAAAGCCGCTGATCAGCGGCTTTTTGAAACATAGCGCAATCGATTCTATTGTCTACCGGGTTTGTTGATCTACACTGCTGATTGGCTCACCCCTTCACCGAACCAGCCAACAACCCACGGACAAAATATTTGCCAAGGAAGATGTACACAAGCAAGGTCGGCAGCGCCGCCAACAGGGCTCCCGCCATTTGCACGTTCCATTGGACGATTTGACTGCCGGATAAGTTTTGCAAGGCGACCATGATCGGCTGTTTGTCCGATGTCGTGATCGTCACGGCGAACAAAAACTCGTTCCAAATGTTTGTAAACTGCCAGATCGCCACGACGACAAATCCAGTGATGGACAAGGGGAGCATAATATAACGAAAAATACGGACAAACCCAGCGCCGTCGATTTTCGCCGACTCAATCATTTCATCGGGGATCGCCGCGTAGAAATTCCGAAACATCAGTGTGGTGATCGGAATGCCGTAGACGACATGGACGAACACAAGCCCCGGAATCGTGTTGTACAGCCCGATTTCGCGCAAAAATTGGATGAGCGGAATGAGAATGCTTTGATACGGAATGAACATCCCGAACAAAATGAGCGTAAAGAGCGTATCCGCTCCTTTAAACTTCCATTTCGACAGTACATAGCCGTTGAGCGACCCCAGCAGCGCGGAGAGCAGCGTCGCCGGCACGACGAGCAAAATCGAATTCCAAAAGTTTGGGGCGAGCTTGTCAAATGCCGTCGCGTAGCTGCTCCAATCGATCGTTGACGGCAGCTTCCACATATCGGCCAATGTCACTTCATCGAGCGGCTTCAAGCTCGTTGTGACCATGACATACACCGGCAACAGGAAAAACACGCTCATGACGAGGGCCAACAAATACAAAAACGGCCGCGCCCACATGGATCTCGCCATCACGATCCCCCCTTGCGGCTTGAGATGAGATATGGAACGATAAAGATGGCGACCGACAGCAGCATCACGATCGCAATCGCCGCGCCGTTGGCGTAATAGTTGCCGCGGAACGTCGTTTCAAACATGTACACGCCCGGCACATCGGTGACAAAGTTCGCCCCCGGCCCGGTCATGGCGTAAATCAAATCGAAAATTTTGAGCGAAATATGAGCCATGATGATGATGACGCTGACAGTGATCGGCCGCAGCAGCGGCAAAATGATTTTCCAATACAATTGAAACTCGGTCGCTCCGTCCATCCGCGCCGCTTCCCGCACTTCATCTGGAATGGCGCGCAGGCCGGCGAGATACATCGCGACGGCAAAGCCAGTCATTTGCCAAACAGCCGCCACGACCACCGCAATGATGGCGACCGGGATGCCAAACTCAATCTTGCCCCAATGAAATCCGAACAGAATGTTCGTATCCGTATACCATTTTCCATCCAAGCCAAGCGGTTTTAAAAACAAGTTGACGCCCGTTGACGGGTTGAACAGCCATTGCCACACGACTCCGGTGACGACAAATGACAAGGCCATCGGGAAGAAGAAAATGTTGCGGAACAGCGACTCGCCGCGCAGTTTTTGGTCAAGCAAAATGGCAAGCAGTTGGCCGAGCACAATGACGGCGGCGATAAACAACACCGTAAACACAAGTGTATTGCGCAAGTCGGCCTGGAAGCGGAAATCATGAAACAAATACAGATAGTTTTTCAACCCGGCAAACGACCAATCCGGCACGAGCGAATTCCAGTTGCTCAAGGACACATACCCCGTCCAGCCGATAAACCCGTACACAAATAAGAAAATCAGTACGACCGACGGTGCCAAAAACGCCGCTGCCAGCCAATGATCGGCCGTCCATTTCCGCTTTTTCCGCACCGCGGGGACAGCCGCTGTCTTCTCGGCTGGCGTGATGTTGACCGTTTCCACTAAGATCCCTCCTCATGATGACGAAAAGGGGAAGAGAATGGCTCCCGTCCCCTTTTCCCGATTACTTCTTCAGTTCTGCGGCGGCCGATGCCAACGTGTCGATGAACGTCTTCACATCTTTTTGCGTCACGAAAATGTTGACGGCCTGATTGACCTTCGTGACAAACCCTTCCGGCGCTGCTGAACCGTGCGCTAAGCTCGGCGCCAGCTCCGCCGTCTTGAAGTCTTGCATCGTTTGTTTGCCGTATTCATCGTACTTGGACGGATCCGCGTCGATGCGGGCCGGGATGGAGCCTTTCAGCGGGTTAAACGCATCTTGCCCTTCCACCGAACCAAGCACCGATAAGAACTTCTTCACATCGTCCGGGTTTTTCACGCCTTTCGGCAGGCCGAACGTATCGGTAATGACCATAAACTTGCCTTCCGTATTCGGCACCGGCACATAGCCGAAGTCTTGGTTCACCTTCAATTTCAAATCGTTGACAAAATAGCCCTTCACCCAGTCGCCCATCACGTACATGGCCGCCTTTCCTTCGGCGACGAGCTGGGCGGCGTCTTGCCAGTTGCGCGAGCTATGGTCTTCGTTAATATAGCCAAGCATTTTCTTAAACGTCTCAACGGCTTGTTTCACTTGTGGGTCGTTAAACGATAATTCTCCCGTCCAAAGTTTCTTGTAGTTTTCCGTTCCGAGCGTGCCAAGCAGCACGTTTTCAAACAGGTGCGTCGCTGCCCACGGCTCTTTGTCGCCTAAGGCGAGCGGCGTAATGCCCTTTGCTTTCAGCTTGTCGGCCACTTGGAAAAACTCGTCGAATGTTTTCGGCGGCTGAAGCCCGTTGTCGGCAAATACTTTTTTGTTGTACCAAAGCACGTTGCCGCGGTGAATGTTGACAGGCACGGAGTAAATGTTGCCGTCTTTGCTCACCATGTCAATCAACGCTTTCGGGAATTTGTCCATCCAGCCTTCTTTTTCATATAAATCGTTGAGCGGCTCCATTTTGCCGGCGGCCACCCAGCCTTCATTCAGCTCCGCTCCGCCGTGTACTTGGAACGTCGATGGCGGATCGTTTCCTTGCATGCGGCTCGCCAACACCGCCTTGGCGTTCGTTCCCGCCCCGCCGGCCACCGCCGCGTTTTCGACTTCAATATCCGGATATTTTTCTTGGAACAGTTTGATGAGCGCTTTTAAGCCGTCTTCCTCACCGGCTCCGGTCCACCAGCTGAAAATCTCGAGCTTCTCTCCCGCTTTTTGGCTGCCTTGTTTGGCGTCATCGGACGAAGAAGAGTTCGAGCTGCTGCAGCCCGACAGCGCCATACCGACGCCAAGCGCCAACGCCAGCCATGCGGATGCTTTCTTTCTCATGTTCCTCCCCCTTTTCCGTTTGTTTTTGAAACCCCTTTCAATGTTGAGTGTACCATGGGCCGCTTATCAATCGGCGGCTTGATTTCTTCACTTTTTTGCGTTTTTCTTCACTTTTTTGTTTTCCTTTCTCCTGTTGGGCAAACGGAAGGCTCGCTGGTACAGCTAACGGCCGGTTCGCTTCCATGGCGCGAAAAAAGCCCGTCTCCCCATCAGTGGGGCGGGCTTCGCTTCGGACGCCGGAAGAAGGGCGGAGCCTGCTTTGTCCGCGGGACTTACCTTTTGACTTGCCATGCACCTTCCTTGTTGGAGACAGCACTCCCCTTGTCAGCGCGCCTGTACTTTTTTCCGGTATTCGCTCGGCGACAGGCCGGTTTGCTTTTTAAAGACGCGGCTGAAATAGTTGGGGTCGTTGTAGCCGACTGAAAAACAAATTTCTTTTAAGCTTTGATCCGTCTCAGCCAGCGCTTCTTTCGCCCGTTCGATGCGCACGTTCGTCACATAGTCGATAAAGGTGATGCCAAACTGCTCTTTGAACAGTTTGCTGAAGTAGTACGGACTGATGCCCGCTTGTTCCGCCACCTCCTCAAGCGTCAGCGGCTCGGCATAATGGCGGTCAATGTACTCTTTCGCCTTGCCGATTTTGCCGTGAGCTTGCTGCTGGCGCCAAACCTCGAGATCAGCGGCGATGCGGTCCAGTTCATCAAGCGCCGCTCGCTTCAATTCTGCCGCCGACCGGCAGGAAGCAAAGGAAGCGAGCCGCTCATAACGAATGCCCAGCTCCGATAGAAGACGCCCGAGCCACACAAAGGTCTCTTCCGCTTTGCGGCCGGCGGCCGGCAGTGAATGAGAAGAGGCCAGTTCCTCTATATACGTCAGACAAATCATCCGGGCTTGCTCGATGTCGCCAAGGCGCAGCGCTTCAAACAGCTGTTTATCCCGTTCCGCTTCCCCGCCGGCGCGCGTCGCTTCCGCCGGCAGAAACCCCACTTGTGCTTTTTGCCGGTCGGCGTAATAATGAGCGGTCGACAGCGCCTCATAGTACGAGGAACGAAGTTGGTCAAGGCGGGAAAACGGGGAGCCGAGCCCGATATACAGCGCGGCGCCGTACCGGGCCGAAAACTGCCGCGCCAAATCGAGCGCCAATGCCTGGATGACGGGCTTCCAGGCTGGCTCGCCATCGTTTGGGCTGCGGAAAAACAAGACCGGCAGGCGCCGGTTCGCCATCCGCCCGATCCAATAGCGCGTTGGCGCCTTCCCGCTAAGCTGCTTGTCCAGCCATGATTTCCATTCGTCAGCCACCCCTGCATCCGGGAACTGAATGACGAGGAACATCCCCGACGCAATCGAAAACGGCAGCAGTTCCTTCCATCGCTCCCACTCATCAGCCGATACGTCTTCTGTCATGAGGACGGACAGCCATTCGCTTTCCACAAGCGTCTGCAACCGGCGAATCTGCTCCTCGAGCTGGCGGCTGCTCTCCTCGTGTCGCCGCTTGGCCGCCACTTCTTGGCTGACCCGTTCCAAAGCCGAAATGACCTCCTCCTTCCGGCTCGGTTTCAATAAATATTCCTTGACGCCAAACCGCATCGCTTGTTTCGCATAGTCGAACAAATCAAACGCCGACACAATAATGAACTCCAGATCGAGGCCGTCTTGGCGAATCGCTTCGATCGCTTGCAGCCCGTCAAGGCCGGGCATTTTGATGTCAATCAGCATGATATCCGGACGATAACGCTTGGCGATCTCGACCGCCTCGCGCCCGTTGGCGCCCTCGGCGACCACCTCGATATCCGGAAGGTGGTCGCTAATCATTTTGCAAAGCGCTCTTCGCTCCAACGCCTCATCATCGACGATCGCCACTTTCACCGTTCATCCCCCCTTGCCATCTTGGCAGCCATAACCGCACCGTCGTTCCTTTTCCTAGTGCAGACTCGATTTCGGCCACATCCATCACTCCGTAAAACAGCTGCAGTCGGCGAATGACATTGTGCAAGCCGATGCCGGTTGAATGGCCGCGCCCTTGCTCACGGCGCGTCCGCGGTTCTTCGCCGCGGATCAACGCTTCAAGCTCCGCTTTCACCTGCTCATCCATGCCAACGCCATTGTCGCGCACTTCCACAACGACCCGCCCGTTTTCGGCGAAAACGGACACGGACAGCTCGGCTCCCTGCTCGTACGTCTCAATGCCATGGATGAACGCATTTTCAATCAGCGGCTGCAACGTGAGCGGCGGAATCGGTTGATCGAGGCAAGATGGTTCCGCCTCTAACGAAAACTTGATCCGATCAAAAAACCGCGTCTGCTGGATGAAGAAATATTCACGGGCGATGCGCACCTCATCGGCAAGCGTCACCGTCCGCTGCAAATCACCCAAGTTGTAGCGCAAAATGGCCGCCACCGCTTCAATCAGCCGCGACGTTTGCTGGGCGTCCTCCAAGTACGCCATCTTCGCAACCGTGTTCAGCGTATTGAATAAAAAATGCGGATTGATTTGGCTTTGCAAGCTTTTGAGTTCCAGCTCCTTCACCAGCCGGTCGAGCTCAGCCTTTTGTTTCATCTCCGCAATCAGCTGCTTTAAATTGCGGCGCATGTCATTAAACGTGATCGTCAACAGCCGCAGCTCATCGTTGGTCATCGGCTCAATATCCGGCCCGTCCAGCCGCCCGTCAGCGATGGATCGGGCAGCGCGCGAGAGAAGAATGATCGGCTTCGTTAAGTGGCCGGAAAAGAACACCGCCAGCAAGGCGCCAAGCAACAACGTCGTGACAAACAATCCCATTCCCATATAGCGGAAATAGCGGTTGCGCCGCTCCACTTCATCGTACCGCCGTTGGTAGGCCGTCAGCTCATCGTCAATCAAGTTTAACGTTTCCTCTTGCAAAAAGGACGCAATGTTCATCGTTTCATGCAAGTGGGATGAGTACAAGCCAATATTTCCAGCTTGAAAATGATAGACCGTCAGCGCCGCCTCCTCCAGCAAACTTTCAATCATATGTTCATAGTTTTCCGCCGCCAGCCGGTCGGACAGCACTGGCAAGATGGCGCCGAGCTGCCGGCGGCGTTGCTGCAGCCATCGGAACTCCCGCTCATAAGCGCGTGCATACCGTCCTTCTTTTTCCGAGACGTACGCATTGAGCTGTTCCATCATTCGGTTTGCCCGCTGCGACACCTCATTGAGCAACAACAATCGGCGCATCCGTTGATCATAATCGCTCATCATCTCTTCGCTCGTCTGATACAAAAGAAACACCGCTCCGTTCAGCAAAAGCAAAAAAACGGTAAAGCAAAGCAGCATCTTCGTCCGAATGTTCATCTGAATTCCACCCCGCTGTCACCGGCGCTTTGTTGCCTGCATCGTCCTGCCGCTTCAAGTCGAACGTGTTCGAACGTCAAGGCGGCCATCTCTCATGCTTTAGCGCTCGCCAACCCTTCTCCGCTTTCAGCCCCCTCCCTACGGAGGCCTGGCAGGCCCCTTCATGGCGTGTTGACCTCATAATTGCGCGCCGGGCGCAGCGGCAAGTCTTTTTTCCGAATGACTTTCGTCTCCGTATTCGTCACCGCCGGCACGTCTTTCCCGGCGACGATCTCGGCCATCATTTTGACAGCCTTGTATCCCATTTCATACGGCTCCTGCACCACCGTCGCCGCAATCGTTCCTTTTTGCAAATAGCGGATCGTCTCCGGCAGCGTGTCAAAGCCAATAATATACGTCTTTTGCTCCCGATGAAACTGCTCGACCACCTTGGCAACGCCAATCGCATCAAGCGCGCTCGTGCCGTAAAACGCATTCACATCCGGGTGCTTTTTCAAAATCGTATACGCCTTTTCCGCGGCTTGCACACGCGTAATGTGCGACTCTTCGATGGCAACGATGCGGATTCCTTTTTCCTGTCTCACTGCATCCTCAAATCCGCGCACTCGCAGCTGTTGGTGCGCCGCCGTCAAACTGCCGGTAATAATCGCGACCGTCGCCTTGCCCTTTGTATCCTCAGCCAACGCCCGTCCCGCGAGAAAACCGGCATAATAATTATCCGTTCCCACATAGGCGACGCGTCGGCTCGTTGGAGCATCCGTATCGATCGTCACCACAGGAATATTTTTGTCCGTGATTTCGTTAATCACTGGGACAAATTCCGCTTCCGTCAACCCTTGGGTGATGATCCCATCGACTTTCGCTGCCGCGGCTTTTTTCAAAATGCGCAAATGCTCATCAATATTCGCCTGCCGCGGGCCGATATACTCGAGGTCAACCCCCAGTTCTTTCGCCGCCGCTTTCGCTCCTTTTTCCACGAGCCGCCAGTAATCATTATCGAGTTCCTCCGGCACAAGCACGAAATGATAGGCCTCTTTTGTTGTTTCCGGAACCCGTTCCTTTTCTGATTTCGGATACGCATACACGTTCCAAGCGCAATAGGCGGTGAAGGAAGCGCTTCCAATCAGCGCGGCGATGCCGCCCCCGTAAAACAGCCGTTTCCACCAATCGCGCATCTTGATCCCTCCTACCGCCATTGTACACGAACGTCGGGGCGCTAGCCTAGACAAAAGAAAATGGATGAATTGCATCTATATGAAATCCAAATAGGGGTCAGTCCGGCCGGCATCATTCGCCATACGGCGATGGCCATGCCCATCATCAAGTGCAGAGCGAGCAAAAAAACCCCGTTCCGAAACAAGCTCGCTGCATCGGAACGGGGTCTCTCCACTCGTTTATCCTTTCAACTTTTCCACTGCCTCAACCGACAGTCCAGTCAATTCACAAATCGTTGGCACATCATATCCTTTCCCTAGCATCCGTTTCGCGATGTCCATCTTGCCTTTTTCGATTCCTTTTTCGATTCCTTTTTCGATTCCCTTTTCCATCCCCCGTTGCTCATACGACACGATGAGATCCGTCACTTTTTTCGCTTCCTTCGTTCCCATTTGGTTCACCTCGTTTCGCAATTGGATTTCCTCTTGTTCGGACAGCGTCAAATACGTCTCGAAAAATCCAAACAACAGCCGCTGTTTCGCTTCGTCAAGCTCCAAGCGGACGAGCATGCGCAAAAATTCTCTTTTCACTGCCACTCTCTCACTTTCATTATACCCCATTTTGCTTAACAAGGCGGCCGCGACCGGGTTGTCGCGGCGAATGTACTCACGCCATGGCTGTTTGCGCAGTTCAACAGTAAGAAAGCGGAAATCGACAACGGTTAGGAACGGAAACTTGATGGTGAACGAGGACGGTTCATCGCGGTGTTCGTCATAGCTGAAGATGGCAATGGGAAGAATGCGACGGCGGTATTTTTGAAACAAACGGCTGACATAAATGAACATGCGCTCGGGAAACGTCGGCTGCGTGTAACTTTGGTGTTCGATATGGACGATGATCAGCCCATCTCCCCCTTTCAATTTTGTTTCCACCAATAGATCCACACGGTGCTTTTCGCCGGCCGCCACATCCGTAAACACCTCTTCGGACAAAAAGGAGACGTGGCGGAAGTCGACTTGTTCATACACGTGTGGAAAAAACAGAAGCAAAAACTCTTCAAAAAACGTCGACAGCAACTCCTTAAACAACCGGTCGTGATCGATTCGCGTTTCGGACACGGTCTCCCTCCTTGTGATATTTGAACTTTCTTTATTTTCTTCGCCGCGCCTTGGGCAAAATCCTGCCGAAAAGGCTGGTGAAAAGCATTGATTTTGTCTAAAATAAGGGGAATGTGAATGGGAAGAAAGCCCTTGTGTTGCGCGGCTTTTCACGATGAAATGACAAAGCCGCCCCGGCGACAGGCGGCTTTGTCAATCGCTTTTCCAAACGATTTAGTTTCCAGCTACTGTTTTGGCCTGTTTAAAAAACTGCGGCAAATGTTCTTTATGCGCTTCAAGCATTTCGTCCAACATTTGTTTGGCGATGGTGTCAGACGGGACAAGCGGGTTGATCGTCATGGCGACGAGCGCGGTTTGGTAGTCGCCGGTGACCGCGGCCTCGGCAGCGACGCGCTCGAACGACTTGATTTGCTGGACGAGCCCACGCACCGCGACCGGCAAATCGCCGACGGCGATCGGTTTCGGTCCATCTTTCGTGATGACGCAGTTTACCTCCACCGCCGATTCCGGAGGGATGCTCGCAATGGCGCCGTTGTTTCTCGTGTTGACCGGCTGAATGTCGCGCTTGTCGTTGTAAATGGAGCTGATCAAGCTGCACGCGGCGTCGCTGTAGTACGCCCCACCACGCTGTTCGAGCTGCGGCGGCTTGATGGCCAAGTTCGGGTCTTTGTACAGCTCGAACAGCTCTTTTTCGAGCTGCTGCACAACCTCGGCGCGCGTCCCTTTCGTTTTCGCCGCCTCCAGCTCCTCGGCGAGCATTTTGTCTGTTTGGTAGTAATACCGGTGGTACGGGCAAGGCAGCACCTTCAACCCTTTTAAGAAATCCGGCTCCCAGCCAAGGTCAACGATGTTTTTCATCGTCACACCGGAGCGGTCTGGATGGGCGACGAGATCAATCACCTTTTCGGTCACCTCGACGCCGTCCAGATAGACGTGCAAGCCAAACACCATATGGTTCAAGCCGGCAAAATCAATGTGCACGCGGTCGGCATCAACGCCAAGCAGCTTGGCGACGCCCATGCGCATGCCGATCGGCACGTTGCACAACCCGACGACTTTCTCCTGCTTCGTGTAGCGCAAGACGGCTTCTGTCACCATCCCAGCCGGGTTCGTGAAGTTGATCAGCCATGCATCAGGGCAAAGCTCTTCCATATCGCGAATGATGTCCAAAATGACCGGAATCGTCCGCAATCCCTTAAACAATCCGCCCGGGCCGTTTGTCTCCTGGCCGATCACCCCGTATTTGAGCGGGATGCGCTCGTCTTTCGCCCGTGCCTCTAGGCCGCCGACACGAAATTGCGTCGTAACAAAGTCTGCTCCTTCCAAGGCCCGGCGGCGGTCTAGTGTCAAATGAATCTCAATGGGCACACCGGCTTTTTCGACCATCCGTTTGGCCAGTGCGCCAACGATTTCGAGTTTTTCTTTGCCTTCCGGAATATCGACAAGCCACAATTCCCCGACCGGCAATTCATGATAACGCTTGATCAACCCTTCGACCAATTCCGGCGTGTAGCTCGACCCGCCGCCGATCGTCGCCATTTTCAATCGTTTATCCATACTCCTCTTCCCCTTTCGCCCTGTTGGGCATGGTATAATCAATGTAGGAATCAACCAGTGGGCTTGGAAGCGCCATCCTTTCCCAGCTATCGCACGTTCCGTCCCATGAAAGCGAGGTGTCCCGATGTTCACTCCTGAACAAATCGCCCAGTTCTCCGAGCTCGACTACGCCATTTACGACTATGTGATGAAACATCCTCATGAAGTCGCGTACATGCGCATTCGCGAGCTCGCCGAGGCCGTCCATGTCTCGCCGCCGACCGTGCTCCGCTTTTGCAAAAAGGTCGGATGCGAAGGGTTCAGTGAATTTAAAACGAAATGGAAGCTGTATTTGCGCGAGACAAAGCGAACCGCGATCATCAGCAGTCAAGAGGCGCTTAAGGAATTTTTCGAACGGACGCTGACCGCCGATTACGAGCGGACCATTCTGGATGCGGCAGCCGCGATCGCCCGGGCGGATCACGTGATTTTTGTCGGCTCCGGCAGCTCCGGCATTTTGGCTGAATACGGATCGCGCTATTTTTCTGCCTTTCAAAAGTTTTCCGTCTACATCAAGGACCCGTTTTTTCCGATTTACGGCCATTATTTCCACAACTGCGCCGTGATCGCCTTGTCGGTGTCTGGAGAGACGTCATATACGCTCGCCCAAGTGCACCGGTTCAAGGAAAACGGCAGCACGATCATCAGCATCACCAACCGGAAACATTGCACACTCGCGAACATCTCGGACTACAACTTGACGTATTATGCCACCGCCGAGCGGATGGGACAGACGGATGTGACAACACAACTGCCGGTCGTTTATTTGCTTGAGCGGCTCGCGAAGGAAATGTACCGGTTGCTGCCGACGCAGACTGACCGCGGGCCGAGCGGGCGGTGACAAAGCTACAGCTCGGCACCGTTCGTCGCAATCACACGCTGATACCAATAAAAGCTTTTCTTTTTGATGCGGCGCAAATCTTTTTCCGATTCATCGTCACGGTTGACGTACACAAATCCGTACCGCTTTTGGTAGCCGTTCAGCCAGCTGAGCAAATCGGTGAACGACCAAACACAGTAACCGAGCACATCAACCCCATCCGTGATGGCGCGTTGAATTTCTTGAATATGGCGGCGCAAGTAGTCAATTCGATAATCATCATTCACGATATCGTCTGGTTCCAGCGTATCGAACTCACCTAAGCCGTTTTCTGTAATCAAAATCGGCAGCCGGTAACGATTGGCAATGCGGCGGAGGCCAATCCGCAAGCCAACCGGGTCAATCGCCCAATCCCAGTTCGTCGTATCGACATACGGATTGCGCACGGTTTTAAACAGTCCTGGAATGCCGCTCGAAGTGGATGTTCCTTTTTTTCCCGTCGTATTCATCACACCTTCTCCGACGCCATCTGGCGGATTATGCTCAACGGTCGTCGTTTGGTAATAGTTGACTCCCATAAAGTCCGGCTTCGCCTCTTGGAGCAGCTCCCAATCGCCCGGCGCCACCGTCGGCTCGAGCCCTTGCGATTCAAGATAGTTCCAAGCCGCCTGTGGGTACATTCCCCACGCATACACATCCATCCACCAATGGTTTTGGAATTCTTCCGCGTTTTCAAAAGCGAGCACATTTTCCGGACGGCTGTCGTACGGATACATTGGCGAGTAGGCAAAGCTCGGCCCGATTTTTCCGTCAGGCACGTAATGACGGAACGATTGAATCACCTTCGCATTCGCCAAATTGGCGATATGGTTTGCCTCATACATACGTTTCATGTCTTTTACGCCCGGCGGATGCAAGCCAAGCCGGTAGCCCAAAGAAATGAAAATGTTTTGTTCATTGAGTGTCACCCAATATTTGACCCGGTCGCCAAACCGTTGAAACAATGTCACAGCATACCGGTCAAAATCATCGATGATGCGCCGCGATTCCCATGCCCCATAGGCATCCATCAAGGCTTGCGGCACGTCCCAATGGTATAACGTCACAATCGGCTCGATCCCATGGGTTCGCAGCTCCTCAATCAAGCGGTCGTAAAAATCGAGCCCTTTTTCATTGACGGCCCCGTTTCCATCCGGAAACACGCGGCTCCATGACACCGAAAACCGATACGCTTTCAACCCCATTTCCGCCATCAATGCTACATCTTCTTTATAGCGATGATAATGATCGACAGCGACGTCGCCGTTGGTCCCCTTAAACGTTCGGCCCGGCTGTTTGGCAAACACATCCCATACCGATAATCCTTTTCCATCTTCGTTCCACGCCCCTTCGACTTGATACGCAGCTGATGCTGCACCCCATAAAAACCCGGGCGGAAACGGTTTCAGATGGCGATGCTCCATTCAGATCGTCTCCTTTCTCGCAACAACGTCGATGAATCATTCTATCACCAATAAACCGTGTTTGGCGAAAAAAGTAAAGGGCGCGGCGGCTTTTTGTAACGAGACGAACGTGAAAAACAATTGTTTCTTCGGAGTAACAAACTGTTACAAAAAGGATAAGAAAAGCAAGCGCGCAGTATGCAAAAAGCAACCGTGAGGACGTTTCATGAAATGCGAGCAACGGCACTCTCCATCCTTGTAGAGAAACACAAGAAGAAAAAGGTGCTCCGTTCCATTGAGAGCACCCTTTTCCCCATAAAGGCCCGTCTTCAGCCCATTTATGTTTGGGAGAAATATTCAACCTAATCCATCGAGCCGCCATACAGATGAAGCGTTACGGCAAAAAGATTTTTCCCGGATTGAGAATGCCGTTCGGGTCAAACAGCTGTTTCAACCGTTTCATCCAAAGCACGGCGTCTCCTTTTTCTTCACGCAAAAACGCCCGTTTGCCAATGCCGATGCCGTGCTCTCCCGTGCACGTGCCGCCGCGCGATAAGGCATAGCGGACGATATGGGCGTGCACGCGTTCGATCCGCGCCATCTCATCCGCATCGTTCGGGTCAAAGGCAAGCACCGTATGGTAATTGCCGTCGCCGACATGGCCGAAAATCGCGGCGGTCATGTTCTGCTCGTTGACAAGCCGGCGCGTATCGGCGATCGCCCCCGGCAGCTCGGACAGCGGCACGCACACATCAGTTGAGAGCATCGCCTTGCCTGGATAGGCGGCTTGAATGGCGAACGCCGCATGGTGGCGCGCTTCCCAAAGCTTCGCGCGGGCGAGCGAGTCGGTCTCGACCACAAACGAAACGGCGCCCTCCCCTTCGCACAATTCGTTGACAAGCTTTGTTCCGTCCTCGACGCTTGACGGGCTGCCGCTCAGTTCAATAAACAGCGTCGGTTTCACTGGATAATCGGTTTTTTTGTACGCATTGACCGCCGCGATCGTCGCCTCGTCAACGAGCTCGATTTTCCCCGGACCGACGCCCGCTTTCAGCACGGCAAACGCCGCTTGCGCTGCCGCCTCAAGCGACGGAAAGCACACTTTGATGGCCGTTGTCGCCTCCGGAATGCCATGCAGGCGGACAATAAGACGGGTGAACACGCCAAGCGTCCCTTCCGATCCAACGAACAAGCCGGTCAAGTCATAGCCGGCCGACGATTTCACCGCCAAGCTGCCCGTTTGCATGACCGAACCGTCAGCGAGCACCACCTCTAATCCGAGCACTTGATCGCGCATGACGCCGTATTTCACGCAGTTCGTGCCGCTCGCGTTCGTCGCCGCCATGCCGCCGATCGTCGCGTCCGCCCCCGGATCGACCGGGAAAAACAACCCGTATCGCTTCAGCGCCTCATTCAGCTGCAGCCGCGTCACCCCGGGCTCGACGATCGCCAAAAAATCATCGGGACGAATGTCAATGATGTGGTTCATCAACGTCAAATCGAGGCTAATCCCGCCTTGGACCGGAATGACGTGCCCTTCCAAGCTCGTGCCGGCGCCAAACGGTGTGACCGGAATGCGATGCTCGTTGGCAAACGCCATCACCCGGCTCACTTCCTCCGCCGTTTTCGGAAACACGACGACATCTGGCGCATGCGGCGCATGGTAGGCGATGCCTTTGCTGTGGTGTTCGAGCACCGTTTCATTGATGCTCACCCGCTCGCGGTCGCCGATCAATTCCAGCAGTGATTCGTATACGTTCATCGTTCTCCTCCTCACCCGATCGGATCAAGCGGTGCCATCCATCGATGCGCCACCTTTTCTCTTGACGCACTCTGATGGTGGATCGATCGACCCGGATGGCATGGTTCGTTTAGTATCGCAGCAGCGTTTCGATCCCTTCCACGATGCGTTCGGCATTCGGCAGCCAATCATCTTCCACCGACGGCACCGGATACGGCGTGTCGTAGCCGGCGATGCGCACGATGGGGGCCGAGAGGGCGAATAGCGCCCGCTCGCTGATCAACGCCGCCACTTCCGCGCCAAACCCGCCTGTTTTCACCGCTTCATGGACGATCATCACCCGCCCCGTTTTTTCGACCGAGGCGAGGATGGCATCGATATCGAGCGGCTGAAGGCAGCGAAGGTCGATGACCTCCGCATTGACTCCTTTCGCTTGCATCTCGGCGGCGACTTTGGCGGCAAGCGGCACGGTCGCCCCCCAAGCAATGATCGTCACATCGTCTCCTTCTTTCACAACCCGTGCTTGGCCGAGCGGAATCGTGTACGGCTCTTCGGGCACTTCCATGCGAAACGCCCGGTACAGCTTCATCGGCTCCAAAAACAAAACCGGGTCTTCATCGCGAATGGCGGAAATCAATAGCCCTTTCGCATCGTAAGGATTGGACGGCATGACGACTTTTAAGCCCGGCGAATGGGTAAACAGCGCCTCCAACGCATCGGAGTGCAATTCCGGCGTCCGCACCCCGCCGCCGTACGGGCTGCGCACGACGATCGGGCACGAAAACCGTCCGGCCGAGCGGAAGCGGATGCGCGCCGCCTGGGCCGCCAGCTGGTCCATCGCCTGGTACACAAACCCGAGAAACTGAATTTCGGCAATCGGGCGCATGCCGTTGATCGCCAGTCCAATAGACGTGCCGATAATGCCCGATTCCGCAAGCGGCGTATCAAACACGCGCCCCTCGCCAAACTGCGCAAGCAGCCCGTCCGTCGCCCGGAAGACGCCGCCGTTTTCGCCGACATCTTCGCCCAGCACGATGATGCGCGGATCGCGCTCCATCTCTTGGCGCATCGCTTCATTGATCGCTTCAATCATCGTCAATTCCGCCATTTATCTCACCCCGCTCCGTTGTTTGCGCCGCATCACTTCGTCTTTTTGCTCGGCCAGCAATTTGGGCGCCTCGCTGTACACACAATCGAATGCATCGACAATCGAACCGGACTTGCTGGCGATGGCCGCCTCGTACGCCGCGGTCACTTCATCATTCACTTGGGCGACAAGTGCTTCTTCTTGCGCTTCCGTCCATAATCCGCGCCGTTCCAAAAGCAGGCGCAGACGGCGGAGCGGATCTTTCGCCCGCCATGTCTCGACTTCTTCCGGCCGGCGGTATTTCGTCGGGTCATCCGCCGTCGTGTGCGGCCCGAGCCGATAGGTGAGCGCCTCGATCAACATCGGCCCCTCGCCGCGGCGAGCGGCTTCGACGGCCTGCTTCATCGTTTCGTACACCGCCAGCACGTCATTGCCGTCAACGAGCACCCCTTTCATCCCGTACGCAAGCGCCTTTTGCGCGATCGTCCGGCTGGCCGTCTGCTTCCGGTACGGGACGCTGATGGCGTATTGGTTGTTTTGGCAGAAAAAGATGACCGGCACGTTGTACACCGCGGCAAAATTCATCGCTTCATGAAAATCGCCCTCTGACGTCGCCCCGTCGCCGAAATACGCCACCGATACGTGCGGTTCGCCCTTCAATTTCGACGCCCACGCGCAGCCGACCGCATGAAGCGTCTGAGCAGCGATGATGATTTGCGTCGGGAAAATGTTCACTCCCTCCGGCATCCGTTTCCCTGACAAGCGGCCCTGCACGTAATGGAAAAACTGCTCAAGCGGCATGCCATGCATCAAGCATACCGCCACTTCGCGGTAGCTCGGGAAAATCCAATCGTCTTTATGAAGCGCAAGGGCGCTGCCGATTTGCGCCGCCTCTTGGCCGCTGAACGGGGCGTAGGTCCCGATCCGCCCCTGCCGCTGCATGCGCAACAGCCGCTCATCAATGACGCGCGCCCGCCGCATTTCCCGATAGGCGCGAAGCAGCCATTCATCGGAAAACGCCGCCAGCTGCCTCTCGTCGCCGTTTCCGTTTTCGTCCAAAATTTGCACGACCTCGACCGACAATTGGTCCGGATCAAACATGGGCTTCCCTCCCATTTGTATTTTCATAGGCGGCTCGTTCCTTTTCCCATCTCGCCCTTTTCCAACATGGGGCAAAGGCCCGCCCTTCACCGCGCATCCAAAAGCAGCACTTCCGGATGTTCCAAATAGTAGGCCACCGTCCGCATAAACCGCCCGGCCGGCTCGCCGTCAATGACGCGGTGGTCAAAGGTGAGCGACATTCCCATCATATCGCGGATGACAATTTCGTCGCCGACGACAACCGGGCGCCGTTTGATCGCATGCGCTCCGAAAATCGCCACTTCCGGATAGTTGATGATCGGCGTCGCAAACCACCCTCCGCCCGCGCCGGTGCTCGTGATCGTAAACGTGCTTCCTTGCAGCTCGTCAAGGCGAAGCGCCTGGCGGTGCGCTTTTTCCGACAGCTCGGCGATCTCAACGGCGAGCTCGCGGATCGATTTTTGATCGGCGTCGCGGATGACAGGGACGACAAGCCCCGCTTTCGTCGCCGTCGCGATGCCGATGTGATAGCGCTTTTTCAAGACGATTTCATTCGTCTCTTCATCGAGCGAAGCGTTAAACATCGGATATTGCTTCAGCGCCCTTGTCACCGCTTTAATAATAAACGGCAAATACGTCAGCTTGATCTGCTCCTTGGCCAGCTCGCTGGCCAGGTTTTTGCGGATCTCGACGAGCTTCGTCACGTCCACCTCGTCCATCCCGGTCACATGCGGCGCCGTGTACGCCGATTTCACCATTTTTTCGGCGATTTTTTTGCGCAAGCCGCGAAGCGGGATGCGCTCTTCTTCTGGAACCACAAGCTCCGTGCTGGCGATGGACGTCCATGCGGCTTTGTCCGCCTTTTGCTCTATCGCCGTGCCCCCAACTGGCAAAACCGCGGCCCCGCTCCTTTCACGTAGCTCTGCCACCGCCACGGCTGCTTCCCGCTCGCGGACATATCGCTCCAAGTCGGCGAGCGTCACCCGGCCGCCTTCGCCCGTTCCTTCCACTTCATCGATCGGAACACCCATCTCCCGCGCCCGCTTGCGCACAGACGGCGCGGCAATCGCCCGTTTGCGCGCAGGACGAGGCGTTTCTCCATGCAGAACAGGCACGGGCTCCCGAACCGAATCTTCGATGGGCGCGGCTTCCCCCGCGACCGACGCCTCGGTTTCCACGACAATCAACGGCTCTCCAACCTTCACCGTCGCCCCTTCCGGTCCGGCAAGCGCCACGACTTTGCCAGCGACCGGCGTCGTCATTTCGACCATCGCCTTATCGGTTTGAATTTCGGCAATCGGCTGATCCGCCTTGACCACATCCCCTTCCCGGACAAGCCAGCGAATGATTTCCGCTTCATGCAGCCCTTCACCGATGTCGGGCAATTTAAATTCATAGATCATGTGATATCCCCTTCCCCTTGTTCTCATGTTGTGATTGGAAACAAAAACAATGGTGCAGCATCGATGGTGTGGCGATCATGAGGCAGTACAACGGTTAAGCGCTTACAAAAAACGTGGTGAACATTCGCTTTTTCTGCCAAAATATCAAATGAATATTTCAAATTTTCTAACCTACAAGATTTATGATAGTATATAGATTGTCAGGCTGTCAATATAAGGAGAGCGGACATTTTTCGCCTGCTTCGACAATCATCGACAGGCGTTTCCATTATCGCAAAATAATAACTGTCGGTTCGATTCGCCCCAAGCATCGAAAGCTGGTAAAAACGATGCAGGTTTCATCGGTGGGAGGCCACTTTTTAACGACATCCTAGAGGGCTGGTGAAAAACGACCGATTTCGCCGAACCCGTTGCTTTCGGCTGAAAGAGAAGCGTTGATTTTACAGGATTTCTCAATTTGAGAAGAGATTCCGTTTTCCGCGACTTTTCACTAAATCACCAGCCTTCTAGAAGGCCAATGAAAAATGGCTGTCACGCGCAAATCAGCGGCATTTTTTAAAAAAAGTTGGTTCTACAAGGTTTCTCTAATTGAAAAACGGATAAGTTCAACGGTATTTTGCAATACATCACCCGTCTTATATAGGAGGAGTCGACATGCGTCTTGCCACGATTCACCATATCGCCATTATTTGCTCGGACTATGAGCGGTCGAAACGATTTTACACTGAAATTCTCGGTTTTCGCCCCATCCGTGAGCAATACCGCGCCGAGCGCCGCTCGTACAAACTCGATTTAGAAGCGGACGGCGGCATTCAGATTGAGTTATTCTCCTTCGAACACCCGCCAAAGCGCCCAAGTTGCCCAGAAGCGTGCGGACTGCGCCATCTTGCTTTGGCGGTGGACAACCTCGATGAAGCCATTGCCTACTTGCGCCAACATGGCATCGATGCCGAACCCGTCCGCGTTGATGAAGCGACCGGAAAACGGTTCACCTTCTTCCATGATCCGGACGGGCTGCCGATCGAGCTGTATGAAAATCGAGCTGTATGAAAACTAGAGAGAAAAGCGCACTTGCTCAATGACGATGACAAAACGAAGCCCCTCCGTTAATTTATGGTACAATGAGGGTCGATACGATCAAGGAGGGAAACAATATGGTGCGATTCGCGACAATCGGCACAAACTGGATCACCGAAGCGTTTATTGGCGCCGCGCAGCTCGTCGATTCCATTGAACTCGCCGCCGTCTACTCGCGGACGGAGGAAACAGCGAAGCGTTTTGCCGAGAAAGTCGGAGCGCCGCGCACGTTCACTGATTTACACGAACTGGCGAGCAGCCCTGACATTGATGCGGTCTACATCGCGAGCCCGAACGCACTTCATGCCGAGCAGGCGATCTTGCTCATGAATCACGGCAAGCACGTCTTATGCGAAAAACCGCTCGCCTCCAATGCGAGAGAAGTCAAAGCGATGATCGAAGCGGCGGAGCGAAACGGCGTCGTATTGATGGAAGCGATGAAAGCGACGCTGCTTCCCACATTCCGGTCCATCCGCGAGCACTTGCCGAAACTCGGCCGCATCCGCCGCTACGTGGCGAACTATTGCCAATACTCATCGCGCTATGACGCCTATAAGCAAGGAACGGTGCTCAACGCCTTCAACCCAGCTTTCTCCAACGGGGCGTTGATGGACCTTGGCGTCTATTGCCTGTACCCGATGGTCGTTTTGTTTGGCCAGCCCCGTGGCGTGAAGGCGCAAAGCGTGAAGCTCGAATCCGGCGTTGATGGCGAGGGTTCGATCGTGCTCGATTACGGCGACATGGACGCGGTCGTCTTTTATTCGAAAATCACGAACTCGCACTTGCCTTCGGAGATTCAAGGGGAAGACGGAAACATGATCATCGACGCCATCCACACACCAACCAAAGCGGAAATCCGCTACCGCGACGGGCGCGTCGAGGACATCACCGCGCCGCAGGACAAGCCGCCGATGTATTATGAAGCACAAGAGTTTATCCGTTTGATCGAAAACGGAGAACGCGAATCGGCCGTCAACTCGCACCGCCATTCGCTTTGGACGATGGAAATCATGGACGAAGCGCGAAAACAAACCGGCATCGTGTTCCCGGCCGACGAGCGATAATAAAAAGGTTCCAACCTAGTCTTCCTGGGGCTCGGTTGGAACTCTTTTTCTTTCTGTCTCATTGGATTTCCTTGGCCGCCGATAAGCCATGGCTGTTACCTTCTGCTAAAATACGGGCCAAGCCATCCGCTTTCATGCGTCATGACAAACGTCCAGTTGAACTCGCTGTCCACCACGTATAGATCGATCTTGGCGTTTTCCGCTGCCAGATCAGCGGCTTTCAAGACGGAAGCGTCCTCCACTTTGAACGCATCGTCACCATATTGAAAGAAAAGATAGCAGCACGTTTTCTCTTCTTGATCAAACGCCGTCTCCGCTTCTTCTTCCGTTAAACAGTCTCTCATTTTATAGCTGAACACATGCCATAAGTAGCCGTTGACTCCATTCCGATTATGAAGGTGGATGTGTTGTTTTTCTTCCACAGTCAAATGGCCGGCAAACACCTTTTCCCACTGTTGTCGCCATTGCGCTCCGAAACCGGACTGTTTGCGGATTTTGATGTTTCGGCGAGCTAACTGATGAAATAACTCCATTTCGTTTCTCCCCCAGTGACCTGACGTGGCACCGCCTTCATCGATGTGCTCATTTCGTCTGTCAAAACGTTCGATGGATCGACAAGATGGCTTCTCACCATCTTTGTCACGCCGAGCGGTTTTCGTCCGCCCAGCCACTTCCCCGTTTCCGGCCGCACTTCGACGAGCAGCTGCTGCGCACCCTATGCAAGACAGTTTCCCCGCTCTTTGCGCCTTGCCGCCCCGTCCCTATTCACCCGTCTCGGCAAACCGGCGGATGCGCGCGCCAATTTCATCGCGGACGCGGCGGAACACCGCCAGCTTCTCCTCTTCTGTCCCTTCCGCTTTCGCTGGATCGTCAAAGCCCCAATGGACGCGCTTCACGTGCGGCGGAGTGACCGGACAATGGTCGGCCGCATGGCCGCACAGCGTCACGACCAAATCAGCACGGTTCAGCAAGTCCGGGTCGATGACATCAGACGTTTGCTTCGAAATATCGATGCCGACTTCTTTCATCACCTTGACCGCATTCGGATTGAGCCCGTGCGCTTCAATCCCGGCGCTGTACACATCCCATTCATCGCCTAACAGTTGTTTGGCCCAGCCTTCCGCCATTTGGCTGCGGCATGAGTTGCCTGTGCATAAGAAATAAATGATTTTTTTCTTCATCGTTGATTCCCACCTTTATTTTGATTCTGGAGCAGCAGAGGAAAAATACTTTCGCTGAAACGCTAAAGCGACGTTGACAAGCGCGAGCATCACCGGCACTTCAATAAGCGGACCGATGACCGCCGCAAACGCCGCGCCCGAATGAATGCCAAACACCCCAATGGCGACGGCAATGGCCAGCTCAAAGTTGTTGCTTCCCGCCGTAAACGCGAGCGTCGTCGACACCGGATAACCAGCCCCCCATTTTCTCGCCAAAAAGAACGACACAAAAAACATGATAACAAAATAAAGAAGCAACGGAATGGCAATCCGGACGACATCAAACGGCAAGTTGACGATCATATCGCCTTTGAGCGAAAACATTACGATGATCGTGAACAAAAGCGCAACGAGCGTCAGCGGGCTGATTTTCGGAACGAATACCGTGTCATACCATGACCGGCCTTTCACTTTCACAAGCGTAAACCTTGTCGCCATGCCGGCGAAAAACGGAATTCCCAAATAAATAAACACCGATTTCGCCACTTCCGCCATCGTGATCTCAACAATCGCCCCCTTAAGCCCGAGCCATTCCGGAATGACTGTCACAAACACGTACGCATATAGCGAGAAAAACAATACTTGAAACAGTGAATTGAAGGCGACAAGTCCCGCTGCGTACTCTGTGTCACCGCGCGCCAAGTCATTCCAGACGATGACCATGGCGATGCAACGGGCGAGCCCGATTAAAATCAAACCAATCATATACTCCGGCTTGTCAGGCAAAAAGACGACCGCCAACAAAAACATGAGAATGGGACCGATCACCCAGTTTTGCACGAGGGATAAGACGAGTACCTTCACATCTTTGAACACGCGCCCCATCTCTTCGTAGCGCACTTTCGCGAGCGGCGGATACATCATCAAAATCAAGCCGATCGCAATCGGAATCGACGTTGTCCCCACTTGCAGGCGGTTCAATCCATCCACCAACCCAGGAGCCCAAATTCCGACTGCGATCCCGACCGCCATCGCAAGAAAAATCCATACCGTTAAAAAGCGGTCTAAAAACGACAATCGTTTCGGTTCGCAACAATCCACCATCATTCACCTCGTCATTCCACATCAGCACCCGCAGCGGGCCGTCGGATTCGCTGTCTCGATTTTGCGAATGTTTTCGCCTTGGTCCGGAACGTACGACAACACCGCTTGCAACAGCGAGTAGTATTCACTTTGCGGCCGGAGCGAATAATACACCCATTGCCCTCTCCGCTCTTCTTTGATCAGCCCGGCATCTTTTAACTTACGCAAATGCTGGCTGATCGCCGGCTGGCTGGTCGAAAACACCTCCAGCAGCTCGCACACACAGCATTCCCGCTTATTCAAAATCGCCAAAATCGTCAGCCGCGTCGGATCACCAAGCAGCTTTAATACCCGGGCTGTCGCTTCCATCTCCATCGCGAGTTGCGGCATATCACCCCTCCGTTCATCATCATATCATGATTTGCTTATATAAAAACGAACAACCATCATGAAACGGCCACGCCAACCAATGAAATGGTTTCCGCCAATCATTATATAATTAAGTACTTATATAAGTCAACCATGATGTATCGACAAAAGCAAGAAAAGCGGGCGTGCCGCATGTTTCCGCCGTACGCCCGCAAATGTTTCCCGCCCTCTGCCGCCGACACACCTTAGTCCATCCGCTTTTTCACCGCTGACAGAAGATCGATTGCCTTCGTCCCCACCCCGACGAATGTTTCCAAAATCGCTTGCGCCCCTGCAATCGAAAAAATGAAAATCAGCGGCATAGCGATAGTCGGAATGAAAAAATAGCCAAGCGCGATCAACATCGCGCTCCACACCCCCGCGCACCAATAACAATTCAACAAGTAGCCAAATTTGGAGGTCGGCACTTTCTTGATTTCCGTATGCCCGTCCTCACTTTTGACTTTTTCTTTCTTCATAAACGGATTGCGCAGAAACTCGGTAATTTTGTCGAACACAATCAAATGGGTAAACCGATAGCTGGCCAAAATCATCATGATGTACGTCATCCAGTCGAGTTCGCGAAGCATGGCGAGTCCCTTTCTTTTTACATTTCGTCCCTTGTATTATGGACCAAAAGTCGTTTCATTATCACATGACCGCCACAATACCAGGAGGAACAAAGCCAGCTGTCCACCTTTTTGCGCAGCCACAAAACGTCCGCATGAAACCCTCCTCTTTGTTTTTCTTCTTGGGCACAATCATTTTCTGGTATAACTTATCTTCTTCACCCCAAGTTTGGCGTGACTCGGCAAACAGCATTTTGACCTTTTTCATGTGCCTGCAATGTCCTTTAACCTGTCGAACTTAAAATGTCACTTGACGATTCCAAACGTTGAAACAACCACAAAAAAACGAGATGTGCAAACAGTCGCCTCAACGGGAGCTCCCTCTGCGGCGCACATCTCGTTCACGCGAAAGAATATTACGCGTTATTGCCCTTGAACCAATTCGAGCGGAACCGGAATAAATTTTTCCACTTTCTCCCCTTTGTGAACGCGAATGGCGGCTTCCACAGCTTTTTCGCCAATTAATGCCGGTTTTTGTGCGACCGTGGCTGCCATTTTGCCTTCTTTCACGGCTTTGACTGCGTCATCTGTCGCATCGAATCCGACCACAAGGACGTTGTTCATTCCATGTGCTTGCAACGCCTCTAAAGCTCCTAAGGCCATTTCATCATTATGCGCAAAAACCGCTTGAATGTCTTTATGGCTTTGCAAAATGTTTTCCATGACCGCCAGTCCTTTCGCCCGGTCAAAATCTGCCGCCTGTTTGGCGACGACCTTCATATTGGCTGCTTTGTCAATGACTTGGTGAAATCCTTCTCCACGTTCACGAGCGGCCGAGGAACCAGGAATCCCTTCCAATTCCACAATGTTTCCACCGTTTTTCAAGTGATCGACAAGAAATTGGGCCGCCATTTTCCCACCAGCCACATTGTCAGAAGCGATATGGGTGACCACTTCCCCGCCGTCCGCGCTGCGGTCGACCGTAATGACCGGGATGTTGGCGCTGTTGGCGGATTCAATCGCAGAAGCCACGGCGCTCGAGTCCGTCGGATTGACCAAAAGCACATCGACCTTCTGCTGGATCAAGTCTTCAATATCGTTAATTTGTTTCGCCGAATCATTTTGGGCATCGACGACAATCAATTCCGCCCCTTCGTCTTTGGCGGCTTTTTCAGCCCCTTCTTTTAAGGTGACAAAGAACGGGTTGTTCAAGGTGGAAATGGACAAACCGATTTTCACTTCCCCATCCTGTTTTGTTTTCCCTTTGTCGCTCGATGCGTTGTTCTGGTCGAGCGAACATCCACCCAACACGCCGCCTGCAAGCAACAATGTGGCTAACAAACCAACTGCTTTTCGCATTTTCATACTCCCCCTTATTTTTTGATAACATCTATCATACTTCTTTGCGGCGGTCTAACAGCACCGCAAGAAGAATGACCGCTCCTTTGATGACTTGCTGGTAAAACGACGACACATTGAGCAAGTTCAATCCATTGTTCAATACACCGATAATCAAGGCGCCGACTAACGTGCCGAAAATCCAGCCTCTTCCTCCTGACAAACTGGTGCCGCCTAAGACAACGGCCGCAATGGCATCCAACTCGTACGCCGTTCCCGCTGTCGGCTGCGCGGAATTCAAACGGGAAGTTAAAATGAGCCCCGCCAAAGCAGATAACGTCCCTGTCAGCGCATATACATATATTTTGAGTCGATCAACGCGAAGTCCCGATAGACGGCTCGCTTCTTCGTTCCCGCCAATCGCGTACGTATGGCGGCCAAATGTAGTCTTTTTCAATACTACATACAAAGCGATATAGACCGTGAGCATCAATATAATAGGTACGGGAATGCCGAAGAAATAACCGCGGCCCATCATCTGAAACAGGATGTCATCAGACGCAAACCCTGTAATCGGGCGGCCGTCCGTGTAAACGAGAGTCAAGCCGCGAAACGCCGTCATGGTCGCCAGCGTGGCAATAAAAGGAGCCACTTTTCCTTTGGTGACCAAGACTCCGTTCAAGACGCCCATGGCCGCGCCTGCTAATAAGCCGACGAATATCGCAACAAATCCATTGACCCCTTGCGCCATCATTCCTGCTGTGATCGCGCTTGATAACGCCAACACCGAACCGACCGATAAATCAATGCCTCCCGTTAAAATGACAAACGTCATGCCAAAGGCGATGAGCGCGTTAATCGATACTTGCCGCAGGAGATTGAGCCAGTTGTCCATCGTCAAAAAGTCATCGCTCAATATGGAAAGCACGATGCATAGCAGAAACAGCCCGATCAAAGGCCCTAGTTTTTTCACATCCCATTTTCGCTTTGCTCCCATCATCGATTCCCCCCTGTCGCCGCCCGCATGATGGTTTCTTGATCCAACCCGTCGTTTTCCAAGATCGCTTGCACTTTCCCTTCATGGATGACCATAACGCGGTCGCTCATGCCCAATACTTCCGGCAGTTCAGAAGAGATCATAATGATCGCGGCGCCTTGGGCAGCCAATTCATTGATCACTTCATAAATCTCTTTCTTTGCCCCGACATCCACGCCGCGAGTCGGTTCATCCAAAATGAGGATGCGCGGGTTCATCGCCAGCCATTTGCCGAATACGACTTTTTGTTGATTCCCGCCGCTCAATGCTTTCACGGGTAAATCTGGGGAAGAGGCTTTAATATTCAACAGATGAATGTATGTCAACACCACGTCCCGTTCTTTCGATGACTGGATGAATCCCGCTGTTGCTAATTGTTCCAACTTCGGCAAGGTCAAATTCTCATGGACGCTCATCTCGAGAATGAGCCCTTTTTGCTTTCGGTCTTCGGTAATCATGGCGATGCCATGTTCGACGGCTTGGCGCGGAGAACGGATGCGCACAGGACGCCCGTCGATATAGATGTCTCCTTCATCGAATGGTCTGGCTCCGAAAATCGCTTCCATGATCTCGGTTCGCCCCGATCCCATCAGTCCCGCCACACCAAGCACTTCACCGGCTCGCACGGAAAACGATACATTCTCAAACAACCCTTTTTTCGTGAGCCGCTCTACGCGCAGCCGTTCTTCTCCAATGGTGACGCGCCGTTTTGGAAAGCGTTCCCCAATTTGCCGCCCGACCATCATTTGAACAATTTCATCGAAGTTCGTTTCCTTTACTCGTTTCGTTCCGATGAACTGGCCATCGCGGAGAACCGAAATCCGGTCGCAAATGGTAAAAATCTCTTCCATCCGATGTGAAATGTAAACAACCGCGACGCCTTGCTGTTTCAAGGTGCGAATAACAGAAAATAAAGCCTGAATTTCCCGTTCCGTCAGCGCCGCTGTCGGTTCATCCATAATAAGGCACTTCGCATTCGTCGAAATGGCCCTGGCAATTTCGATCATTTGCTGTTTTCCGACAGACAACCGACCGGCGAGTTCTCGTGGGTCAAGGTCCATCCCTAATCTCCGCAAATAGGAAGCGGCCTGTTGCTCCATTTCTTTATAACGAATGACACCCGTTCTCCCGATTTTCGGCTCGCGGCCAAGAAAAATGTTTTCGGCCACCGTCAATGTTGGAATGACATTCAACTCTTGATGAATCACGACAATCCCGTCGCGTTCCGCCTCTTTCGGATGACGGTAATGCACTTCGCGCCCGTTGACAACAATCGTTCCCCCATCCCGCTCATAAATGCCGGTCAACACCTTGATGAGCGTCGATTTCCCCGCTCCGTTCTCTCCCATCAACGCATGCACTTCTCCAGGAAGCACTTCAAAATCAACGCCATTCAGAACGATATTGGCGCCAAACGATTTTTGAATCGACCGCATGTCAATCAAGGGCCTCATCGTTTCTGCCCTCCTTTTCCTTCAGAAATCTTTCGATGAAAAACTTACACCGGAACGCAGAATGATATTGGCATAGGGGGTTGCCTCTCCTGTGCGAATCACCGCTTTCGCCTGCTTCGTCATCGCTTTGAATTGTTCGTGGGGAACAAACTGCACAGGCACACCACCCATTCTTGCCCTGATGCTTTCGTATAGATCCGGATTCTGGTCTTTGATCTCCTCGGCTAGTACGATTGCTTCAATTTCCAATTCATCAACAACCGCATCCAACACGGATAAAAAGGGCGGAAACCCTTTGACGAGAGACAAGTCGATGCGCGCCTGTTCGTTCGGAATCGGCAACCCGCAATCGGCAATCACGATCGTATCGGTGTGCCCGAGCGAGGCAAGCAGCGTGTTCAATTCTTTATTCAAAATCCCGCTTTTTTTCATCAGTGACTCTCCTTCTGTCTGGACAAAAATGATTCGACCTCTTGCCGTCTCGGCATCCCAGCTTGCGCCCCAAGTTTCGTCACCGACAAGGCCGCCGCCGCATTGGCAAACCGACACGCTTCATCAAGCGGCTTCCCTTCTGCCAACGCCACGGCAAGCGCACCGTTAAACGTATCGCCCGCGCCCGTCGTATCCACGACGGGAACTTGGAAACTTGGAATGAGCCGTTCTTGTCCATCTTGCCAAATGCGCACCCCTTTTGCCCCTTCGGTGACAATCAGCTTATCGGCAAACGCTTCTTCGTCCATCTTGTCGAACAAAATCGTCCGTTCATGTTCATTGGGCGTCAAGAAACTCGCCTGCTCAAGCACCGACGGCGGCAGCGGCTGGGCCGGAGCGGGGTTGACGATGACGCGCACGCCATGGCGATGAGCGATCGAAACCGCCCGTTCCACAACGGGAAGCGGAATCTCGAGCTGCAATAAGCAAACATCGCTTTCGGCGATCACGGATTCACATGAATCGAGATCTTCCGGCGTAAGCGCATGATTCGCCCCAGGAACGACGATGATCCGATTGTCCCGCTCAGAAATCGTAATGGAAGCGATGCCTGTATGTCCATATGTAACCGGTTTCACATAATCGACGGAAACGCCTTCATTTTGTAACGAATGGATGAGCGCTTGCCCAAACGCATCATCCCCGACCGCGCCAATCATCCGCACATTGGCGCCGAGGCGGGCGGCGGCCACCGCCTGGTTCGCCCCTTTGCCACCGGGAGTGGTGAGAAACTGTTCGCCTAAAATCGTCTCTCCTTGGTTTGGAAATCGCGCCGCCACAGTGACTAAGTCCATGTTGAGGCTGCCGATCACCGTAATGGTTGGTTTGTTCAAGTCAATCCCCTCCTTGACGTCGACTGCCGCACCACAAGTTGAACCGGAAGTTGATAATGGAGCTTTTCAAGGGGCTTTCCCTCAATTTGTTTGATTAAAATTCTTGCCGCCATGGCCCCCATTTCGTAAATAGGCTGAGACACGGTCGATAGTTCGGGTGTTGTCATTTCCGTCAGCGGGATGCCGTCGTAGCCAATAATGGCAATATCATCCGGAACCCGCAGCCCGTATTGCTGAACCGCTTTCAATGCACCGACCGCCATCGCGTCGTTGCCGGCAAAGATCCCGTCCATATCATGTTCAGCCAACGCAACCATCACCGCTTCTTTCGCCTGCTTCAACTGGTAATTCCCTTGAATGACGAGCTGGCGATCCCCTAGCCCCAGCTCCTTCATTTCATCTTGATAGCCGCGGAAACGCTCCATGGCGTTCACCACGTGGTTGGGCCCTTGAATATGGGCAATCCGCCGGCAGCCCACTTCATACAAATGACGCGTCGCTAAACGAGCTCCTCCGTAGTTGTCCGCAACCACCGACGGATACCGTTCATGCAGCGGACGGTCGAGCACGACAATCGGAACATCCCATTCCTCGACTTCTTCCGGCGCGAACTGATTCGTGGTCAAAATGACGCCGTCCACATATTTTTGCTTTAACACTTCGATGTATTCTCGTTCTTTTTCTACTTTCTCATCGGAATTGCATAGAATGACCGTATAGTCATAAATATTCATCACATCTTCCACCGCGCGAACGAGTTCGGGAAAGAACGGATTGGTAATATCAGGGACAATGAGTCCGACTGTTTTCGATGTCTTTTTAAACAGAGCTCTCGCCACTTCATTCGGTTTATAATTGAGCTCTTTCATCGCCTGTCTAACCCGTCTTTCCGTTTCCTCATTAACATATCCATTTTGATTTAACACACGCGAAACGGTGGCGACGGAGACACCTGCACGCTTTGCCACATCACGAATCGTTGCCATGTTCGCTTCCTTCTTTTCTGTCTATGTGTAACCGGTTACACATAGTATATCCTATTTTTTGTGCGCCATCAAGCTTTTTTTAAATACTAGTGATTTAAGGGGAAATGTTGCTCCCCAGCAACGTTTCTCAAACTGAAAAACTTTGCAACAAAAACATCATTTTATCCCCTTCAACTTTTCGAATCCGTTGTGCTTCGCCGGTCTTTCACGGCGGTTCTCAAACAATGTGCGGCCTTTTTTGCAAGCTGACGTAAACATGATCGCACAGCATTTTCAAAAAAAATCCCTTGCCTGCCGCAAGGGACTTCTCACTTTTCCCTCCACCGTTCGCTCGCTTCATCCGCCCGTTTCGCGGCCACCATCATGCTCATGATGACGAGCATCACGAACGAGCCGACAAACATTCCCGCGATAAACGCGACCATGGCTCTCTCTCCCTTTTCTCGCAAACTTGTTATTTGCCATTCTTTCCTTTTACATCTAAGCCGATACATCGGGAGAGCTCATTCTATTATACGCCGCGTTTGACCGCACAATGCTTTGTCCTTAACCAATGGCGGCAAACAAAGACGATCAAAAGCGCAATCAGCGCCCCGCACGAATCAATCGCCACGTCTTTTGGCGTCGCCGTCCGCCCTGGTTCAAACGATTGGTGCCACTCATCGGTCGCCGCGTAGGCGGTCGCAAACAGCCAAGCGCCTGCATACGCAAACCGCTTGGGCAACAGCGCCCGCCACACAAGCGCGGCCAAAATGCCAAACTCCGTCAAATGCGCCGCTTTGCGAATCAAAAAGTTCAAAAATGGCGGCCCCTCTTCATCCCCGCCGCCAAACGGCAAGTACGATAAAATCATCTGCAGCACATGCGCCGTATTCGCCCCAGTGAACCAGGAAGACTCGCTGAACGTGTAAATGACGACACACCAGAGAATGACAGGAAGCCAGCGGGAAAGGAAATCTCTCATCGTTTCACCTGCCAACACCTTTTTACCAACAAAACAAGGTACCTAAACAACAAACGAAAGTAGACACCTTGTTCGCTAAACCCTTTACCATCATAACAGGGATGGTGATATTTTTCCATTTTCTTTTTTGAAAGCTTCTTCACCGTTGTTTTAAAATCGTTCGCTCACAGGCTGGAAAGAAGACTTCTTTTCCGTTCCCCTTTTCTTTCACCCATTCCCCTTTTAAGGGAGATTCTCTCCGTGTTTATGTTTTCATGAACAAGGGTATAGTAGTAAAAGAAAAATCTGTACATTTTTTCTGGCCAGCATTATAATTTTTAGAAAGGAGAATCAATGAGGTGATCAATATGCCCTCCGCTTTGGAAACGAAAATGAGGGTGACACTATCTTGCACGGAACAGGCCAACAAACCGAATAAGGATCTTTCATTTGCCGAATTACGAAAAAAAATAGCCAAACCTTCTCCCTTTGGCAAAAAATTAGTGGACATCTACAAACAAGGACGGTAGCCGATTATGTCGTTTGTGATGACATATGAAGATGCCATAGATGAACATTTTGGACAAGCGTCTATATACATCGATGCTTGTTTTATTTTGGCCTATATGGACTCCGATGATCCAAGGGGAGATAAGGTATGTGAAATCCTTCAAAAATGGCATAACGAAGGTGTAACGAAATTAGGGATAAGTACACATGTATTTGGGGAAGTGGTACATAACTTATTCATTCAAGAAATTCTATTACCATTAGAAATCTACCATAAAAATCAATCCAATTTAGGGTCTTCACCATTTTCTGTGATTTCCACTCAACCCCAGAAATATGTTAGCTGGATGAAATCGGTTCATCAGTCAGGATCCTTCTTCCGCATACAGACCACGAAGTTGGTAGAATGGAAACAGTCAAGTGCTTTCCTTGACGGGTTCCATTCTACCAACTATCATACCGATAGCGGAAGAAGAGAGCGCTTAAGCAGCCTGACTACCTGTAGTGTTCCCTGTACACTCCAGAAATACACGCAAACGAAACCGTTCTCGATTTCGATAGCCATATGCCCGGCGTTTGATGTTTTTGATCTTGTGATTCGTCCCCTCGATTCGGGCATTGGTATATGGGCACAAAAAGTAGGAAAGAATCGGCTCCTTCCACCTTTCAAGCGTGTTGGCTGCTTCCTGAAAAGAAGCAAAAGGGCTCTGTTTGGCTAACTGAATCCATTCTTCCAAGCGTTCCTTTGCTTCGTTATATCCATCGGTTCGGTAAAAATCCCGAAACAACTCTTTCAGATAATAAGCAATGGAAAGTACCGGATACTCCTCCAAGATATCGTCCAATCGAAGCCGTTGGTCCTTACGAAGCTTTTCACAGCCTTTTAAGAGAAGATATCGAGCCTTTTTCAATGGAGGAAATTCCTTTCTTGCTTGATCCAAGGCTTGTGTCACTTTTTGAATCACATGGTACTTATCGATGACAATCGAAGCAGATGGAAACAGGGCGCGAACCGCCTTATGATAAGGTTCCCACATGTCAAGAATCACCGTTTGGACCCTTTCTTTCGACAGGACATTTTGGCTCAACAAGTGGAGGGCGGAGTCACATTGGCGATCGGCATGCATTCCCATGACCGATCCGGCTTTGGCATCCATCAATACGGTTTCATACTGATGTCCCTTTTTTACCGCGATTTCATCTAAGCTAAGCACCATCTCTTCTTGAGAAGATGCTTCTATCGCTGTTTGACGCTCTTTTGCTTTTTTCGATGCAATGAAGTAATAGATGCGCTCCAATGTCGTATATGGGATGCGGTGCTTTCGGCTAACCTCTTGAATGGTGGAGCCTTCACAAAGTTCATACAAGTACTCACAAAATCGATTGGTGTAGTGTTGATTGGGTTGAATCGATTCCAAAGAGGCGGAAAACACTTGGGAACAATTCCAGCACCGATAGCGCTTTACCTTTACGAACAAGTACACCGGTTGATGGAAAATCGCCAAATCCCGTACTTTTCTTGTCCGTCTGTCGTGGACAGAGGAAGTGGCAAACCCACAATGAGGGCAGCGTTCCTGTGTCTCTGTTTTCTCTACATGAATCGCATAACCATAGGAAAGAAGTTCTTGTTTAATCACTTTAAATTCTGGCAATCCTAGTGGTATCGAAAGCACTTACGAGACCTCCTTAATGTTGATTTCACCGCTAACATTATTGCCAGGATCTCGTCAGTGCTTTCTCTTTTTTGTCACTAAATCACAAAATTTGGTGATGAACCCCAATTTACATTCAAAGTCTCGCCAAAATCATCCCCTTGGAGAATTAGAAGAAAGCGTACCCTTCCTATATAACGTTTGGAAAAAACATATTCCAAAATTCTACAAGAAGAACGTTTCTATTAATATTTCAGAATTAATCAAATTCGTGAAAATGAATTATCCCTCACAAAGAAACAAGTTGCAAATCTTCTACAACAGTTCCATTGATCGATATAATGAATTTTTATCTGCCATAAGGCAACATTTCCGCATCGAATTCCTAACAACAGATGCCAACATTCAAGATTTAGCCTTGGCTCAAATGCGGCTCCTTCAGCTCGAAGCCTATGATGCCTTGCACTACGCCATTGCAACATATCATCATTATGACTACTTCGCTACGCTTGACGGCGATTTTGTCCACGCTCTTTACAACCAAGACCTCGACCTAGCACCGATCACAAAAATTGTCAAAATCGCCTAGCCTTGTCGTCTTGATCGAATCGAAGTCCAAAACAAACATTAAGGAAGGCAAAGAGTCCCCATGCTCTCTTTATTTCCTTTATCCACTCATGTGAGCTACACCAAGTTCAACCATGTGAATTAGCGACAGAGAAAGAGCATGCAACTCACATTTCGCACCCTGAATAAAAATTCGAAATAAGCCCGATTTGACCGAATAAAAATTAATTATTTTACATTTTTTATAAAAAATTATTTTTATGCGAATATTCTGGTTATTTTTTGTATATTATGCAAAGGTTGCGAAATATGAGATGCAATATATCGATCCGCCTTTATGATGTACAAAAAAGCGGAAGCATCCTACTCTACTTCCGCCAACAGTTTCAACGTCGCCGCGACAAACATTTGCACGCCGATCTCAAGCGCGTCTTCGTCAATCGTAAAGCGCGGGTGGTGGTGCGGGTAAACGATGCCTTTTTCTACATTGCCCGCGCCGACGTAGAAAAAGCATCCGATCTTCACCCCATCGTCGTTGGAGGCGATCGTTCTGCAATCGCGAGGCTGTCCCCGTGTGATCAACGCATTGGCCACGATGTGCCTGTTGTACGGGCATCAGCTGAAAAAGGACGTCATTGAGGTAGCGTCAAAAGTTCTATGAAAACTCCACACAGATCATCCCATTGAGCATCGTGGGGCATGCGGAGGGCCGGATTCGCCCTTGACCAACACCCGCCAAAGGTGCGGAAGAGTCGTCAAGGGCGACGGGGACAAAAAAGAAGGCAATAAGAAAGCCGCCCTTGCCATGACCGAATTTTACCTTTGGCGGTGTTCGGTTGGTCAAGGGTTCGCTTCGCCGAATCCGGCAGGAGTTCTGTTCAACGGGCTCCGGAGGACAAAAAAGTCAGGCCGCCTCTTGTTGGAGAAACGCTTGTGCCATGGCGATCAGCTTCGTCCACCGGGCCGGCATATGCGGAAGATCCGCCAGTTCCGGGATGACGACCGGCACCCGGCCTTCGAGCGCGCTGTGTGGGCGCAGAAAGTTGAAATACGCCACAAACAGCGTCACAAAGGACACCGAGCCTTCTTCCGCACCAAACCCATGGGTCGGGCGGTAGTTGCCTTTAAAGGTCCGGTTGAATCGCTCGATGATCTGCTTGAGAGGGCGAAACTCTTCCGAGACCGGATCCTCATTGGTCAGCCCGATCACTTGGCGGACGTCAAATGAAATCCCGTGTTGGGCGAAGAAGTGTTGCGCCAGCCGGTAAATCGGGTTGCCATCCACGACGAACGACAAGTCGTCTGGGAGGGACGCTAGCTTCCTGAGGACATCATCGATGGCCTTGATGGCCGAGAGCGTGTCCCGGTTGGGCGAGACGCGATACGACAGCACGATCTTTTTGACGGCGTCAAACATAAAGAACAGGTAATGCCAGCGCCCTTTGACGCGAATATACGTCTCGTCCCCGCAAAACGAACCGGACAGCTCATACGGGAACCGGTCGACAAAGGGCTTGATCCAAAGCGCGGCGCTGTTGGCGCAGTTGAGCACCGTCTGATGGGAGATCGAGACGCCATGGATGTCCTTCATGGCGGCGGCGGTCTCCCTCGAGGACATCCCAAAGTTGACGTAGTACGTCAACACGAGCCCCAATACGTGCGGCGACGCAGCCAGCCGGGACAAATCGACCTTCGGTTGGATGGGCGACGAGGAAGCCAACGGGAGAAAGTCAAACAAGAACTCTCGAAACAAATACCGCACCTTGAAGGCTTGAGGATCCTGTTGAAACTGTTGGCGCTCCTTCTTGGTCATCCGGCGAAGGTTGGCCTGGTAAAACGGGCAATCGTTGTTCTTGCACTTATAGATGTGGTATTCTTTGCGTTCCTTGATCTTTTCCAGCGTCTTTTTGCAGTGCGGGCAGCGAAAGATCGCTTGCTTGGTGAACCGGTTCCGGTGGTTGAACCGGCACTGGCACACTTTGCATTGGTATTGCCCTTTTCCGCCGTTATTGGCGTACAGGTAAGAAGAGGGAGCCTGGCAGCGAGGGCAGGTCAACGAATCCGGAACACGGTGTTTCGCCTTCGCGCGGCGCTGGATGGGCCGCAAAGGACGTCCGTGCTGGGCTTCGTAGTCCGCCAACAACTTCCGGTAATCAAGGGTTTCCGGTACATCGATGATCGGAAGGTCATCGATCTGAAGTTTTCGGTACGGTTTTTGGACGGGTTCGTCCAAGTCCTTACGATTCAGGGATTTTCCCACGATCACACCCATGAGATACACAATGATTTGATATTGGGTCTTGATGATTTGAAGCAAATAGGCTAATCATTGAGGTAACAAAGCTTGTCACTCCTTTGTTTTGGCTGTTGAGTGTGTGGTTACCTCAATGATGGCCGAAAACAACGGGGGTGGCAAGCTTTTTTTCTTCCAACCGTTGAAACTCAAGGGAAAACCGTGAGTGTGGAGGATAAACTTTTGACAATACCGTCATTGACGAGGAAGTGGTGCGCATGGCCTTAGAGGAAATGGGGGTATTAGCACGAAAGGAGCCGAATCGGCCTCTTTTGTGCTTTCTCTTTTCCATCATTCCATCAGGCGCGCTGGAAATCTTCATTTGAAAGAGCGTGCAAACGTTCCGAAAGAATGTGCAAAGTCCGGAATAATCGGCAAAAATTTTGCACATTATTTCGGAATCCATCTGAAATAATTTGAAAAAGGGATTCTGAAAGAATGTGCTAATTTACACGTGCGAAAGAAGCTGGCAAAACAAGACGAAGAAGGGCTTCTCGTGGAGCTGAACAGCACGGTCGGCACGTTGGAGGACGAAGCGAAAGAACAACAGCTGGCTGCCATGATCCGCCGGATCGAGTCGATGCCGGGATGCATCCGGGACTACCGAGAGTGGCTGTCGGAGCAAGGGGTGGAGACGACCGGCATGCGTCCGATGGGCCACGCCGAGAGCGTGATGAGCCGGTTTGCGCATCGGGTGAAATCCCGCCGCAGCTGGAAAGACCAAGGGCTTCGGGCGTTTCTGAGGGCGATGGCAGCCCGAATCGACGGGATCGGGTGGAGAAAGGGACGGTGGGAGGAGCAAGAGCCCCAGTCGGCCGTCTCGGCCTCAACAAAGTCCAAGCGGATCGAACAGACCAAACGGAAGGCCGGACGGTTATGGGCAGATGTGGTGCGTCAGAATCTACCGTGTCTGCAACGGTCATCCGGGACGCCGATCCATCAAGCGTTGTCGGCGCTCCGGGATGGTGGTTGGGTGTAAAAAAATGGAATATCGTATCATCGCCTCAAGATGAGGGATGAGAGTCCGAAAGCGCTTACGATATTAATTCCTGAAAATGGTTCGCTAACTAGTGATTGACAACGCCCGTAGTGAACCGAAAAAATGTTCTCCACAAAGTCTTGACTGACTCTAACACTAGGAAAAACTTGTGGATTCCTTGGTGATGTGCTAATCTATTCATGAGACATGAACCTCCTTGTGGGTAGTTGTGAGCACATCTATTTTACTCAAGGAGTCCCGTTCATGTCTCCTTTTTTGTTTGATTGTCAATTTATGTTAGCAAATTTGCTCATCTACAGTTCTTTAATACAAAATATAAGATATTTTGAATGGGATCAATCCAAGGAATTACCGGAAGTAAGTTTGACCGGTTATCTACAGTTGTCTAAACATTTTAATGAAACTATCAGCTAAATACCACCTTTGAACATATCCCTGTCAAGTAGACAGTGTGAAAAATACCCACCTTCTTCAGCTGCTTGTTAGGATAGTGGAATGAGGAAACGTTGTCAAGGAAAGCACTTGACAACGTCTCCTTCATTCCACTTCATCGTTGGCAAGCTGAAGAAGGAGACATTCTCAGCCGTTCGTCTGCTAGGCTGCTTAGGCAATTCGGTATTCCACTGGGCTGAGGTAGTCTAGTTTTTTCTGGCACCGTTCATAATTATAAAAATACATGTACTGATCGATCGCCTCGATCATTTCCTCTTCCGTTTCAAAGGTGGGAAGGTCCACCATTTCCGATTTCAAATGCCCGAAAAAATTTTCCATGCAGGCATTGTCTAAACAGTTTCCTCTTCTGGACATACTAGGAATGATATGATGAGCCTTCAGCAGTTGATGGTACTGGCGGGATGTGTACTGGGAGCCTTGATCGCTATGGAGAAGGACTCCTCGCGCATCCCGTTTTTTGATGGCATCCTTGACAGTTTCGATCACCAATTTTAAGTCATTCGAACGACTGATGCGATACGCAATGATTTCATTGTTGTACAGATCTTTAATAGCAGACAGATACAAATAGGTTCCTTGAAATGGCACATAGGTAATATCCGTCACCCATTTTTGGTTGGCTGCAGTGGCCACAAAATCACGGTTTAACACGTTCGACGCTACGATATTCTCCTTTCCCGCTTTATACTTCGGCTTTTTTCGACGGATTTTGGCCTGAACCCCCAACTCTTTCATCAGTCGGTACACTCGCTTATGATTCACGGTCTTCCCATAATTTCGTTTTATCCATGCTTTCACGCGGTAGTATCCATAGATCCCATTGACCTTTTGATGGCATTCGAGGATCATTTGTTTGATTTGTTCATTTTCCTTTTGCTTCTCTGTGACGATTCCCTGCTGGTTCATCCATCGATAGTATCCACTTCTTGACACACCGGCCAGTTGGCATAGCCAGGCAATCGGATAGGTGTTGGATAACTCCTGAATGATCGAGAACCGCTCTTTCGGTTTCACCTCCTTGCCAGCTCTCGTAACTTTTTTAAATAATCATTCTCTGCTTTCAGTCTTCGATTCTCTTCCTCTAAACTGCACTCTTTTTTTCGAGGCCTTCCCTTGAATGGAGACTTGGATGTCCCGCGCCGTTCTTCGAGCCCTTTTAGACCATGTTCATGGTAACGTTTTACCCAAAGTCTGATCGTTTTCGTGCAGGGAATCCCTAACTCTTGGCATATCCGCTTATATCCCCATCCTTCTTCGATGTACATCTGGACAGCCCTCCATTTAAACTCCACGGAATAAGTGGTCTTCCCTTTCGGTGTTTGCTTGGTCTCGAACATAAACAAATCCCTCCAGTGTTTTTACTGACAGTATGGGCATTTTCCCAACTGTCTACACTAGAGGGATAATATCACCTTCTATGGGTGGTGTTTTTTATTCAACATAACATAAGATATGTTGCATTCAACGATATCCGACAAAACGAGACGAGGTATTACAAAAAACTCTTTACATTACCGTATTTTCCCGATAAAATAATTATTGTAATAACTGTAATATAATGAATATTTAGTTATATTAAAACCACCCCTTATCCTATGTTTTGATTTTGTTCTGTTTCACAAGTGCGTTACATGCCTAGTCTCAATCTTTCTAAGGGTGATCATTTTGAACGCTACAAAATTTTGTATAGCAACGTTTCTTTCAAACTTGGGGGACGTCATATACAGTGTTGTTATAGCTTGGTATATTGCTGACGTTTTACAATCAGGTTTTTTGATGGGAGCAGTTTTATTTTCCCTAGGTTTGTCGAGATTTATTGCTGGGCTTCTTTGCGGACCGGTTATTGATCGAATAGGGGCAAAGTTGTTTCTGTGGTTGTCAGACATGATAAGGACAATCATTGTGTTAGTTTTGGCTATTCTGTTATGGGATCATACTATCTCTTTTGTAATTCTCATAATGGTCTCCGTTTTGTTTGGAGCGATTGATGCTTTTTATTGGTCAGCCTCAGAATCAATAAAGCCAAGATTAGTCGCTACTGAATATTTGAGTCGTCTCAATAGTCAATACTTCACTGTTGTAAGAACAACGATCATTTTGGGCCCTTTAATAGCCGCTTGGATGGTTGAATCAATCTCAATAGAACATTCCTTGATAGCCATTTCTATCTTATATGCATTTTCAACTTTTTTAATTTTGTTTATTGACTCTAAAAATAGTCATCTTGAAAATATAAACGATAATAATGATAAAACTTCTTACTTTTCGGATTTAAGACTTGGTTTTAGTTTTTTGAATAGACAAAAAATGATTTTTTATTTGGTTATAACTATGTTTTTTGTAAATATTGGAGCAAACGGGGTTAATGTATTGTTCCCTTTTTTAGCTAAAAATGTTAGTGATGATGCTAAGTATTTAGGATATATATATTCATCGATGTCAATGGGAAGTTTGTTAACTGGTTTAATCTTTTCAGTTAAAAGCATTCACAAGGTTGAATTGAAGATTATTTATTTATCTTTTCTTTTACAAGCTACTGGTATTGCCGCACTATGTTTCACCCAAAATTTTTTGATTATTCTAATTTTCGTTTTTGTAATTGGCTTAATTACTGGTTTTATAGGAGTCCTTATACCTACTTTTGTTCAACGTTCTGTGCCTATTCATTTATTAGGAAGAGTTAATAGTATTATGATGGCGATTTCAATGCTTTCAACGCCAGTAGCCCAGTTTATTTTTGGGGTCAGTGTTGATTATTTCAATATAAAATATCTTTTCTTCATTGCAGGTGCTTTGGGTATAGTTACTAGTTTATCTTCGTTATTAATTAATGTGAGAAAAGGTACGCCAAGAGAAACTGTAATGTAAAGGAGGTGTTAAGCTTGAATATATTAGTTGGCGTTACAGGTTCTTCAGGAGTTGTTGAACTACCTATGTATTTACGAGTTTTTAGAGAAAAACTAGATGCTAACATTAGACTAGTTTGTACATCGAACGTTCAGAAATTTATTGATGTCAATTTTTTGGCGGCGCACGCTGATGCTCCTGCATATCAGGATATGTACGATTTTCCAAAGGAGTATACACGAAATAGAGTTCCTCATTCCTTTTTACATGACTGGGCGGATATTTTCATCATTTTGCCTTGTACTGCTAATACTTTAGCGAAGTGTGCAAACGGAATAGCTGATAATTTGTTAACCATGCTGGTTTTATGCTCTCCAAGACCTGTTGTCTTTTTCCCAAATATGGGGCCAAACATGTGGGATGCAAAAGTTACACAATACAATGCTAAAAAGCTGATCAGTTTTGGACATAAAGTTGTATTCCCTAGTGGAAATGCATGGATAACTGCAACCGGAGAAAAAGTAGATTATGGACATGTACCTCCCCCATATACAGTAGCTGAGTATATACAGAGACATATACAGCAGTCAGACAATGAATTGAAAGGAGGTGAATTGCATGAATCAGGAAATGCTTCAAATTCTTGATGAAGGCTTCGATGTCTTGAATCCAACAGCAGAAGACGTTCTTCTTTCTTTTGCACCGACTAACACAAACTGCGGAGGATGCTGATCATATTCTTTTGTCATCGGGGATAGCTATATTAAGCTATCCCTTGATTATAGGAGGGGTAAAAATGGAGCCGTTTTCTACTATTCCCAAAGAGGTAAAATCAGATGTGAATGATAGATGGGTAGCATCGCGATTTAATATTCTTTCCCATGAAGAGAATGGAGATCTTTATATATGTAATACTTATACGGGGGCATTTTTACGTGTTCCACAAGCTCATGCTAATAAGATTAAAAATATTCTCCGATCGGGATGTGATGAGCTTGATGATACTGCAAAGATTCTTGCTAATTATGGCTTTTTAATCAAAAGTAATGTAGACGAATTTAAAAGAGCCCGAATTTTACATGAAATCAAAGGAAGAAATCCTGAAAATATGTATTTGATTTTTTTAGTCACTGAACAGTGTAACTTTAGGTGTACATATTGTTATGAAAATTTTGAGAAAGGAAAAATGTCGGATGATGTTATTGAAGGTGTAATAAAATATGTTGAGAAAAGAGGGCCTCAACTAAAAAATTTGAATGTCCATTGGTTTGGAGGAGAACCTCTTCTCGCATTAGATGTTATTGAAAAATTATCAAATCAATTCCTTTTATTAAGTGAAAAGTACAATTTCAAGTTTCGTGCTGGTATTACTACTAATGGATTCCTTTTAAACAGTGATACGGCGACAAAATTATTAAAGCTAGGTGTTGACAATTTCCAGATAACTATAGACGGCCCTGAACATATTCATGATCAAACACGTAAGTTAGTGGGAGGACAAGGAACTTTCAAAAGAATATTTAATAATTTGAAAAATTTGAGTTATTTGGAATATGATTTTCAGGTTAGGATACGTGTCAACTTCGATAAAAGTAATGAACCTTATATACGCGATCTTTCAAAAGAGCTTTCCGAAACGTTTTCCAACGATGGAAGGTTTCACGTCAACTACTTTCCTATTGGTCGATGGGGCGGACCGAATGATGAAGATTTAGATATATTTGATACAAAAATAAGAGCAAAAGTAGCACTAAGTTTGTGTGAAGATGCTTTAAATCAGGGATTATCGACTACATTAGGTAGCATTCTTCAACCTGGTGGTTATGTATGTTATGCGGCTGATCCTAATTCTTATGTAATTGGATCAGACGGTACTTTATATAAGTGTACAGTAGCGTTATATAATGAAAAAAATAAGATTGGAAAAGTTGAAAAAGATGGGAACTTTAGAATAGATATAGATAAATTTGCTTTGTGGGTTATGAACGATGAGTCTGAAGATGAGGGCTGTAAGAAGTGCTTCCTAAGACCTTCTTGTCAAGGATCTGCTTGTCCTCTAATTAGGATTGAAACAGGAAAAGCACCGTGCCCACCTGAAAAACAGTATATAAAGCAAGTAGTACGGGTTGTTGGTCGACAAAAGAAATTTATTAGCGAAAGAAAAATTAAAGTGACTAAAAGCTATTCGTAATATGCGATGAACACTTGAATCTTTGGCCTATGTGCTTTTCGGTTTTGAAAATTCTAGTTGTAAATTATCATCCCGAGTTCGACAGTCACTAGGCAAACAAAATGCCTCTCGCCCCTTGATGCAAAAGGGACGAGAGACATTTGGGCACACTTTGGGCGTGTATCTAGGCGCGAGGATGGATGCCTAGGATCTTCGGAGGAGGCTCCAGCCCTAGAGCCGCAAAGAGTTGCGCTTGTTTGGCCGTCAGTTCGGTTCGTTGATAAAGGTCTCCGTTTTTGGAAGAAAAATGTCCAAGCATAAGACGCTCACATTCGTCTCTTACGTTTGGCCACGATTCATGAGTTCGGATCTCCACGATCCGAACTAACAAGAGAGCAAGCCAACTGAGCAGCACATGCGCCCGAATGCGGTCTTCCAAGCGATGATACATGGGACGCAGCTCGAGTGTCGATTTCAACGTCCGAAAGGCCTGCTCAATATCCACCAGCTGCTTATACCCGATGGCGACATCTTCGGCAGACAAGGTGTCGTCAGATGTCCGGATGAGATATTTGCCGTCGTACTTTTCCGCGTCACGAACCGCCTGCTTGTCGATGCGAAGGGTTCCGTCCTTCAACTGGCGCAAGTATTTTCCGTAGGACGGATGGGAACGCAACCGGCAGGTCGCCTTATGACTCACATTTCGCACCCTCTCGACGAAAATCGGGAGGATTTTTTCGTTCCGATGTCGAATGAATCCTTGACACACAAGGAACGTAAAGGAGTTTTTCTCTTATGAACGTTCAAGTCAAAAAGGTCTATCGCAATTCTTATTTGAATATAATAAGTGCCCTATTCAAGAAACTGGGTCTGCCTCAATTGATTGACCATCTCGTGCCCGTCGATCCGCAGTGCCAAACGCGAGTCAGCGATGCCGTTCAGGCCATCCTCTACAATGTGTTTGACGGCCGGCAAGCCCTTGTTCACTTGGAACATTGGGCTCAGGAGGTCGATTGTGAGAAACTCATCCGTCCCGATCTCCATCCTTCCTGGTTGAACGACGATGCGTTGGCCCGTCATCTCGATCGCCTGTATGAGGCTGGCATTCACAACGTCATCAGCACTTGCTTGATTCATATTTATCTCAAAGAAGGCCTTTCCCTCCGAGCCTTCCACGCCGATACGACGGACAAGACCGTTTACGGCGCGTATGAATCGGCCTCGTTAGAGGCCTTACAAATCACACATGGCTACAACCGCCATCATCGTTGGCAAAAACAGATCGGTTTCGGACTGGTCGGCAACGAGGACGGCATCCCGTTTTACGGCGATGTGCACGATGGCAACCTGCCCGATAAAACATGGAATCCCGAGGTGCTGTCTCGTGTCCATGAACAGCTGAAGCAGGCCAAAATCGAAGACGAATGGATTTACGTGGCCGATTCCGCCGCGATGACGAAAGAGACCCTGGCGCAAACCAAAGCGGCCAACGCCTTTTTGATCACCAGAGGCCCTTCGTCGCTCCGGATCGTGAAAACCGCGCTGGCCGAAGCGGATGCTGAGGACACGACGTGGAGCGATCCCTTTACGTTGGCGGAGAGAAACGGCGCCACGTACCGGGTATGGGAAACGGCCTCGACGTATGAAGGCCACCCCGTTCGGCTGATCGTTGTTGAATCGAGCGCGCTCGACCAGCGAAAAGGAAAGACGCTTGAAAAAGAACGAACCAAAGAAGCGGAGCTTCTTCGCGAGGAACAAGCCCGTTGGGAGCGTCACCCCTTCTCCTGCCGGGAAGATGCCGAACAAGCCTTGGCGTCCCTCAAGGCGTCCCTTCGCCCCCGGTTTCATCGGGTTGAGGCCGCGGTCGAAGAGATCGTACGCCCGAAAAAACGGCGCGGACGGCCGAAAAAAGGGGCGGAACCCGAGGTGGAGACGCTGTATTTCTTGCACCTTGACGTCGAATTCGACCAAGACGCGTGGGAACAGGCGAGACGGAAAGCGTCCCGGTTTGTCCTTGTCACGACCGTTCCGAAGGAATGGAAGGGCCAACCCATGGATGCCCAAGAGATCTTGAAGCTGTATAAAGGGCAGATCTCGGTGGAAATGAACTTCGCTTTTTTGAAAGATCCGTTTTTCACGGATGAGATTTACGTCAAAAAACCAGAACGGGTCGCAGTATTAGGCTATTTGTTTCTGTTGGCCTTGGCTATTTACCGCGTTTTTCAGCGCCGAGTGCGTCAGTTTATTACTCCAGAACACCCGTTGAAGGGTCCTGGAGGCCGCAAGCTGACCCGGCCGACGGGACAGGCGATTTTTCAGCTGTTTCAATATGTGAACGTCGTCCTGTTCAAGCTGCCGGATGGGCGCATCCAACGCTCACTGGATCGCTCCCTTACCCCTGATCAGCGAAGGATTCTGCAGGGATTGGGCATGGATGAGAGCATCTACGTGTAACGTGATACGGAACGACCAGCGATGGTAAAAAAAGGATTGCCATCGCTCGTTGTGTTGGTCAAAAAGTTATTCTGAAAAACTAAATAAAAAATCCTTTGTTTTGACCTTGTTAGGGTGCGAAATGTGAGTTATAACGTATAAAATTTATTTTTAAAAGAAAAAATTAATAAATCGTGTGCCTATGAAATTCGGTATTTTTTCCTAGGATCCGCATCACGAAACCCTTGATATAACAGCATTTTGGTCATTTCCATTTGCCTAAAATGACCTCAAAACTGTCGAACTCGGGGGAAGCATCCAATACGATAACACATAGGCCAGGCAGCCGTAGGCAATGATGTAAAACGTCGGCCCCCCTTTTCCATAGGCCCAACCGCTCCCACCAAGGAAGGTAAACGTTGTATAAATCTCGCCGGCCATCAAGAGAAACACAAAAATCGTTCCGAACCCGCGGCCACCGACGGTCCATTGCTCCAAATTCATGTCTTTTCCTTTTCGCGCCTGCACCCCTAGATAAAGAGACAGCAACAAGAAAGCAAAAATCATCACTAAGGCCGAGTTCATGTCTGCTCATCCTCCTTCACCGCAGGGTCAAAACGATACACGATGGCCATGATAACCGAAGTGGCGATCACCCAAGCGACCAGCCAAAAGAGAAGCAACGGCATGCCAAACACGTACGGAGTCACTTGATTCACAAAAGGAACGCCGCCGAGCATGCCGATAAATGGGACAATCATTAACCAACGGATGCTTTTCATCTTCTCTCCCTCCTTGGATATGTCAAGCGAAAACAGCTATTCCGCCCCCGCCAACAGTTTCAACGTCGCGGCGACAAACATTTGCACGCCAATCTCAAGTGCGTCTTCGTCGATCGTAAAGCGCGGATGGTGATGCGGGTACACGATCCCCTTTTCTTCGTTTCGGGCGCCGACGTAAAAGAAGCTGCCCGGCGCTTTTTGCAAAAAGGCGGAGAAATCTTCGCCGCCCATGTTCGGTTTCAAGCGGGCGACGGCTTCTTCGCCCAATAGTTCACGCGCTGTTTCCTCAATGACGTGGGTCACTTCATCGTAGTTGATGACCGGGCGGTAGCCGTAGTCAAATTGAAACTCATACGAGGCGCCGTGCGCTTCGGTGATTCCTTTGACAATGCGCTCCATCCATTGCGGCACCGTGCGCCGCAGCGTCTCATCAAACGTGCGCACTGTCCCTTGGATTTCGACCTCCCCAGGCAGGACATTATGCGCCGTACCCGCCACAAATTGCGTCACGGACAGAACAAGCGGCTCGAGCGGGTCGACATAGCGCGAGACGATGTGCTGCAAGTTCGTCACGACTTGCGCTCCGATGGCGATCGCATCGATCGTTTGGTGCGGCATCGCTCCATGGCCGCCTTTGCCGATGATGCGGATGAAAAAGCGGTCGGGTGCGGCCATCATCGGCCCATACACAATGCCGATTTTTCCGCGCTCAAGCGGCGACCAAAGGTGAGTGCCGATGACGACGTCCACCCCGTCCATGACGCCGGCTTGCACCATCTCCTCCGCCCCACCCGGGAACAATTCTTCCGCGTGTTGGAACAAAAAGCGGATTTCACCGCGAATGTCATCGCGCAGCTGGGCGAAAATTTTCGCTGCCCCCAAAAGCATCGCCGTATGGCCGTCATGCCCGCACGCATGCATGACGCCTGGGTTTTTGGAGGCAAATTCAAACGTGTTTTCCTCTTGAATGGGCAGGGCGTCCATATCCGCACGAATGGCGACGACCCGGCCTGGCTGTTGGCCAATGAGCCGCGCCATGACGCTCGTTTTCGTCGGCCGCGACAACTCAAGATGGCCGAATGATTGCAGCGTCTCGAAAACAAACTGCGCCGTTTTCTCCTCTTGGAACGACAATTCAGGATGGGCGTGCAGATGGCGGCGCCAGGCGATGACGTCCGTTTTCACTTCATCGACGAGCCGTTTGATTTCTTCCTTTGTCATCCATAGTCTCCCCCTGTTCGTTTGTCTTTTTCGTTATTCCCCTTGGGCCAGTTGCCACACCGTATGATAAAGCACCTCTGCTCCAACGGCGCAGTCTTCTTTAGTACTCCATTCCGCCGGACTATGACTCACCCCGTCTTGGGAGCGGACAAAAATCATCCCGATCGGGCAAATCGGAGCCAACTGTACGCCGTCATGGGCTGCGCCGCTCGGCAGCCAAAACGGCGGATACCCGAGCTGCTTGCACGCTCTTTCCGCGGCCTGTTTCACCACCTCGGAACATAACACCGGCGCCATTTCTTGCAGTCGCTCGGTCGTGAGGCGAACGTTCCGCTCCTTGGTGATCGTCTCTGCCCGCGAGGCTATGTCATTCCATACTTGATCGCGCACCTCAGCCTTCAAGTCGCGCAAATCGAGCACAAATTCGACCCGTTCCGGAATGACATTAATACCGCCCGGATATACATGCAACTGTCCTACAGTACCGACCGTTGTCCCTGTTCGTCTTGCTTCCTCTTCGATCATTGTGATGATCTGGGCGGCTGCCGCCATCGGGTCGCGCCGCAATGACATCGGCGTCGCTCCGGCATGTTCCGCTTTTCCTTCGATGATAAACTTCACCCAAATCAGCCCGGCGATGCCAGTGACGATGCCAACTGGAAGACCAGCCTCCTCCAGCACCCGTCCTTGTTCGATGTGCAGTTCGACATAGGCTTTCACCGTTCCTGGTTTTCGTGCTGCCTGCGGCAAACGGTCCGGGTCAAGCCCCGTCTGTCTCATCGCTTCCGCAATAGAAATTCCGTTCGCGTCGCGGCACTCGAGCGCTTCCGGCAGCAACGTCCCCGCCATCGCCCGGCTTCCGATCATGCCGAAACGAAAGCGCGCTCCTTCTTCGTCCGTAAACGCCACTACTTCAATTGGGTGGTGCGTCACAACCCCGTGCTCGTTCATCGTCTGAACAACTTCCACGCCGGCCAACACCCCGAGCGGTCCATCAAAGCAGCCGCCGTTGTAAACCGAATCGAGATGAGATCCAACAAGGACGACCGGGGCATCCGGATTCGCCCCTTCTTTCCGTCCGATCAAGTTGCCAGCCGTGTCTTCATATACGAAAAGCCCGGCTTCGCGCATGTAGGAAGCGACCAAGTCTTTCGCCCTCCGCTCTTCAGCAGTGAACGAGAGGCGCGTGACGCCGCCGCTTGGTTTCTTGCCGACCTCCCCTAGTTCCATGAGCCGTTGCCAAAGACGTTCCCCTTGAATCAAGCTATCCTCCCCTCACGCCAATTACGGATAATTTTCGGATATGTCCTTAATTATAATGGAAACAGAGGAAATTTTCAAATAATACAAATAATACAAACGCCTTCAAGACAACAAAAAACTTCTGCCTGTCGCTAAAGGCAGAAGCTGATCGAGCAATTATAAGAAAATGCGGTATACTTTGCGCGGACGCCCGCGCGGATACGGGTTTGTTTCCCCGGCCACTTCGGCAAGGCCCACGGTCTCCAATTGGTTTAAAATCCGGCGGGCGCTGCGCGGCACAATCCCCATGTAAGAGGCCAACTCATGCGCTTCGATCTCGTTGGTTCCTCGTTTTTGCAATATTGCTTTCAATTTGCAGAGCGTCGCGGCGCTTAATCCCGTCCGCTCCGCCAGCTGCCGCAGTTCTCCGCCGCCGAGCGAATAGCGGAGGTGCACACTTTTTCCTAACGGACCCGAGATCGTTCCGTCATCAAACACCACCATCCACGCACCCCGTCCGCTTTGTTTCGCATGCAAAAACGCCTTCCCAGCCTGAATTTCGGCCTCATACGCCGTTCGGCCGATGCCGATTCCGCACGCGATGACCTCGCTGTACAAGAGCTCCGTCTCCTCCGCCGAGGGGACCGTTTTATAGCCATCGGTGATCTCTTTTAATGCGCCCCTTGTCGTAAAAATGACATAGCGGCCCGGCCCGGCGCTTTTCAGCGACCCTTGGACTTTTTTTGCATACCGTAGCAATTTTTCCGTTGTCTTCATCTCCAGACGATATATGTCATCGGTCGAAAATGTCTCTGGGGAGGCCGCCTGCATCGCATCGACTTCAATCATTTGCACGGCGATTTGCGCATCTTGCACCTGCAGCATCTGTCCGGTGCGAATGATGGTTTGGATGACCGCTTCCACCGCCGAGCGGGCAGGCAATACCCGATACACCGGCATTCCGAGTTTCTCCAGTTCGAGATGGGCTGTCCGCAAACAGGTGACCGCTGCTTCCGTTTTCCCTTGTTTCCAAAGGGTGTAATGATAGTCGGACAGTTCCTGGGCCGAAATGCCTCCCTCGTAATGCTTGACGTATGGAATCGGCTCCTCGATGCCCGCCTCTTCGAGCAGCCGTTCGATTTCGCGGCGCTCGTACGTGTCAAAACTAAGCCGGCTGACCGGAATCTGCTCCGTATAGTGCGCCTGCAGCAGTGTGCGGTACAAGCTGGCACCAATATGTGGCACATAAAACAGCGGCGCATCGACCTCACTGGACTGCTTGACGATCGAATACGGCACTTGTCCGGAAAACAGCCACATATCAACTTCTGACGCGAGCGGGCGGATCAAATCGATCACTTCACTTTCATCCCAATACACAACGGGAACGCAAACAAGCTCTTTGTACTCTTGCGCCACCGCCTGAATAATTGACAGCGAATCGTCCGCACCAAACAGACCTAAGCGAATGCGGATGATACATCCCTCCTTTTGCCGCCTGCCCATAGCGGTGGGAAAAGACGGCTTCTTCAGCCGCTCTCTTCCCCGCCTGTCTCCGCTTTCAAAGTGGCGGGCCACGACCCCACGTTTTCCCATAAAACCACTGGAAACATAACCTTCTCTTTCTTTGAAACGGCGATTGATGCCCCGCGCCCGCCGGCATGTCTACTATCCCACTTCCATCGAACGGACAGACCGCCTTATTCCCTTTTTTACAAAAAAGCCGTCGTGGCGATGCGAACGGGACAATTAAGCGGCATCCCTATTCACTTTGTTTGTGGAAAAAGGCAGCTGAGGCGCACTGGAGAACGTCAACAGCCCGATCCACTTTCAGCTGCCTATGCCCCACCGGCCGACCGATCGACTCGTAGATGAGGCCGGCGGCGTCGGCTTGTTTCGGGTCGTAGCAGTTGCGCCCGTCAAGCACAATTGGCCGATTCATCAGCGTCTTGTAACGGTGAAGGTCAAATTGCAGCACAGCCGGCCATTCGGTGAAAATGAAACAAACATCCGCGCCGCGAATGGCTTCCTCCATTGTCTCGCAACAAACAACCGCATCGCCAAAACGGCGCGAGACATGACCGAGGGCGGCCGGGTCCCAGACGCGCACGTCGGCTCCTTCGGCAATGAGCCGTTCGATGTTCGCCAATGCCGGCGATTCGCGCACATCGTCAGTGCCGGGCTTGAATGCGGCGCCCAGCACGGCTGCTGTTCGACCGCTGAACACACCAAGGTGGGCGCGCGCTTTCTCGAACAGTTTCCATTTCTGTTTTTCATTGACGTCCATCGCCGCCCACACGGTTTTGAGCGAATAGCCATGGGAGGCAGCCAACGCATAAAGCGCCTTCGTATCTTTCGGCAGGCAAGAGCCGCCATAGCCGACGCCGGCGCGCAAAAAGCGGCGGCCAATGCGCGGATCCATGCCGATTCCTTCCGCCACCGCCTGAATGTCGGCCCCTACCAACTCGCATACGTTGGCGATCTCGTTGATGTACGAAATTTTCAGCGCCAAAAACACATTGGCAGCGTACTTGATCATCTCTGCGCTTTTGCGGTCGGTGACAACGTACGGGAGCGCAAACGGGGCGTAGAGGTCCTTCATTATCCGCTCAGCTCTCTCCGATTCGACGCCTAACACAATGCGCGGCGCCTGCAACGTATCGCGCACCGCCGTTCCTTGTGACAAAAACTCCGGATTGGAAACGACATCGATACGCACCCCGCCGCGTCCGTGTTCCGCCAAAAAGCGAGCCGCTTCGTCTCCCGTACCGACTGGCACGGTCGATTTGATGGCCACAAGGCAGTCGCGTTCGGCCGACGCGGCGATGCGGCGCAGCGTTTCCCATACGTCATCGAGCTTGACCGATCCGTCCGGCAGCGGCGGGGTGCCGACCGCGACCATGATCACTTCCGCCCATCGATACGCTTCCGCATCGTCTGTGGTAAAGCGAAGGCGGGCGCTGTTCCGTTGGATGAGCGGTTCGAGCCCCGGTTCATAAATGGGGACGATTCCTTCATTCAACCGCCGAATTTTTTCCTCATTGACATCCACGCATATGACATCATGACCTTTATCAGCCAGGCAGGCGGCGGTCACAAGCCCAACATACCCCGCCCCGGCGATCGTGATTTTCATCGTTCCTCACACCTTTTTGATCCATTGCGCTATCGTCGCTTGTTCTCATTATAGCGAATCGCCTGGGGATTTTCATTGTTTTCGCCTAGCCGCTGAGTTCACCGGTTGTGCTCTGCGGCCAAAAGAAAACCGGGAGGAGCCACCCCCCGGTTGCGCGGCGTGTTTCCGTTTGCTTGATGACGGCCGATTGATCACAAAAACGAACAGACCGCCGATCAACGATTTCTCCACCATCATTCCTTATTCAAAATAATGCCGAACCGCATCCGCAATCGCGGTCGTCACCGCTTCCTGATAGTCGTCTGTCGCCACCGTCGCCGCATCTGTGCGGTTGCTTACATAGCCGAGCTCAAGCAATACAGACGGTCTGTCGTTTTCCCGCAGCACGTAATAGTCGCCAAACGCAACGCCGCGGAAAGGCAGTGCGGCCAATCGGGAAAGCGGGTCTTCGAATGATTGCGCTAAGCCGTAATCGGCAAAACGGTCGTAATAATAAACGGTGATGCCGCTCGCCTGTTGGTCATCTGCGCTGTCATAATGCAGGCTGATAAACGCATCCGCTTGATACAGGCGCGCCATCGCCACGCGCGCGGACAGCGGCACATACTCATCGCTAGAGCGCGTCAGCACGACGCGGGCGCCGTAAGATTGCAACTTGTTTTTCAGAAGCTTGGCGGTTTCCAACGTCAACTCCTTTTCCTTGATGCCATCGACACTTTGGGCCCCGCCGTCTTTGCCTCCGTGGCCAGCGTCAAGAACGATCGTTTTTCCGGCCAGCGCCTGAACAGGACCGCGCGTCCAGCTGTCTACATAAAGGCGGGAGTCGCTAGGCGCGATGGCTGAAAGCAGCGAGCGGTCAGCCGACTGGGGCGCTTCCGCTTCCTTTTCATTAGCTTGTCCACCCTTTACCTGCACATATGCGGATGACACCCACCCATCAAGCCCTGTTTGGGAGGCAATTTTGTACCATCCCGGTTTCTTTTCCACAATCTCGACCTCTTCACCACGGACAAGGCGTCCGACGCGCGCTGCCTTCAATGACGGCTCAGCCCGAACGTTGAGCGAACTGGCGTTGACGATTCCGGTTTGATGCGAAATCGATGACTCCCGAGCCGCAGTGAGGTATGCTGAAGACACCCAGCCGATCGCACCGTCTGCGATCACTTCCGTCCATTCCCCATCTTCCTTGATGACCCATACCGTTTCTCCCCGCGCCAAATGCCCGATAATTCGCCCATCTCGGCTCGGCTCTTGTCGAAGGCGGAGTCGGTTTTCTTGCACGACGGCCGTCTCTTTTGCCAACGCGACGTACCGCGCGGCGATCCACCCGGTTCGATTCGGTTTCCACTCGATGTTCACCCATCCATCCTTGACCTCGATCAGCCGATACGCCTCGCCGCGGTGAACGTTCGCCAATGGACGGTATGGCACCCCCGGCCCTTGGCGGACATTCACCTGATCCGCCGTCACCACCGCCAACTGAGCGGTTTTCCCACTCTCCCCTTTCGCCCCCACCGGCCAAGCAGCCGCAGCCAGCCATAGCAAACAAAACAACAGGGCGAGCCATGTTCCTCGCCTCATGCGCATTCCCTCCCCCGTTGTCTCCAATTTGTCTACTATATCGTTCGCGCACAACGGGGAATTTCCTATCTGTCACTTGGGAAAACCGCTCGACAAAACTAGCGGGGCGGCATCCATCAACCGACAATAGCTCTCCTTTTTCTGCATGATGCCTCTTCACACGACAACGGCAGCCACAACGCGCAACCCAGTCGAACCATCCAGCTACGGCCGACATACCACCATCGCTTCTCTAACCGATGTCCGAATGGATAAGCCGTCCCCATGAAGAAACACGCAGAAGCGCCAAAAGCGCTCCGTGCTCCAACGGGAGACGGTGTCCTTTGTCGCGCTGGAACCATTCAATGACGCGCATTCCATTGGGAAAACGGTGAATGAACAAGCACCAAAGTGTTTCAAAAAATCCAAAATATTACAAATACTTCATACCCTCTATTTTTTGGTAAAACGTCCGTCTCGCCACTGCTTGTTCGTTGTAAGACAGCGATTCATCCAAAAATCGCTGCACCATTTGCGACAGCTCATATTTTTGGCCAAAAAAGCGGCGCTGGCGCACCCGTTTGATTTCATGATTCTGCTGTTTGTTCATGCAGCACTTCTTATACTTTTTCCTACTTCCACACGGGCATGGGTCATTCCAGCCGATCGACATGCGTCATCCTCCTCTCCCATCTTTCTTTTTTCAATATTTCCATCAATAATGTTTAAATTCTACTATGGACAGGATAAACTACTATTACTGTAGATGAGCAAATTCACTGACATAAATTGACAACTAAACAAAAAAGGAGACATGAACCCGATTCCTTGGTTAGAATAGATGTACCACCAACTATCCACAAGGAGGTTCATGTCTCATGAATAGATTAGCACATCACCAAGGAATCCACAAGTTTTTCTTCACGCTGGGGTTGACGCTGCAGCTTTCCAAACCGGTCATCAAGCATCTCATTCATATTGTCGATGCCTTGACCACCAAGGGATTCTCGGGAACATTGACTGATATTCATTACTGGAGCTTTCATCCGAATCATCGAACGACGCTCAGTCACTTTTTCACGAAAAGCCCTTGGAACGAGGAAAGGCTGCTTGGGAAGCTTCAAGAGTGGATCCTTTCCCAGGTCGAACGACTGGCCAAACGGAAGAATCAACCCCTTTTTGTTTCGATTGATGATACGATTTGCCAAAAAACGAAGCCTTCGTCACGGGCTGCGCACGCCATTCAAGGGTGCGACTGGCACTACTCGCATAAAGATCATCAATCGGTCTGGGGGCATTCGCTCGTTTGGCTGATGGTGCACACCTTCACGCAGGCGTTCCCATTTGCGTTCCGCCTGTATGACAAGAAAGCGGGAAAAAGCAAGATCGACCTGGCGATCGAGATGCTTTCCTCGCTCAAGGTGAAGCGGGCTCAGCCGGTGTATGTGCTCATGGATTCGTGGTATCCGTCCAAAAAGCTCATTGAAGCCTGCTTGAAACAGGGATTCCATGTCATCGCGATGCTCAAGACGAACCGGATTCTCTACCCGAAAGGCATCGCCATCCAAGCCAAGCAGTTCGCCCGCTATATCGAGTCCAAAGACACCCGCCTCGTCACGGTGGGGCAGGAGCGTTATCGCGTGTATCGCTATGAGGGGGCCATCCATGGCCTCGATGACGCGGTGGTGCTGCTGGCTTGGAAGGCGGATCAGCCGCTGACGCCGGAACATCTTCATTGCATCTTGAGCACCGACCGGGAACTCGGGGACGAAGACATCTTGCGTTACTACGCCCAGCGCTGGACGATCGAGTGCTTTTTCCGGCAGGCGAAAGATCAACTGAAGCTGGATGGATACCGCGTTCGCCACATTCGGGCGGTGAAACGGTATTGGGCGGTGGTGCTGTTGGCCTGCGTGTACAGCATCGCCGAATCCCGACAAAACCTCTCCACCGGGCTGGAGCTTCTTCGGTCGCGGAAAGACCACAGCGTCGTCGAGTTCATTTATGACGCTGCGAAGCAAGATATTCCCATTGATGTGATCAAAAAACAGCTCCGTATCGCGTAAGGGGTACCCTGTTTGTCTCTCTAACCATGGAAATTATTGTAATGAAAAATGCTCATCTACAGTACTATTATACAAAACGTTTATCCGAAAGGAGACGAGGGCTATGAACCCCGACAATCTTGCTAAACTGATCGACGAATTGTCTGCCATGTTCCATCCGACAGAGCGGGACCGTCCACACGGCAGATGGGTTGAGGCGCCAAAGAGCGCACCCCCCTCCAAACGGCGGCGGTCCAAAACAGCCTACCAGCTGAAAATCACATTAAACGGCATCCGCCCGCCGATTTGGCGGCGCGTCCTTGTTCCCGGACATGCGACATTTCACGAGCTTCATCTCATCATCCAAGAAGCGATGGGATGGGAACAAGCCCATTTATACGAATTCGATTTCGGAAGCGTTCTCATCGGCATCCCTGACGGCTGGGATTCGTTTCAGCTGGAAAAAGAACTGATGGACGCCCGCCGCATCCCATTACAGCAATGGCTGACGGAAGAAAAACAAAAGTTTCTATATATTTACGATTTTGGCGACTACTGGCGCCATACCGTCACTGTTGAAAAGATTGAAACACTCCCAAAACCGTTGGAACGCGCCGCTTGCCTGAAAGGAAAACGGGCGTGCCCTCCCGAGGATTGCGGCGGCGTCTATGGCTACCTGGAGCTGCTGGAAGCGGCGGCGCAAAAAGACTCTCTTGCCGATCCCGAATTGCGCGAGCTGGTAGACTGGATGTACGACATGAAAGGCGAAGATTTTGACCCTGATGCCTTTGACGTCGAGGAAGCGAACGAGCGGCTGGCCTATATCCGATTGTAACGCATGCGAAAGAAGGTATCCGTCATCTCTCAAGGGCACCTTCTTTCGCACCCATCTGTCCTTTGTTGCCTGCTTTGTCCATCGCCTTACAAAAATCCCCGTTCGGCAAACGTCTCCCAGACGAGCTCCTCGAGCTCCTTGCGCAACTCAGCTGCATCGACTCCTTCAAGCAACCCGTCCTTTTTCCATGTTCGGATCGCTTTGTCGATCAAGCGATGGACTTGATCAACGTCCCAGCCCTCGCAATCAAACAACTCCTCAACTTGGTCAAGCCATTCCTCAATCGCACGGTCCAGCTCATCGCCATCCTCCATCCCACCGTCGTCGAACCAGATCTCATCACCGTCATCCCCATCGTCAAAGAGCCACTCATCATCATTCTCGCCCTCATCATCTCCATCATCGAGCAACTCTGTGCGAAATAAAAACAATTCCATCACAGCGGCTTCCACTTCCTCTACAGGAACGCCGTAGTGTTCCGCAACCTTTTCCATATTGACAAATTCTCTTCCAGCCATTTCACTCGCCAAATAACGGAGTGCAGCCGCATACACAGCAGGATTCTTGATGACCGGTTCATCCATTTCGCAATATGCGCGCCAAAGGAACGCAGCCTCGCTGAGCACTAAGGAGGAGGTTGTTTCTTCCTTTTTCTTTAATTCGCGAAAAACATCATCTTGATCTCGATCCCCCCAGTCCTTTTCGCTCAGCAGCTGCCACAACAGCTCATGGACCGCTATTTCAAGCAATTCCGGAAACGACTCGCGCAAAAACACTTCACACGTTTTCGTATCCGGATTCCATTCCGCTTGAAGCGCCCGCGCAAGCCGATCCTTCCCGCTCTTTGGAATCGGCAGCACCTTCATGAAGTACGCCCACTCGTCCCCATGTGGAACGAGGCATCCTACTAACACGTCCCCCTCCCTAGCAGACGGAAGCTCCTCCGGCGTCAAAAAACGGACGTACTTTTCTTTTCTGGTCAACAGATCGCGTACAAGGAAACGCCGCTCATCCTCGATATGAATGATCTCGTCAAACGACGGAACCGCCTCGTCCCATCGCTTCAAATGAGTTTGCACTGCTGGACGCCACCGCGTGCGGCGCCGGCTTCTCATATAGGCTGAAAAAATTGTCATCCCTTTGTCATCAACGTGTCTGTGAAAAATCGCCCAGTTCGTCAGCAATAAATTGGCGCTGGTCTCCAGCTCGTTAGGAAGCCCTTGAAATGGAGAACCAGACATCATGAAAGCAAGCTCTTCCTCATATCGCTCTAACGCAAACGAAAACACATCTTGCATACATTTGGCCACTTCACGGTCAATTAGAGATTCTATCGATACTGCTTCTTTCTTCCCACAACAATGCTTGTACGTTTTCCCACTGCCGCATGGACAAAGATTGTTTCGCGATGCCTTCACCATATAGCTACCTACTTTCTTTGTATCATAGTCATTGAACGTTCTCCCCCTCTACGCTAACGCTCGGGCCAGCTAAACACTTTGGGGAGACATTCACGATCAACGTGTGATGGAACTGCTTTCAGCAACACATATCGCAAGCACTTTGGGACTTCCGCCGCTCATGTCGAGAACATCGATTCGCATTCCATTTTTTATGCCTAACCAAAATCCTGGTTCTTCACCAAAAGGTGCCCTTGGCTTTTTCAAAACATGCCATATTTCCTTCTCCAAGGAGAAATCAGCCAATCCATGATTTTCATGCCGGTTGACACTCCGCACTCCTAAAGGTGTAGGATTCTTGGATCATTCGCGTCCTCATCCGTTTCTCGGTAAAACGAGAAAAACCCTGCTTCTCAAGCACACGTTATGGTGATGGACCAAAATCCTAAGAATATGAATGACTCTTACCATTGGGCTTGCCTGCATAATGGAGAATCATAGAGGCCGAGCCGAGAGAAACAAGCGCCCCGTCATTCATCGGGACGCCTACGGCCGGCGAAGCAAACGGGACAACGAGGCAAGCAGGCGCTCTTGAAACGCAGCCCGTTCTTTCTCCACCTTGTCTGGCCACTCTTGCAGCGCCTGAAGCCACGGCTCTACGTACGGAGAGAAAGACGGCGGATATACGCGGGCAAGATCGTCCAGCTTGCCGTTGCGATCGGTCGCGGCGACGATATACATGCCCGGCAACAGATGCGGCTCTGCCCGCTTCGGAATGTCCCATGTCACCGTTCGGTTATGGGTAAGCCAATCCAGCACCGCCTTCCCCTGTTCCACACGCTTGACGCGGAAAAACGAGAAACCGACGGAAAGGGAAATAGGCAAACCAAACAAACGAGCAAGCTGCCAAGCCATCAGTTCCTCATCCCCCTTTCCGTTCTCGCCCCTCCATTCATCCAGCAAAGCAAAGCAATGTTCCAATTCGCTTCTGACCTCTTCCAGCACGGCACCAATAACAGTTCGATGATTCGTTCCATAACGGCGGTCCAGCCAATCGGCCCACTCAAGCAACATATCGAGCGCTCGGCTCACCACTTCCCATGAAAACGAACTCCATCTTGACGGGATTTGATCGACGATGCATTGTTTCCAGTCTTCTTCTCCTACGTCCTCCCACGATGAAAACGTCCGCCCGGTCATATATTCACACACGAGCAAAACCACGGCCCAACACGCCTCTTTGGCCTCTTTTTCTCCGCTCACGATGACTTCGTTATAAAACGCCAATGCGTCATCGGTAAAATACATCCCTTCCCATTCCGCGCGGATCAACAATGTCTCGGTTCTTTCCGGCCCCATCCATTTCATTTTCCATAAGTCCGAAAGACGATGTGATGAGCTAAACGGAGATGGGGGCAATCCATAACGGGAGCGAATGGGATTCACTCCGATGAGCACCGGCAAATTGGCTCGTTCTTGCATGTTAAACAAATGGAATTCATACTCTTTCAGCCACTCATCCACTTCCTGCACACGCCCCTCGCGCGCCATTTCGTGAGGGGTTTTTCCATTCCATTTCTCAAGCGGGGTGTGAAGGGCTTTTTCCATTTGAACATCCAATCCGGCCATCGTTGCCACCCAAGGGGGAGAGTCTGGGTCTGAATCAATATGAAGCGAAACGTTTTCGATCCCTTTTCGGCGCAAAACGGCTTCTGTCCCCCGTTTTCGTTCTTTTGGGGAATACCCAAACGCCTGCAGCAGCGACACGAGCTGTTCGGCCGTCCCTTCCTCCTCGGTAGACAACACGAGACGCGACCGATGAGCGGATAATGACCCGCCTAATTCAAACACATGAATCGGCTTGGGGGAAATCACTCCGACATAATGGTACACATTGGTGCACCATGAACCTTCCACTTTCTCCCCATCGTCATGATCAATGTGAGCGCGTCCGATCGAAGCAAGCTTCCTCATCGCCTCAGCGGCTTCCTGGCATTCGTATTCATACGTCCATCGCGTGCGCTCCTCTTGCACATCGTCCGCCCTCGGAGGATAGCCTGCATCAACGATATCGAGAAAATGTTCAACGGCTACCTTTTCATACGGCCAATCGGTTTGCGTCAACAAGACGCGAATGTTCTCTTCCGCCCGTTCCACGCCCTTCGGATCCACAATCGATGATACACCGCAAACGTAATAGCCGCCGTCAAAGGGCTCCAAAAAGGCAAACATGCCGCCCCAAGGGCGCACAACCTCCAATGTCTCGCAATACGGCATGAGAAGTTTCTCGCCCGTCAACCGGTCGACCGCCACTCCTCCTTCATCATGCAAATCGACAAATTGCACAAGGCGCGGCACAAGTCGAACCCAGCGGTCCAACATTTCCTTGAGCTCCGGAGACAGACGACGCCCTTTTTCCTGTTGAAACCATTCAACGCCGCGCAATCCATTCGGATAACGATGGAGGAAAAAACGCCAAAGCGTCTCAAACACCTTCAACTCTTCACGATGATCCTTTTGTTCGATCATTCGGCGAAATGTACGGTTGACCGCTTCGCGTTCATCATAAGACAGCGATTCATCCAAAAACCGCTGCACCATTTGCGACAGCTCATATTTTTGGTCAAAAAAGCGGCGCTGCCGCACCCGCTTGATTTCACGCTCCTGCTGTTTGTTCATGCAGCACTTCTTATACTTTTTCCCGCTTCCGCACGGGCACGGGTCATTTCGGCCGATTGCCATGCAAAATCCTCCCTTCTAATCATTCCTTTCCAAAACGGCGACCAAGATATTAAAAACTGTCGGAATCGCGCACAAAGCCATTTTTCCCAATCCATTATGGATTCGGTCAAAACCGATCGTTCCCCGCCGCTTTTTTTGGAGTTTCACGAATGGAACGCATTCCATTCCCTGTTTCTACTTATAGAGGGCTTGGGTTGAGCCCAATGATGTTTGAATGAGAGAGCCCTTGTGGAACCGGCTTTCCTTTCTGACGAAATGCCGCTGACTTGCGCGCAGCGCCCGTTTTTCTGCCAGCTTCTAGATGAATCCCCGATCGGTGAAGATCTCCCACGCTACATCGCGGAGTTCTTTACGCAATTCTTTTTCATTCACTTCCTCAAGCAGGCCTTCATTCCGCCACGAACGGATGGCGCGGTCAATATGACGGTTGACTCGCTTCTCGTCCCATCCTTCACGCATCAACATCAGATCGATGTCATCGATCCATTCATTGATGCGCGCATCAAGCTCATCCCCTTCCTCTTCGAACCAGTCTTCCTCCCAGTCATCGAGCCATTCCTCGTCGTCTTCATCATCAACAGCCATCAGGAAAAAATCCAACGCCGCCGATCGCACATCTTCTGGCATCACGTCATACCGATCGGCGATGTCTTCCACCTCCGATCCTTCCGCCTTCATCAAATGCCCAGCCACATAGCGGAGCGCCGCCGCGTAGACGGGGACCGAATAAGGGAGGCGGGATGTTTTTCCGCAATAGATCGCCCATATGGCGAACGCTTGATTGAGCAGCGCCGCTGGCGCCTCCGGCTCGTTTTCATCGAGCTCGCGAATGACGGCCGCTTGTTTCGGATCATCCCATTTGAACTGTTTGGCGAACTGCCAAAGCCACTCCAAGAGCACATCGGAAAGCACAGCGACGAACCGATCGCGCATCCATAAAGCCGATGGCTGACCGCTCCACTCCCCTTCTTGTTGAATCGCCCGAAGCAATCGATCTTTCCCTGACGCCGGGAGCGGAAACACCGCTGTGAAACACGTGAACACGTCTTGGTACGGCACAAGGAAGCCGAACACCACATCTCCTGTTTCGATCACGCTCGGCCATTGATCGGAAGTCAATAAATGAACGATCTTTTCCTCTCCCGTCAACAAATCCCGGACAACGGGGCGATTGTCGTCATCATAGCCGATGAACTCGCCAAGCGACGGAACGGCTCCTTCCCACCTCTCGATGTGCGCCTGAACGGACGGGCGCCACCGCTCCCAATGACGGCTTTTCCGGTAAGCAGAAAAGATCGTTTGTCCTGTTTCATCAACCGGCCAACAAAACAACATCCAGTTCACCGCCATGATCTGCACGCCAAGCTCGAGTTCCTCCGGCATCTCATCAAGCGGGAACTGGTCTAAAAGCTCTTCCGCCTCCCTCTCATACCGCTGCAAAACAAACTGACGCATATCATTCATGCATTCGATCAACTCGCGGTCAATCAATGACGAAATCGAAACCGCCTCTTTTTTTCCGCAACAATGCTTGTACTTTTTCCCGCTTCCGCACGGGCATAACGCGTTCCGCGGCGTTTCCGCCATATTCGATGCACCTGCTTTCTTTTCCATTTGGACTTTTTCTATTCCTATTATACCATCATCGATAGACGTTCAACCATCACCAGCTTTCTTTCTATCAAAACGCGTACACGTTCAAAAGCTCGCAATGTCCTTTCATGCCGGCTCGAGAACAGACGCGTTTTGTCACATTGCCCCTCTTTTTTCGACACGCTGTCACATGCTATAATAGGATGATAAGGAATGGATCGGAAAGGACGGACCGACATGTTGCAGACCACGATCTCCAAACCGCTTTTGCGGCAAGCGGCAGAAGAATTGGTGAAAGAATTGCCGTATCCCATTTTCCACAATCTCATTCAAAAAGGACGGGATTTGTCCAGATACGGGTTCGTCTATAACGTGATGGTCATCAACAGCCATGAAGTGGAAGGGGTCGTGTCTGACAAAACTCCTCATGACGTCATGGTTGATTTGTCCAACGTCACCCGCCGCCATCGCTGCCCGTGCGGGACGGAAGGGCTGTGTCCACACGTTTTGGCGCTGTTCTTTTATATATACGGCAACGTGTTCGACGTTGGCGAGCTGTTCCGCCTTTGGAAAAAAGGGCAAATCGGCGCGTTGTGGAAAGAATCCGCTGTCCATGAACCAAAAACGCCTGCTCCAAAACGCGCGGGGAAAACGGCAGGCCTTTCGATCACAGCCAATGAAACGGTTGAAGATTGGCGGGGCCAGTTCGAGAAACAGTATGAAGACTTTTTCTCCCGCCATCAAAACGGCCAAAACTGGCCGTACCGTTTAGCCTTCCAGCTGCTCCCGAAACTTGGCAAAAACGAAGGGAAGCAAGCTGGCGCCCGTCCGTTGCGGGAGCTTCATGCCGCCCTCTTTTTGTTGGAAAAGCTTCGGCAGTACGGGGAGGCGCAAGGGTGGAACGACGTCGTATTCGCCTCTTACGGACAGTTTTCCTGGCAGCAGGACGTCAACTATGTCGCCGACCGCGCCTTTGACGCCTTGGAAAAATTGTCTACTCAATCGCTGCCGCGGTCGCTCAACGCGTTGATTGAACAGACGATTCCGTATGTTCGTGATGTACTGTTTTTGGACGGAGGGCTGTCATCATTCGGCTATGACTTTTACACAACCGCGTGGGAATCGCTGTTCACCAAGCCCACATGGCGGCAAGAGGAACGAGCCGAACTCCTTCGGCTCGCCAAAGACCGAGACGACATCCGCGCCGCTATGGCGGCGGCTCATCTTTCCTTTTTGCTTGGCGAAGACGACGAAGCGATGGCGCTTTACCGCGCGTTCCCCGATCAGGCAGGCTTGTTTTTGGTGGAATGGATGGGGCGATTCATTCAAAACGGCCTCTTGAAACGGTTTGAAGCCGTTTGGGAAAAAGCGAAGGACGATTGGCCGCTTTATCTTTCCCACATGTCCGACCTCGCCCGGGGAAGTTTTTTGGACGAAGCGGTTCATTTGTTTGAAATGTATGCCCGCCAACGAAACCGACCGGATGCATGGGAAGATTTTTTGCAGCGAAGCCTTCCGTACAGCGTCAACGAGTACACCAACTTTTTGTATCGGCAAGGACGCTACCGGGAAGTCGTGGACCTATTCTTATGGGCGAACATCACCGCTGATGAGCTGCATCCGCAGCTGCTCAAAACATTGCAAGCGCGCGGGACGGATCTTGTCATGCCGTTATATCATCGGACCGTGATGAGGCGGCTGGAAGAAAAAAACCGGGCGAGCTACCAAAGGGCGGTCCGCCACTTGAAAACGATGCGGGCTCATTACCGCTCGATGAAGCGATTCGATCAATGGGAAGCGTATCTTGAACAGCTGCTCGCCAAAACGGCGCGCCTGCGCGCGTTTCATGAAGAATTAAAGAAAGGAAAACTGCTTCCATGAAGGCATTGGAGACGATTCAGATTTCCTGCAGATGGAATGAAGAGATTCGATGTTTCGAGCTCTCTGGTTCCACCCATCCCTCATCATGGGTTTCGCCTTTATTGGCTTGGCACGAAGAAACCTTTTACGGGACCATGATTGATATCGAAGACGACATCGTGCGGCTGTCGCCGTGGCAAGCGCTCACTCTGTTCGCGTTGCGTCCGCACTCGCGCTTTTCCGTCATCGAATGGGCGGATGAATTCACCGCCCGATTGGAAGAGTGGGCGAGACACATTTGGAATGGGTTGGGGGAACGCCGCTTCCTTCCAGACGCTTCCCTTTGGAAAAACACAGGCGGCGCATGGAGCGAAGCGGGTCGCACCCGCTGGCGCGGCGCGGATGACGATCCCGATCCGTTCGTCGCTACATGGCGGTCGCTGGCGATTGCCGACTGGCTGTCGCGCGACCCGGAGCTTCGCGGCATTTGGGGCGAAATCGTTCGCGCTTATCCATTGATCGCCTCCCCCAGCGGCCAATGGACCGGAACGGAAGACGATTGGCTTGAACAAATCGGCTGGCTCGGCGACCGACCGCCATTTACGGTCGGACTGCGCCTTGTCGAGCCGTCCGAGGAAGGCGACGTATGGACGCTTGAAGCGGTGCTAATCGCCGTCGACGACAGCGTCATCGCACCCGCAAGCGACATTCCGCGCGCTTGGCGCCCATATGAATCATCGATCCAGCGCGCCATTCGCCGCATTTGCGCGATCGTGCCGTGGCTTGACGCCGGGGAGGGTCTGCGGACGGAACTGTCTAATGAAGAAGCGTGGCGTTTTTTGTCCGAAGACAGCTTAAAGCTCACCGAAGCGGGCGTGCGCCTGCTGCTTCCCGACTGGTGGCACGATATCCGCCAGGCGCAGCTGTCGATCAAAGCGAAGCTGTCGCCTTCCGTCAACGCGGAATCATTATTCGGCCTTGAGCGCCTCGCGGACTTTGACTGGAGGGTGGCGACCAACGGGATTGAGCTGACAGAAGAGGAGTTTGCCGCTTTGGCGGAACAAAAGCGGCGCCTCATCCGCCTGCGCGGCCAATGGCTCATTCTCGATCCCGCCCTTGTCCGCCGCGCACAGGCGCTCATGGAAAAGGCGAAAAAAGAAGGCGTGCCGATCCACGACATCGTGGCGCAAACGCTGCTTTCGGAAGCAGAGGAGCGCGAAGAGGCAGCGGACGAATCGATCCCGATCCACATTGACGTCCACGACCAATTCCGGGCGTTTATCCGCCAGCTCCAGCAGCTTGATGGATTGCCGAAAGCGAATGTGCCGCCGTCTTTTCACGGCACGCTCCGCCCGTATCAGCAGCGCGGCGTCGACTGGCTCGTCTTTTTGCGCCGATTCGGCTTTGGCGCCTGCTTGGCCGATGACATGGGGCTTGGCAAAACGGTGCAACTGCTCGCCTATTTGACCTATGTAAAAGAAATGGAGCGGCCGGACACGCCGGCCTTGCTCATCTGCCCGACCAGCGTGATCGGCAACTGGCAAAAGGAATGCGCCCGCTTCACCCCAGACTTGCGCGTCTACGTGCACCATGGACCGAACCGGGCGAAAAACGATGCGTTCGTGCAAACGGCAGGCGAGGCCGATCTCGTCATTACGTCTTACAACCTTGCTCATTTGGACCAAGACGATTTAAAACAGATGCACTGGCACGTCATTTGCTTGGATGAAGCGCAAAACATTAAAAACGCGCAAACGAAACAAGCGCGCGCCATCCGCCGCTTGAGCGGAAAACATAAAATCGCCTTATCCGGCACGCCGGTTGAAAACCGTCTCGGCGAACTTTGGAGCATCTTCCACTTCCTCAACCCCGGCTATCTCGGCAGCCGTGCGGAGTTTGAGCGGCGCTTTGCCGGGCCGATTGAAAAAGAAGGAGATGCCCATAAAAAAGCGGCGCTGCAGACGCTCATCCGCCCATTTCTCTTGCGGCGGACGAAAACGGATGAAGCGGTTGCGCTCAACTTGCCGGATAAGCTTGAACAAAAAGAATATTGCCCGCTCACGGCCGAACAGGCTGCCTTGTACGAGCAGCTCGTCAACGACACACTCGAACGGGCAAAGGAAGCCAGTCCGTTTGCGCGGCGCGGCTTGATTTTGCAAATGCTAAACGGTGTGAAGCAAATTTGCGACCATCCGGCGCTGTATTTGAAAGAACGCCGACCCCGCCAGCTCGTCGAACGGTCGCACAAACTCGAAAAGCTCATCGAACTGATCGAGCAAATTCGCGCCAACGACGAATCGTGCCTCATCTTCACGCAATATGTGCGAATGGGCGAGATGATCCAAGAACTGCTTTCCGACTTGTTTGATGAGCGGGTGTTGTTTTTGCACGGAGGCGTCCCAAAACAAACGCGCGACCGGATGGTGGATGAGTTCCAAGCGAAAAAAGCGCCGATTTTCCTTTTATCGCTCAAAGCCGGCGGCACCGGGCTCAACTTAACAGCGGCCAACCACGTCATCCATTTCGACCGCTGGTGGAACCCGGCCGTCGAGAACCAGGCGACCGACCGCGCCTACCGCATCGGACAGACGAAATTCGTCCACGTCCATAAATTGATCACCATCGGGACAATCGAAGAAAAAATTGACGAGATGCTCGAACAAAAGCAAGCGCTCGCTGATGTGATCACCGAAGGCGAGGCGTGGATCACCGAACTGTCCGATGACGAACTGCGAGACTTGCTCGCCTTATCAGCCGCGGCGAAAGGAGGCGCTTAAGCATGGCGGGAGAAAAGCCAAAGCGCAAGAAAAAAACGGCGGAAAACCCGTGGGAAAAGCTGCTGAAGCGAATGGAGGAGAAAGTGAAAGAGCGGGAAAAGCGGCAAAAGCAACCGTAAAGGAGCATCACGCGGGCGATGAACGTCGCCCCGATCCCGTTGGACACAGAAAAGATCCATGAGCAACCTTTGCCCTTCACCTGGGCATGAAAATGCCCCATCAAGACGCGTGCATTTTCACGGAAACAGCGTGGGAAGAATCCCACGCTGTTCGCTTTTAAGCAGTCCTTTCGAAGACCGTTGAAAAACGACGGATTTGTTCGATTTGGGAGAAGCCGAAAGGGGTCACGCGACGGTGTTGCAAAGTTTTGAACTGAAGAAACGCTGTGAGGAAGCAACATTTCCTCTTTCATCACGATAATGCAAACAAACAAGGTTGAACATCCGCCTGCTCATATAGCCGTTCCTCATTGAGCACATACACCGTCACCGAACAAGTCACGTTTATGCCAAACCGAAGTCCTTCGCACAAGGCAAGAAACCGGCCAAATGCAAAAAAGGACCGGCCGCCAACCTTCCTCATCAAGAGAAGGTCTGTCGCACCGATCCTTTCGCTAAACGGAAGCATACATCCGATCGAGCTCTTGCGCTTCGTATTTCGCAAACGGGTCGATGAGCGAAATTTTTTGCGCTTCCGCATCGCCGACGCCGGCGTACAGCTCGGCGGTGCCGTCGCCTTTGCGGATGAGCCCGCCGCTGAAGACAACGTTCGCCAAATCCGGCCGTTTCGCCGGCCCGTCTAAAAAGTGGGAGCGAAGCGCAAGCAATTCCAGCTCCGAACGCTCCATCGTCTCGGGGTTCAACACGAACACCATCGGGTAGTAATGGCGGTTGCCTTGCTCGTCAAAGCAAGCGATATGGCCGAGCGCCCCAACAAGCCCGTTTGCAAGCAAATGCGCCTCGTTCACGCCGCCCCATTCTTCATCCGTAAATTGGGCATCAAGAATCGGCGCTGCCTCGATCACGTCCGGCGTCAACTCATCGAGCGAGAAAATGCGGGTGAAACCGATTTTCCCGCGGCCGCCTTTTTCCCCTTGCGGTCGGGTAAACACGCCGATCGAGCCATCTTTCAACTCGACGAGGCGAATGTCTTTCATCCCATCCGGCCCTTCGGCGAACTTTTCTAAGCGGCGAATGTTCGGTCCACGGTAAAAGACCGTCCGCCAGCTATGCTCGCCAACAAACACCGGATGCGGAAACGTCTCCACGCCGCCAAACACAAGCTGACCGTGAATGCGCGACACGAACGGGTCTTGCAAGGCGAACACCGGCGCCCCTTCACGAGGGACCCAAACGCCGTCACGCTCGACGAAAAAGTACACTTCCGACTGCTCGCTGTCGCGCGCCTCGACGCGCCCAGCGATCACCCATTCTCCTTCATCCACAAACGGTGCGGAAATATTATAAACGTCTCGGTCCCCAACACCCGCAAAGCGGAGTTTTTCCGGCTCAAACGGCTGTGGGGCCAGGCGGAATTCATCGACTAATACTTGACATGTCTTCAATGTTGGCGATTGGAATAACATGATCATCCCTCCAGGCGTTGCCAAAAACGCCGTATGCATCGCTTTTGGCCATTTTCCCTGAACAGGTTCGAACAGGAAACGCTCTCCAACTTCCTTTCATGCCAGTCCAATCAATCGGACATGGATGGCTGCGCCACCTCCTAGGCTAGGCAAGGAAGTCAATGAAACTGGTTTGTGTGTTATATTATAATATGATATGAAGGATTGTGAAACACGTTATTCTTTGCCAAAAAAAGAAGGGCCAAGCGTCTGTCAAGGCCCTTTTTTTCTTAATTTTTATTTAATATGAATCAACCATTTGGATAAATGACTCGTCGATATCAACGACCACAAATTCCACATCCTCAACCGGCGCGAGCACCTCGCGAAATAACCTAGCCACTCTCGCTTTGTCAAGCCGGCCGACTCCGGTTCCCAAGGCCGGCAGCGCCACCTTCTTGATCCCGTGCTCCCGACAGTGCGCGACAAGCCGCTCAAGACACGACCGGACGATCTCATACGACGTTGCTCCAGCCGGCTGCTTCATCGTCACAAGATGAATCACACCCCGAAACGGCAACGAGCCTGCCCCTGTCACGTACAAATCGCCTGGCTGTGGATCTTGCGCTTGACAGACGCGGATCGCTTCCTCTTCAATCACGCGCCCGCCTGCCCGACGGATCGCCGCTGCCACCCCGCCGCCCATCGGTCCGATGCCGTTGGCGGCATTGCAAATGTACTCGACCCCTTCAACCTTCGTCAAATCGCCGACCATCGCAGAAATCACCGTTCATCCCTCCTGGCTTCGCCTCTCGGCTATTTTGCGCAAAAAATCACAAAGGACAACGGCATGGTTATGTCGTTCATTTTTTGCTGCATACAACAGCGTCACCACTCCGGAAAGCAACAACAGCTCATCCACAAGCTCCTGCTTCGTTTCCTCTGTTTCCAACTCCCGCTCATATGCCCGCGCAAACTCGGCAAACCGCTCTGGCCGATGGCCAAACCATTGCCGCAGCGCTGGACTCGGGGCAATCTCTTTCATCCAGCGGTCGATGCGCGACTCGGCCTTTGACACCCCGCGCGGCCAAAGGCGGTCGACGAGAATGCGGATGCCGTCATCCTGTCCGATTGGGGTATGACTCCGTTTTAGCCTGTAATAACCCATACCGGTCGCCTCTTTCCTGCCCTATACGTTTACCTCGTCCCACTTGGCTTTTACCACTAATGTCCCACCCGTTCTCCTCAACATTTTTTCCAGCTTCATCAAATAAGTCGATTTCAAAGCAGGCGTTCTCACACGGGTAGTCACGATTCTCCCTTCGAATCGATATCCAGGCAGCCATTTCCCTAACTGTTCGATTGTTCGGGCGATCTGGTGTACAGCTTGCTTAAGGTCAGACCCTTTTAGTTCGATGAAAAATGCCCGATCTCCTTCGATCACTAAAAATAAAAAGTCGCATTTTACCCCCTCTTTAATCAAACAACCGTCTACACGGTACAGGGCCACCCTCTTTTCCCTCTCATTGACAAAACGAACCCCTCTCCCGTTTTCCTCAACAACTGCTAGTTTTCGACGGTCGCAATAGTGTAAACAACTTTCCCAACCTACAACCGCCATGTTTACTCCCCCGCTTCCTCTGCCTCCATGAGTTCATCAAGTACGCGGTTGATCGCAGATGATGCTTCATCGATCGCTTCGGCCTGTATGAACTGTAATTCATTATCAATAATGCTTCGATAATGGAATTTCCCTCCTTCACTCTCTAGCATGTAGGCCTTTAACCGCTCTGGAGAAAGGCGCAGCTTTCGGTCCACAATTGGATGCACACGTTGATCCAGTTTGTTTCCGATTTTGGCAGCGTACAAATAAATATTAAAAGCAGACAAAATGTACGGGCTATGAGTCGTAATCACGAGCGTACTATTCGTCACATTCAGCAACAACGCAAATAAGGCAACCATTTCTTTTTGTGCGTTCGGATATAAGTGTGCCTCGGGTTCTTCAATCACCATAAACACTCGCTGCCGTTCCAGAATGATTGTAAATATCAGCAGCAAAATCCAAACGACTTCCTGTTGTCCAGAAGATGAAAATTTCAGTTTTGTATACTCTCTTTCATTAAAAAAAATCCTTTCCCCATAATCAGAGAACATGTATTTCCCTTTCATCACGCCTTCGATCATCTTGATGGCCAGTCGGATTGCCTCAAAGTCAATTTTTTCTGTCGAGAATTTTTTTCGATCTTCGATGATTTCCTCAAACGAATGCGAAAACATCTTCTTTAGTAGATTAATTCGCTCGATAAACTGTTCTGTCAACACATCGAGTTGCTGCGGGTTAATATCCTGAAGCTGATCCGACAATGTGGCAACTAAACTCCTCCCTGCAGGGATAAAAATGGGTGTTTTGGAATCGCCGAATACCTCAGTGATCGCTGCTTTGACCTTTTCTAACACATTTTGTTGACGCACTTTCCACGAGGAGACATTCCAAAAATCATCCAACTGTTGTTCTTCATATTGCATTTCCTTTTTCATCTGCACAACATGTTTAAAATTTTCCTGAATCTCCCGTTTTAGCGGATCGCTGAAATGGATTTGTACATAACCGTCCTTTAAATCAAGACGGACAAACTTTTCAACATCATACTCATAACGAATATGAAACGGTTTCATATGTTTGGTTGTGCCAAAGTACCCAACAAATTTTCTCCGAAGACGTTTATTGAACTCAAAAAATGGGTTGTTTTCTTCCGTTTGACGTACTGAAAGCAAATAGTTTACCCATTCATCAGGAATCGATTGAAAGAAAAAAATCAATTTGCTGATCGTACTTTTTCCGCTCGCTTGGGGGCCAATCAAAACGGTAACATCCGTGATCTCCTCATCAAACAGCTTCACAGGACCAAAATGTTCAATCCGTATGCGCGCCACATCCTACCCTCCTTTTTTGTCTTCATCTTCTGAAAAATTTGATTAGTTGTTCTTCGATCCCTTCGCCTCTGCCACCACCCGCTCCAAAAACGAAAGCAAGTCATCCCGCAGCTCCTCGTTTTGCAAGGCAAACTCAATCGTCGTTTCGATAAAGCCGAGCTTTTCGCCGACATCGTACCGCTTTCCTTCAAATTCATAGGCAAACACGCGCTGAATTTCATTCAACCGCCCGATCGCATCGGTGAGCTGAATCTCCCCGCCTGCGCCGGCTTCCTGTTTCTCTAAAAACAAGAAAATTTCCGGCGTCAACACGTAGCGGCCGACGATCGCCAAGTTCGACGGCGCTGTGCCCGGAGCTGGTTTTTCCACGAAGCGGCGCACTTGGTAGCGCCGGCCTTGCTGCTCGAGCGGGTCGATGATCCCGTAGCGATGCGTTTCTTCCTCCGGCACGCGCTTGACACCAATCACCGAGCTGAACGTTTGTTCATACTGCTCAATGAGCTGTTTTAAACAAGGCTTTTCCGCCTGGACGATATCATCGCCCAACAACACCGCAAACGGCTCGTCTCCAATGAAATTGCGCGCGCACCAAACCGCATGCCCGAGCCCTTTCGGCTCTTTTTGGCGAATGTAGTGGATGTCCACCTTCGACGGCTCTTTCACTTTCTCAAGCAGATCCAGCTTCCCTTTTTGCTTGAGCATCTGTTCCAGCTCAAACGCGTAGTCAAAATGATCCTCAATCGCCCGCTTCCCTTTCCCGGTGACGATAATAATGTCCTCAATGCCTGAGGCGATGGCTTCTTCGACAATATATTGAATCGTCGGCTTATCAACGATCGGAAGCATCTCCTTCGGCATTGCCTTCGTCGCCGGCAGAAACCGCGTCCCAAGCCCGGCCGCCGGAATGATCGCTTTGCGTACTTTTTTCATCTCCGATGGTTCCTCCTCTATCCGATGATCATCTGTTCTTTCGAGTCATGGCCAGTGTCTTTCATTGCCCAGCCGCAAACCGCTCTGCCGACCTGACCGATGAATCGGCGTTGTTTTTATTATACCAAATCCTGTTGAACGGAAAAGAAACGAAACGACGCAATGAACGTTGAACGCTCTCCCACCTGCGCTCACGGTATGTTCGCGGCAAACCAAAAAAGAAACGCCCGGCCATCCAGGCGTTTCCGTTCTTACACCGCAACGTGCGGGCAACTTCGCTTTCATACTTTCACAAGCGAATCCAAAATCTCGTCCAGCTTCAGCTCGACGCACGCCATCGACGTATCGGCGGCGCCGTAATACATTTTCACAACATCGCCGTCAACAAGCGCCCCGCATGAGAACACGACGCGGCCGAAAAAGCCGTTCACCTCATAATCCGCTTCCGGCTCAACAAGCGGCCGCTCCGAGCGGGCGATAACTTTTGCCGGGTCGTTCAAATCGAGCAGCACCGCCCCCATGCAATAGCGGTGGTCATCCGACGCCCCGTGGTACAACTCGAGCCAGCCGTGCTCCGTTTTGATCGGCACCGCCCCGCCGCCGATGCGGGCGCTGTCCCACTTTCCTTCGCGCAGACCGAACAAAAAGCGGTGATTCCCCCAATGAAGCAGATTCTCCGACTCCGCGATCCACACCTCGGGGCGGCCGTTGCTTCGCGGCACTGGGCGATGGAGAGCGTAATATTTGCCGTTGATCTTCTCCGGAAAAATGAGCACATCTTTATTTTCCGGAGCGAAAATCATGCCGTGGTGCGTCACCGTCCGGAAATCCGTTGTGGACACCATCGCCTCGCCGACTCCTTTTGGTGAGACGGCGCTGAAATAAATGTAATACGTGCCGTCAATGTACGTAATGCGCGGATCTTCAATACCAAATGTCTCGAGCTCATTCGATGGATAGACGAACGGGCGGTCGTCGATCGTAAACCGCCGCCCGTCTTGACTCCGGGCGAGGCGCAAATAGGAGAGCGACGTCAAATACAAAAACCGCTCCGCCCCCGCCTCTTTGATCACCCGAGGATCGGAAAAATCATAGCGCGGATCGTCTTTGCGAAATTCGTAAACATCGACCTTCCCCGTCTCTGGGTTCCATACCGGTGCTTTCACGATGTTCGGGTCATCCGACACGGGGCGCTCCGCCACCCGAAGAAGCAGCAACACTTCCCCTTGAAATTTCGCCACCCCAGCGTTAAACGCCCCGATCACTTCAAACCCGTCGTGGTGCGGCGGCACATCGTTCGGTGTAATCAGCGGGTTTTCTTCGTAGCGGTAAAGGTGCATCGTCACCCCTGCCTTTCGTATTTCGTAAATGGATCAACGATTGTTAGTTTTTGCGCTTCTGCGTCACTTGTTCCAGCGTAAAAATCGGCCGTGCCGTCCCCTTTGCGAATCAGTCCGCCGCTAAACACGACATCCGCCAAATCCGGACGCTTCGCCGGGCCATCGAGGAAATGGGCTCTTGTGGCGATCAACTCCATGTCCGACGCTTCCCCCGTATCTGGATTGAACGCAAACACCATCGGATAATAATGACGGTTCCGCTCCTGATCGAAACAAGCGATATGGCCCAAGACGCCGACGAGCCCATTGCCAAGCAAATGCACTTCGTTGGCGCCTCCCCATTCTTCATCGGCAAATTGGCCGTCAATCAATGGGGCATTCTCAATCGCCTCCACCGTCAACTCATCGAGCGCACCGATGCGGGTGAAGCCGATTTTTCCGCGTCCGCCTTTTGCCCCTTGCGGACGGGTGAAGACCCCAACCGACCCATCCCGAAGCTCGACAAGACGAATGTCTTTCATCCCGTCGGGACCGGTGAAAAAAGGCGCCAATTCCTTGATCGTGTTTCCGCGGTACAACACCGTCCGCCAATACAACTTCCCGTGAAGCACGGGATGCGGAAACGTCTCCACCCCCCCAAACACAAGATGCCCGTGCACCCGCGAAACAAACGGATCCTGCAAGGCAAACACCGGCGCCCCTTCCCGCGGCACCCATGTCCCTTCACGCTCGACGAAAAAGTAGACTTCGGATTGCTCGCTGTCTCTTGCCTCCACCCGTCCGGCAATGACCCACTCGCCATCGTCTTCAAACGGCGCGGAAATGTTGTACACATCCCGCCCCCCAACGCCGGCAAACACGAGCTTCTCCACCCGAAGCGGCTGAGGAGCACGCTGAAATTCCTCAAGCAGTGTCTGGCATGTTTTCATCGTCGGCGTCCTTGTCTGCATCACGTCTCTCCCTGCTCCCTCTTCCTATCATGATGTTTTTATTATTTTAATATGAACTGCATGCCTTCTTTAAAATTCTTGCTAAACAAAAGGAACAAAATCAAAATCGGCAGCGTGAGAAGCACTGAGGCGGCGTACATCGGCCCCGGATATCCGCCGTATGGTCCAAACATTTGCGCCAACAACACGTTTAACGTCAACATCTTTTCGTTATTCACAACAAGCATATCCCAAAGCAGTTCCACCCATCGTTCCATAAAAAGGAACAAGAAAATGATCGTCGTAATCGAGCGCGACATCGGCCAGACAATGCGGCGAATGATGGTGAAATGGCCCGCTCCATCCATCTTTGCCGCTTCGATCAATTCATCGGGAATGCTGCGGAAAAAGTTCGTGTACATAAAGATGGCCCACAAGTTGACGGCCTTCGGCAAGATCATCGCCCAATACGTGTTGTACCAGCCGAAATACCGGACGATCAGAAACAGTGGAATAAGCAAAATGATCGACGGATAAAACATTTGAAACAAAATCGCGTTGTTGACCCATTGTCTCCCTTTAAATTTCACTTTCGACAACGCATATCCAACCATCACGGCCGTCACAAGCATGAGCAGCGTTGACGCCGACGTGACGAGCAAACTGTTGAAAAATGCCCGAAGCCACGGCCGCGGCACGACATCTTCGCCGCCTTGAAACAGCCATTCATACGAGCGAAGCGTCAATGACGACGGAATGAGCTTTCGGTCGACCTCATTCCATGGGGCAAGAGAGCCTAACAACATATACCAATACGGAAACACCATGACGAACAAAACGGCAAACGCCAAAACATAAAGCAGTCCGACCTTCCATGTTTTACTCCCAGCCATGTTTGCCACCCCATTTTTCCAACACCTTGCGAAAGACGAAAATCGACGCAAAGGTGACGATCGAATTGATAATCGCGACCGCGGTTCCATAACCCGCATTTAATTTTTCAAACGCCTGGTTGTAAATCTCCAGCTGCCACGTATGGGTCGCATACTCTGGCCCACCGCCTGTCAACACATACGGTTCGGTGAAAATGCCAAACATCAAACCGACCGCCAAAATCGTCACGGTATAAAACGAAGGGTACAGCATCGGAATCGTCACGTGCCAAACCCGCTTCCAGCCAATCGCTCCGTCAATTTCCGCCGCTTCATACACTTCTTTCGGGATGCTTTCCAAGCCGGACAAAAACAATAGCGCATAATATCCGACAAACTTCCACGCCATCATGAGCGCAATGACAAGCGGAGCTAAGATGGGCGAGCCGAGCCAGTCAATATCCCAGCCCAACGCGTCCCGCAAAAATTGATTCAACGGGCTGTTGTAGGAAATGACGCCTTTGACGACAATCGACGACGCCACCCCCGACGCCAAATACGGCAGAAAATATCCGACGGCAAACAATCCTTTCCACCGAGGCAGATGGTGAAGAATCAGCGCCAAAAACAGCGAGCCGGCGATGACGATCGGCACAAACATCAACATAAACTTGTACGTCACCCAAAACGCCGCCCGCACGCTCGGACTCGAGAAGGCGTCAAGGAAGTTTTGCATTCCCACCGTCTCATATTCGGGAGAAATTAAATTCCAGTTCGTAAAAGCGAGATATAACGCCCAAAACAGGGGGATCAAAAAGAAAATAGCGGAATAGATAAGGTATGGGCTGGCGAGCAGCCAACCCACTTTTGCCGCATGTTTATTCATGTTATTTTAACACCCCATTGATCGCCTTTTCCATGTCCTCCCACGCTTTTTCTGGGGTTTTCTCGCCTTTGACGACCGGATTCAACGCCTCTTTGCCGATCAGCTCTTGAAGCTCAACCATTTTGGCGTTATCCATAGGCGGTATGGCATTCGGAACGTTTTCCGCATACAGTTTCAGCTGCGGATTTTGTTCAAAATAGGAGACAAACGCCTCGTTCGTCGACAAGTCGTCCCGCGCCGGCGGCAAGTTCGTTTCTTTCAGCCATTCCAAATCGTTTTGCGGATCGGAATACACCCATTTGACGAAATCGAACGCGGCTTGTTGCTGTTCTTTCGTCGCCGAAGCGTAAATGACCAGCCCTTTTGTATCGGCGAACGTTTTCGCCTGCGACGGGTCCATGCCATCAGGCACAGGCGGCATCGACAACACGTATTTCTCGTTAAACTTCATTTCCGGAAACTTCTCAGCCCAATACGGGAACGTCCACGGCCCTAAATCGGACATCAAGGATGTACCGCTTTCAAACGGATCTTTCGTCTCTTTCGTCAACACGAGCTGATTTTTGCTTAAATCAGCGAAGAACTGGAGCGTCTTCACACCCGCGTCACGATCCGCACTCAACTTGTTTCCATCGATGAAATGCGTCCCATTCGACGCCGCATTGTAAATCATGAAGAAGTCAAACCATCTCGCCCACCACGTCGGTTTGACCAAGTCGGCTCTCGCCCATAGAAACTTGTTCGGATATTTTTCTTTCAGCTTTTTGCCGACTTCCATGACTTCGCTGTACGTCTTCGGCGGAGCGTTATACCCCAACTCTTTCAGAATATCGATTCGCCAACCGAACAGCATGGCGTTGGAGTAAATCGGCAGCACATATTGATGCCCATCGGCGAACTTCCATGTTGAAATCGTGCTTTTCATTTGCCGTTTGCCGATTACATCATCAAACCCTTCAAATTGATCCAGCGGCACAATCGCCCGGCTGTCCGCCAGCTGTGCGGCAAACCCGCGGGAGATGTTTTCGGAAATAACCGGCGCATTTCCCGCCGCAATCGCCGACTGAATGCCCGCCTCCGAAGAAGGGCTTTCCGGCATCGGCGATACTTTGATTTTCACGTTTTGATGCTCTTCCATATAGCGATCCGCCATCTTCTTCCAGAATGCCTGCTGCGTCGGATTCGGCGCCGCCCAAAACTCAATTTGCACGGTTGATCCTTCCTTCTTCTGCCCCTGTTCATTCCCGGTCTGTCCTTGACAGCCTGTTCCCGCCACCGCAGCGGCAAGCAACAACGAAGCCAGTTTGAACCACTTGCGCTTTTTCATCGTCCATTCCCCCCTTGTATTGATGAGCAGGTGATTAAAACGCTTACATAAACAACCGCTTCAGACAACCCCTCTCCTTCCCGTGACAAACCATGGAGACGAACAATCTTGTTAGCTAAAAACAAATTTATGTAACGGTATTTTATAACATTACAATGACATTATTTCATGATTCAACGAAATAGTCAACTTCTTTCTTGCGGAAAAGACAAGAAAAAACCGTGAGTTTAGACGCAATTCATCAACTTGACAATCAGAAATTGTAACGTTACAATACCATTTCGTATATATTTGTTCCGAGGTGTTGAATGTCTTTCGTTTTCATAAGGGATGTACTTGAACTAGAGAAAGCAAGCAAACGCTGCGGAAGCGGAGCCAATCTTCAAGATTTCGATGTATACTTGTAATGATGGAAAACGAAAAATCGCAACGGCCGTCCTTGTCGGCGCCTCAAATCACCGAAAGGCAAAATAGCGAACAAGTGGAGGTAGCGAATGAAAAAACGCGTCACCATGCAAGACATCGCCGATCGACTGAACATTTCCAAAAACTCGGTCTCTCAAGCGCTGCGCGGCAAAGAAGGGGTCAGCGAAGAAACGAGGGAGCTTGTGAAGCGTGTAGCCAAAGAAATGGGGTATGAATATCCCGCCTCCCGCGCGAAGTCGCGCGGCAAACCGCCGAGGCAAATCGCCCTCATCGCCTCCGACCGCACGTTTTCGCTGAAATTTTTTGGCGAAATCTACTTAAGCATTGAACAGGAAGCGCTGTCACACGGCATGAAGCTGCACATCCAATCGGTGAACAAAGAACAAAAAGAACGGCTTCTTTTGCCTTCGTTCATCGAGGAAAAACAAGTCGACGGCGTGATCATCCTTTCCCACATCAGCACCGAGTACATCCAACAAATCGTCGCCACCGGCATCCCGACCGTCCTGGTCGACCATCACCATCCGAACATTCCAGCCGATGCGGTGCTGACAAACAATCGGTTCGGGGCGTATGTGGCCGTCCAGCATTTGTTGGAGCTCAACCATACTGACATCGCGTTTGTCGGCGACGTCAACTATTCGCCGAGCTATCAAGAGCGGTATGAAGGGTACTTATTGGCGCTGAAAGACTATGGAGTGAAACCGAACGAGGAGTGGATGTTCTGCCAGGCGCAAGAGGACGAAACGGTCATCGCAGGCTACATCCGCGAGCTGAAGCGGCAGCCGACCGCCTGGTTTTGCGTCAATGACGGGCTTGGCTTTTTCGTCAGCACCGGCCTGCAGCAGTACGGGCTAAAAGTGCCCGATGACGTTTCCGTCTGCAGCTTTGACAACGGGCAGCTGTCGCAAATCGCGACGCCGAAAATCACGACCGTCGACATCGACCTGAAGCGCTACGGCAAACGAGCGGTGGAATTGTTGCGATGGCGGTGGGACAACCCGAACGAACCTTTTCAGGAAGTGCTATTGTCTACGAAACTGATCAAACGGGAATCCACAGCAGCAAAACCAACGCGCTAGGGCGGGGCTGGCCTTTTGCCCCGCCTGTTTGATTTCCATTCACTTGAAGCCGCTTTGTTTCATTTCCTCAATCTCCGTCACAGGCAATCCGGTCAGTTCGTGAATCGTCTGCGCATCAAACCCTTTCATCAACATCCGTTTCGCAATGTGCCGTTTTTCTTGTTCCGCTCCCTCTTTGCGCCCTTCCTCCCGTCCTTCCTTTCGGCCTTGAATTTTTCCCTTTTGCTCGTACGAAATGATCAATTCCAGCACGCGTTCTTTTTCTTTCGTCTCCATTTGTTCCACCTCGCTTCGAAGCTGTTGTTCTTCTTCATCGGACAGCTTCACATACGTTTCAAAAAAGCCCATCAACAAACGCTGTCTTGCCTCGTCTAGCTCAAGACGCACCAACATGCGCAAAAATTGCTTTTTCAGTTCCACTCGTTCACTTTCAGTATACCCCATTTTGCTAAGCAGCGCAGCCGCCACCGGGTTGTCGGTGCGGATGAATTGGCGCCAGTTTTGCTTGCGCAACTCCACATGGAAAAAGCGAAAGTCAAGCACATCGCCAAACGGAAAGGAGAGCGTGAACAAAGAGGGTTCATCTCGGATGGCATCATAGCTGAAGACGGCAATCGGAATGATCGGAGTGCGGTATTTTTCAAACAAGCGGCTGAAGTAAAGAAACATTCTTTCTGGAAATGACGATTGAACGTACGCTTGGTTTTCTACGTGAACAATGATCAATCCGTCTTTTCCTTTGAACTTCGTCTCGACGAGCAGGTCAACGCGGTACTTCTCCCCAGCCGTTACGTCCGTAAACAGCTCTTCGGACAAAAACGACAAATGGTTGAAATCAATATGCTCGTGCATATCCGGAAAGAAGAGAAGCACAAATTCCTCAAAAAACGTCTGCAACAACTCCTTGAACAACCGGTCGTGATCGATCGCCATACATTCACCTCACACGAATACGTTTCGTATTCTCTTTTTCGACATCATCAAGCAAAATCCTGCCGATGGCACAAAAATGGCTGTCCCTTTTCGAGAAGAGACAGCCAAGACGCCGACCGCAATGTGAAGCCCCCTCCATTCCTGGATATGAATGTTTCGCCACTTGCACGCAAGGCCTAGAAGTGGGGGATTCCAAGGCTACTACATCCCCGCCTTCCTTCCGCCCTCCACCGCCTTCGCCCGGCGGAAACGGGCGATCACGTCATCCATCCCCCCGCTGCCGAACATCACGCCCGCGACGATGAAGAGAAAACCAGCCAACTGCATCCATGAAATCGGCTCACCAAGCAACCAGTGCGCCCCAAGCAACGAAAAGAGCGGATTGAGGTTGATGAACACCGCCGACTCAGCGGGGCCAAGATGTTGAACAGCCTGGTTATAAAACATATGGCCAAGCGCCGTCGCCACGACAGCCGAAGCAAGGAAAATGAGCCAAAGCGGCAACGTACCCTCTTTCAAACTCGATAGGCCGCTCGGCTCGAGCACGAGGCTTAAGACAAACAGCCAAAGCGACCCGAAGACGAGCATCCACCCTGTCATCACCCGCGCCTCGACCGTCGCCTTTTTGATCATAATGAAGCTGATCCCTTGCGCCAAGACGGCCAAAAAGATGTACACATCCCCGATTGACAAATGGCCGAGGCCGCCATCGCCGTTCGCGACGACAAACACGACGCCAAAAAACCCGAGCGCGATGCCAAGCAAACGAAACAACGTCGGCCGCTGTCCCAAAAACACGATCGCCAACAGCGCCGTCACAAGCGGCACCATCCCTAAAACAAGGCCCGCGTTCACCGCCGTCGTCCTCGCGAGCCCCAAAGCTAAAAAGAAGTGATGGGCCACCACGCTGAACAATGCGGCCAAACCAATCTGTTTCGCCTCATTCCAACTGACTTTTTGAAGCTTGCCGATCCCCCATAAAAACAAAAGCACGACCAACCCGGCCGTTAGAATGCGCAGCGCCGTCAACGCGACGGGCGAAAAATGCTCCACAAGAATTTTCAACGCCGTCACGTTCAAGCCCCAAGCAACCATAATGGCGACCAACAGCGCATAAATAAATGATTTCCGCATCGCTCTCTACCTCTCCTGCATCTCTGTTTTCAGCGGAACGGCAAAGGAAAAACGGAGCCCTAAACGCTCCGCCTTTTCACCCGCCTCCAAATAGGACAAACCACCGTTTCTCACGCTAGTGCATCATTTCCAACAACTTCTGCCATCCATTTTACTACACTCTGATGAATTTTTTGACTAAAAAATGCGGCCGTATGTCTATCCTGTGACACATGCCACGGCGCTTCCGCCCTTTCCCTGCCCATATCCGCCGCCCATCGTGCATATGGTATAACAGAGAGGAGAGGAGACCCCATGTTCCCACGCTACCGCCAAAAGACGATCCGAGCCAGGACTGGGGTGGCGGTTCTCACTGCCGTCGCCGTGTTGGTGGCGATCTTGTCTCTGTTTCTTTCGAACGAACGGAACGAGGCAAAGGAAATCGTTGACACGTTTTACCGCTACGAGCAGGCAGGGGATTTTGGCAGCTCTTGGGAGCTGTTTCACCCGCTTATGAAAAAGAAATTCCCAAAAGACGTCTACATCCAGCGCCGCGCCCACGTCTTTATGCAAGACTTCGGCGTCGAGACGTTCGACTACCGCATCGATGAGGTGGAAAAACTGTCGTCATGGTCGATGTCTGATGAGAACAAACCGCTTCACGACGTGTATCGCGTCCGCGTCATTCAGACGTTCCATAGCGCTTTTGGCGTGTTCGAAATCCATCAAGACGTCTTCGTCGCCACAGAAAAAGGGGAAAAGAACATTTTGTTCCCTTACCGCCCGTAACCCCCAACATCGATGCGGCCCCGATATCGACCGGGCGCCGCTTTCACCGCTCCTTCCATTCCTCGATGATCTCAAGCGTCCGATTAATGCCGACATTGTATATCAACAGCTTAAGCAAGTTTTCCCGCTCCTCTTTCGTAAAAAAGAGATCGCCGTCAATGATCTCAAGCGGGACAGGGGAGAGCTCGGCATACAGCTCATAATCAACCTTCTGTCCTTCCGGTTTTAGGACAAACGTTCTCATTCGCGCCATCCTCCTTTTTCACCTACACGTTTTGACAAGAAACACCCGTTAGGCAACGCTCCCTATCAAGTATAGACTAACGCACAGCGCGTTCATACGGCATTGGCGGCCGCATGCCATGCGCATGAGACTCTCTTCCCATTTGAGCAACCTTATTCGAATCTTCTCATACACTAATGTATCATCAATCGGAGCTATTTTCTCCATCCAGCGAAAAAAAGGAGCGAAATGCCATGTACAAACATATCGTCAAACGCGGGGAAACGATCGCCTCCATCGCCCGCGACTACCGCACATCTGTTGAGGCGCTCCTTCGCGCCAATGGTTTGACCGCCGCGTCCGTCATCTTTCCCGGGCAGGAGATCGTCATCCCCCACCTTCCGCCGAAAGGATCGATTCCCTACACGATCCACATCTCGATCAGCCGCCGCCAGCTGACGTTAAAACACCGGGGACGAACGATCCGCACGTATCCGATCGGCGTCGGCAAAATGGTCACCGCCACGCCTGTCGGCGATTTTGTCATCGTCAACCGCCAGCCGAACCCGGGCGGTCCGTTCGGCGCCATGTGGCTCAGCTTATCCAAAGTCCATTACGGCATCCACGGCACGAACGACCCGTCCTCGATCGGCAAATACGTATCCAAAGGCTGCATCCGCATGCACAACAAAGACGTGCTCGAACTCGCCTCCATCGTTCCGAACGGAACGGAAGTGTTTATCCGGCCGTGAGGGCAAAACAGCGTCATTCATCCGTCTGTTCTGAGTCACAACCCGTTTTATTTTTCAAGAAGATGTCATTCACTCCCACCGAACGAACACCGTGTTTCCGCTCACGATGGCAGCTGACAATCGATCGGGCAAGTAGTATAATTAGGTCAAAAGCGAATGGAGTGAAGACGATGCCAGGCGGGATCTCGCATCACGCCAAAGACATTTTGTTCAAGTCGCTGAGCGCATTGTACCAAAACCAAGCCCTCGATGTATACGGACTTCACGGACTCCCACGGATCAAAGCACTGCTTCCAAACGAATTTCCGTCTGTACGGGCGGATGAACGGCGCGCCGACACCGTGTTTCTTCTCGAAGACGATTCCATTTTGCTTCTCGAGTACGAAAGCAATGAACGATTTCTCGACAACCATTTAAAGTATCTTGATTATGCCTGCCGCATCCTTCACACATACTATCAACAGGAAAAACGAATACGCCCGATTCGCATCGTTGTGATCTACACAAGCGATGTCACGAGCGCCCGCGAACAGCTTGACGCCGGCGATGTGTTTCTTTCATCCAAAGCGGTGTTGCTTGGCGAATTCAACGGCGATGCGATTTTCCATGCCATTGAAGAAAAAGTCCACAACGGCGAACCGCTCACTCCGGAAGAAACGATGAAACTCATCCTCGTGCCGCTCATGCACACCCGCTTCGACCGGCAAACGATGATCGAAAAAACGATCGAGCTGGCGAAAGCGATCGGCGACGAACCGAAACAGCTGCACATCATCGCTGGCGTTCTGACCGCTACAGACAAATTCATCGACCGGTCATACGCCGAAAAAGTAAAGGAGTGGATCAAAATGAACAAAGTGTTTCGCCTGTTAGTCGAAGAACTTGAACAAGAAAAAGAAGAAATGTTGAAGAAAGTGATGCAGGAAAAAGAACAAGCAGTGCAAAGAGCGATACAAGAAAAAGAACAAGCAGTGCAAAGAGTCATGCAAGAAAAGGAGCAGGCGATCAAGCAAACGGAAAAACGGAAGGCCATCGAAATCGCCAAAAATTTGCTTGATGTTCTTCCCATTCACGAGATCGCCAAACGAACCGGCCTGACCGTCGCCGAAGTCGCCGACCTAGCGAAGGAAATGGACAACGATCAGCCGCCGATCCAATAGCGCCAAAGAGCCGCAACCGTGCGGCTCTTATCACTGGTCTTTTCCCTATGGCTCTTGGCGTGTGGAACAAGCAACAGTCGGACTTTTCCCTTGGCCTTTGGCCGCCAAAGCGAGCGCACTTCCCAGTGTGTCAATCCCTCTACTCGCCGCTTGCCAATCGCTGACGGGCTTCATCCGTTAACAACAAATACGGACGGCGTTTCCCCTCCTCCTGGCGCACCACTTTCTCCGTCCACGGGTGAAGCAAAAACAGCCCTAACTTTAGACGGAATTCCGGGTCCACCATTTTTTTCCGCACGCCATCTTCATGGGCGATGAGCTTCTCAATCACATTGACCATCGCCTTCTTGCTTAGAAACACATCCTTCTCCTTCGAACTCAATCGCACAATAACCCCCTCATCGGAAAACGAAACAACGCGAAACGCTTCCTTCCCTTTGAACGTCGATACCATTTTTCCTTCGTACAGCTTATCCAGCAACGACTTCCACATTTCCTCCGCAAACAGCCGTTGGTTCATGCCCTCTCCCCAACGATAACAAGTGCCTTTTTCCGTCCCCCTACCCCTGCACAGCTTCCGATCCAAACGAACTTCGCATATCGGCCAGTTGCACCGCCAGTTTTTCCAATTCATAAATATTCTATTTCCATTTGTCTGCTGTCCAGCAGCCAATGTATCTGTTCCTGTTTTTCCACCAAGTTTTCCCCCTTTGATCTCCCTGCGAATACGTCGTTCCAAGGCATTTGTTCCTTTTCCTTGAAACTTGAAATATAAACCAAAACCTCTCCCCTACAACATCCTCCCGTCCCGCTCACTCCACTTTCTTACCCATCACCCGCTCGATCATCGCAAGCAGAGCCAGCCTTCTTTTTTCAAAAAACTGGTCAAAATCATCCGCTCTTATCGATGCCACATCAATGACATGCGTTTGCAGGATGTCATCCAACACCGCTGCCGAAACGCCTTTCCTCTCCTCTAGTTTCTTCAAATATACACTTGGAGCATCACGGCCAATCATCCGATTCGTTTTATAGGACAATGGGGTTTTATTCATAATGCAATCGTACTTCGCTTTCTCAATCCCCCGTTTTTCGCAATAGTCACGAGGGAAAATATGGTGAATATCAATCGATTCGCCGTAATACGTCTGAATATCGATCGGCACCCCAGATAAGAAATCCCGCGCCCCTTCCCTCATGAGCAATGCGTGCAACCCTTTATAAGCGGCGCTGTTTCGCGTGCGCAGCGTGAAGAGGCGATCAGCGGCGAAATGGGCATCCCGCACCGTCGTCGGCTCCGCACCGCCGCGAATCCATTCGACGACTTCCACCACGTCACGGGCAATCCGCGTCTCCGTCGCTCCTCCATACAATTCACCCAATACACCGCACCAATACCAACGGGCGATTCGGTCACGGACACAAACATTGTGCGCCTCTTTTCCCAGCTCGACAAAAATGGCCGCCAGCGGGATCAACTGGGTGCCGTACGGCAAGTCGCGCGCGGAAAACACATGTTGCTCATGCAAAAATTGAGCCGCCTGAATAAACCCTTCCGTCACCCGATCCGCCCATCTTTGGTAATCCGCCAACGTCAACTGCAAGATGTCGCGCCGCTTGCAGCTGACCGCCACGCCGTCCCCCGCTTTTCGTCGATTGTACGTGGCCAACAACGCAACTGCCTGCAGGAAGTCGGTGCTGCTGATATCGGCCAACACTTTGTTGTAAATTTCTCCAGATCTCTTTAATTTTGCTTCCTTCTCTTCCCAATCATCCCTCAGCTTGAAATCTTCCGCCGCAAATGTGGCGGTAAGAAGCTCGAAGACGGTCAGAGAGACGCCCCCCGTGTTTACATTCTCAAAAACTTGGCAAACCGCCTCTTTCGGAGTCGGCTTCCGAAGCATAATAACAGGCACTTGATATTGCTGAAAACGGGGAAATACGTCCGTCATCAACTTTTGCCACTTCAATGACCGTTCCGCAATTTTCGTTGAATCCGAAAAATAGCGCGTCTGCCACGCCAACAACCCCGCAGGATCGAAAAGCAAATTCACCGGAAGCATTCCCGCTTCGCATTCTTTCTCCAAGTCAGAACAATCAAGAACAACCCTCCCTCCCGGTCCGCGAATGATCCGGTCTTCCGGAACACTGACGATCGTCTCTTCTCGGTCGACGTTCGGATCTAACATTTTGTCAATGTCAATATAGTAGAACCGTTTGATTGCCTTGTCCCTCTTGTCTCTCGTCGCTACAGGCGCTTTCAATTTCAATGATTGAAACAACGCTGTCAGCCGCTGTTGACCGTCAAGAATCAGCCGTTCCGGCTCAACTTGGTTCAAGTATGGCCCCCTTCGATCGGCCTTGAGGCAAAACGGACATTCGGATTTCCCGTCTGGAGCATCATCACCGCACCGATCGGATAAGAGAGAGAAACACTGATCAACAAATTCCGAATCCGCTCGTCATCCCAAACCCAGCCTCTCTGAAAATCAGGAAGCTGTGTTCGACATTCCTGAATGCTCTCAAGCAAATCAAGCAAGCTTTCTACCGTACTGTCAAACGTCGTCATCGTGCTCATTTCCTTCCCCTCATTTCATGAAAAGCCCCACACTTCCATACGATTCAACAATCGACCAATATTCCATCATCCAATGCATATTCTCACTGCTTTCAAAAAAACACTTTATTCTTTCGACAATGGTATTCTTTTTCCTCCTCCTGCCGCGAAGCATTTGGCAGAAACATCCCCCAGCCAAAGAAAATCTGCAGTTGAATATAAACTCAAAATATTGTATATTTATAAACACACATTGCCGATTGAACGCGAGGGATCCAAATGCAAATCGACCATGCCGTCACGAGTGATGTCAAAGAAATGCACGCGCTCATCCAACACTATGCGAAAAAAGGGCTGGTGCTGCCCCGCTCGCTGCTATCCATCTATCAGCACTTGCAATGCATGTATGTCGCCAGGGAAAACGGCCAAATCGTCGGCACTGCTGGGTTGCATATCTTGGGGCACGATCTCGGGGAAGTGCGTTCGCTAGTCGTATCTCCTGACCATATGGGGAAAGGAATCGGCCGCCTGCTCGTCCACCATATTGCCGACGAGGCGGCCAGACTCGGGGTGAAGCGGTTAATATCCTTTACTTACCAAGTCGAGTTTTTTCGAAAATGCGGGTTTGAGATCGTAGACAAATCAACACTGCCGGAAAAAGTGTGGATTGATTGCGTCAACTGCCCGAAACTGGACTGTTGCGATGAAACGGCGATGGTGAAATACATTTGATCCTCCTCCCACCCGAATGGCGGGGAAGGGGGGAGATCCCTTGGAAAAACCTTTTCCCTTCGCTGTTTCGTTCTCCATACCCTTAACCAGAAAAGAGAATTTTCGAAACTGGCAAGCCATCTTTTTTATGCCTTGAAGTTCCGCGGCTGCGCAGAACGATTGCGTTCGTTTTGCATAAAAAATCAGCCCCGCACCCATTCAGGAGGAGATGATGCGCGTTTGTTTCAATTGTTCAATCAAATTGTTGCACCTCATATTTTGCAACCTTTGCATAATATACAAAAAATAACTAAAATATTCGCATAAAATCAAGTCCTAATGTTTATGTCAAATACGGCTCCCATCCAGTGCACTTAAGCTCTAGAAAATAGAACCGCTTTGCCCCCGGCTCATGCGCCCCAGCCGCATTAAAGCAGCGAAGGATGATATAGTTGAGTCCATGCCAGAGGCAAAATCGGCCGAAACTAATGGATTTGTTCGTTAATCATATGAAAATTAATATTCACCGGTATAAACTTCTTTATACGCTCAATATCCCGCTTCTTGTAGTCCATAATCACAATGCCAGTAATGACCTCATCCTCTTCAGAAAGCCGGATAAACACACCAGGAGCTGCTTCGTCATCGTACGACACTTTTGGTTCGCCCAAATAAATATAAAGAACATCGTGATCATAGTCATAGGAGTATTTAACGTTTTCCTGTAAATTTTGGACGAACATAAATCGCACCTCCTGTCTCTTGGTTTAACCTGCTTTTGGCGATGACGGTAACAACGTCACCATACGCTTCATCTTCATGGTCGACAATAACGACCAATGCCTTTAGCGACTTAAACTTAGGCAATTGCACAAGATCTATATATTTTTGTCTTGTATCATGCTGATCGTCCGGATTATTTGGCAATATAAAACAAGGATCTTGAATGACGCTCTTGACCATATCTTCTTGGCCTATAAACTCTTCCCTTGTATGATCCCCGCCAATAATATGATAATTCCATGTTGTGCTTTTAAGCCGCACCTCTCTGCCTAGAGGGTCCTCAGTTATAAATATGTAGTCTGTATTGATCTTGTTACCTTCCATTATTGCTCACTCTTCACACCAATAATACCTAATTGCGAAAGTTCCTGAATCTTTTCCTCGCTTGGCGGGGAAGGGATTTCACCGAATATCTCTTCATACTGCTTAATGTAATTCAATAACAAATAGGCAAATTGTTTGGCGTGTTGTGGGCTCATAGTAACCTTTCCGAGGTATATATTCTCATCGGGCGATTGCTGTTGAAGATTAAGGATAATATCATGAAGACTCATACTTAAACTAATGGAATTACAATAAACATTGAAGGGTCTCTTTTCCATATTCCCTTCCATATACCTTTCCTCTCCCTTTTAAAAACGGTATTGTAATTATATTTTACACCTTAAAGAATTTTCTTGCACTCATTTCATTAGGGAAACCGCTGTATATAGAAAATGCCTATAAATAAACCGCCCCACCAAGGGGTGGCCTAATCATCGTCCTTTCCGCTGATGCCATTTCCACGCGCTTTCGATGGCTGACAAGTGACAGGCAGCCTCACCCCCTCACAAATTCAGCATATTTTTTCTTCCGCTCTGTTTTTGTGCCTGAAAAGTAATCTAATAATGCATCCATATTCATAAATTTCGGAGGCAGCGATTTGGGATGCATATACAAATAAAAACTACTCCATCGGTAAAGTTCCGGCGCATGCACCATATGAGCTTCTACAGGATTGAGATGAATATATCGACTCACTTCCAACATTCCGCTGTCATTGTCAATCAATTTACCATAATAACGCTTTTCAAATACATGTCCCGTCAAACGATAGCGAGTATTATAATAATTCGCATACCGTTTGTTCATGAGCGCCATGACTTTCGAAATCGGCTCCTGTTTTGAGCGCAGCTGCAGGTGAAAGTGATTCGTCATAAGGCAATATGCGGCTATTTCAAAAGGGATTTTTTCGTGAAGCTGGTGGAGGATATGGAGAAAAGCGAGAAAATCATTTGTTTCCTTGAATAGGGGATCACGCCGATTGCCGCGGCAAACGATATGATAAAACCGATGGGGCACCCAGATCCGCTTTTGCCGTCCCATTCTTTTTACCTCGCTGTTGCTTGTTGCTTCGTATATGTTTTCAGCCACCTTAGCGTCATCGCTTCCCAAAGCGATTCATCCGCTATCTCTTCGGTTCCCTTTAAATCGGAAATGGTCCTTGCCAGCCGAATGATTTTCGTTTGTACACGATTGCTCCATTGATGCTGGGATGCCCATTGCTGCAACAGAAGTTGCTGCCTTTTGGCAAGCGGGCTTTTTTCCATTAATAACTCAAAAGGAACACGCCCATTCGTTATTTCTTTTCCGTAACGTTCATATTGCTTTCTTCTTGCTTCTTCTACTCTTTTCCTTATGGTTTCCGAAGATTCCGAAACCCTCGTTTCTTTGGTGAAATCAATGACTTCCAATGATAATAAAACATCCATCCGGTCATAAATCGGTCCGGAAACACGATTTCGATACGCTTGAATTTGTTTCGGACTACATGTGCAATAGCGCGTTCTTGAGCCTAAATATCCACACGGACACGGATTCATCGCCCCAAGCAAAATAAAGTCCGCGGGATATGTCACCGTCGACGAAATACGGCTAATCGTCACTTTCCCCGTCTCTAACGGCTGGCGAAGCATATCCAGCGTCTTTTTCGCAAATTCCGCCATTTCATCGAGAAACAAAACACCGCGATGTGCCAGCGACACCTCGCCAGGCTTTGGGTGCGTTCCCCCGCCAATTAAAGAAACCGATGAAGCGGAATGATGCGGATGACGAAAAGGCGGATGGCCGCTCTCGATTTTTTCCCCTGCCAGCTGGTACAAACTGATCACCTCTAACTGCGCATCATGAGAAAGGCTCGGCAAAATCGTCGGAAACGTTTCCGCCAACAAACTTTTCCCGCACCCAGGCGGTCCAACCATTAACACGTGATGTCCGCCTGCCGCTGCGATCTCCAATGCTCGCTTTGCTTGATGATGGCCAATAATCGATTGAAAATCCCGATGATGCTTTCGCGGGGAGTTCGTAATTTCAGGAGTGCGAAAAGCTGGGGGTAACGAAAGAACACGTTGTCCTTGCAGATATTGCACCGTTTCTTCCAATGTCTGAACAAAGATACAATCGAGATCTTTCAAATGATGAAGCGGAAGTGTGGGATCATACGGAAGGTATACTTTTTGAAAACCGAGCTTCTTTGCCGCCAATATCGCTGGAAGCATACCATCCACCGGCTGAATCGTTCCATCCAACGATAACGAACCTAAAAACGCTGCATCGGGGGAAACCGGCGCTGTCAGCTTACCCATTGCCTTCAAAATCCCAATCGCCATCGCCAAATCAAACATCGGGCTATGCTTTTTCCGCTCCGGCGGAGACAAATGAACAACAAGCCTTTTATCAAAAAGTCGCACCCGAAAGCATAAAGCGAAGCAAGAACACGTTCCTTTGCCTCTTTCACCGACGCATCCGGCAACCCAACAATCACCATCGCCGCAATCCCCGGCACCTCCTGCACCTCCACCTGCACCCGATACCCTTCTAACCCCCTCAACCCAATGCTTAAAATCTTCACCGTCACTCATCCATCCCTCCCAATCACAGAACATTAGTTCTTATCCATCATTGTAATACCCTCCCATTTATCTTTCAATTACCAATATTTAGACAATTTTCGAGCGGTGACAGGCACCAAACCAAATCTTTATTCAGATAAAAATAACTAAAAATAAACCAACCGCCCCATCAAGGAACAGCTTGGCTTTCATGATTCTCTCCGCTGATGCCGTCTCCACGCACTTTCAATGATTTGTTCCAACGAATACTCCGCTTTCCAACCGAGTTCGTTATAAATCTTTTCCGCCGAAGCGACGAGGCGCGCTCGGTCGCCCGGGCGGCAGTCGGTGTATGCAACGACGGCTTTGCGGCCGGTGCGTTTTAGCCTTTTTAATGGATTTAGGGTGTTGCTGAAAAGGGAGCATACGAACACCTGGCTTACGCATCATGGCTCTTGAAGATGTGCTTCAACCGATCAACGAGCTCCTGCACCATATCCTTCGCCGTCATCTGTGCGGCCATCTCCCCACGTTGGCACGCTTCAAGCAAAATATGTTTCAATTGCTCCGTCCCCAAAGGTCTGTGCTGTTTCGCCTCCATCATCCTCACCCTCCAATAATAAAAAAATGCCTCTCGCAGCTTTTATGCCACAGGAGGCTTGTCTGTTATGCCCGTTTCACAGCACGCAGGAACACATCAATCACGCGCTGTTGTTCTTCAACGGTCATGCTTGACCCCGACGGCAAACAAAGGCCGTTGGCAAACAAGTCATCCGACACGCTCCATCCTTCCTCGTGCGGGTAATACCGCACTCCTGCAAACAGCGGCTGCAAATGCAGCGGCTTCCACACGGGACGGGCTTCGATGTTTTCCTCAGCGAGCGCGTTGATGATCTCCATTGGTGTCACACCCAGCACTTGTTGATCGATCGTTAACGCCGTCAGCCAGCGGTTGGACATCGTTCCCGCGAGTTCAGGCATAAAACGAATGCCTTCGATCTCCCCTAACGCCTGCACATAGCGGTCAAACACCGCCCGTCTCGCTTTTACCCGTTCGTCCAACACCTCGAGCTGCGCTCGGCCGATGCCAGCGACGATGTTGCTCATGCGGTAGTTGTAGCCCATTTGGCTATGCTGGTAATGCAAAGCAGGATCGCGCGCCTGGGTCGCCAAAAAGCGCGCCCTAGCCAGCGCGTCGACATCATCGGAGACCAGCATTCCCCCGCCGGATGTCGTGATGATTTTATTCCCGTTGAACGAGTAAATGCCGAACTTCCCAAACGTCCCGCTTTTCTTCCCCTTATACGTCGAACCGAGCGACTCCGCCGCATCTTCCACAACAGGCACGCCGTAGCGGTCGCAAATCGCCAAAATCTCATCCATCTTCGCGCTTTGACCGTACAAATTCACGACAATCACAGCCTTAGGAAGCTTCCCTTCCCGTTTCGCCCCTTCCATCGCCCGCTCCAATGCCCGTGGAGACATATTCCACGTCTCTGGTTCGGAATCGATGAAAACAGGCTCGGCCCCTTGATACAAAATCGGATTCGCGCTGGCCACAAACGTCAGCGAAGAACAAAACACCACATCCCCCTGCCCGACGCCAAGCAGCCGCAACGCCAAATGAATCGCCGCTGTCCCCGAACTGACCGCCGCCGCCCCTTTTGATCCAACATACGCCGCCAGCTCTTTCTCAAACGCATCAACGTTCGGACCAAGAGGGGCGATCCAGTTCGTTTCAAACGCTTCTTGGATGTACTTTTGTTCATTCCCGCTCATGTGGGGAGGGGAAAGGTAGATTCGCGGTTTATTCATCATTCTCTGTCATCCCTTATATTTTAAGATTAACTATCCCACATCGTAGTACTAATCTAGGAATCTCGTTGGACATCCAACAGCTTTCTTGAAATCAGGTATATCGCGTATGACCGTTGAACCCGCACCAATAATACTCCACTTGCCTACTTTGATTCCTGGTATAATGGTGGCAGACGCCCCGACATGAGTCCCTTCTCCAATCACCACATTCCCTGTCAACGTCGCATTAGGGGAAATATGAGCATAATCCCCGATGCGGTTATCATGTTCTACGATCGCCCCGGTATTAATAATGACATGTTTTCCAATCACCGCATGCGCATTGACTACACAGTTCGGCATTACAACCGTGCCTTCCCCAATCCGAGCTGACGGACTAATCGCAGCTGAGGGATGGATTAACGTCGCAAACATTTCATCGCTTACCTGAATGCACTTGGCGATTTCAGCCCGCACTTGGTTGTTTCCAATCGCTATGATCAACTTCGTACTTGGATTTCTGTCAATCATAGGAGAAACAGCAGAAATAGGACCATACACAATCCCGTTCCACTCATGCATTTCTTGATATTTGTCATCTAAAATCGCGGCGATTTGATAGCGGCCATCAGCGGCAATAATGTCTTGAACGACCTTGCTGTGGCCGCCTTCACCAATTACAATAATCCGATTCATTTCCATCATCCACTCTTTTGTTCTTTAGCACCCCTGAACTTTTCCATCGTGACATGTCCTTGATGGCTGATCCCTTCAGACTTAAGCACCTTCCACACGGTCAAAAAAAGAATTTTTAAATCCAGCCAAAACGACTGATGATCCACATACCAAACATCCAACTGAAACTTCTCTTCCCACGAAATCGCATTGCGCCCATTTACTTGCGCCCATCCTGTGATCCCTGGCTTCACCTCATGCCGGCGGGCTTGTTCGGGCGTGTACAGCTCCAAATATTCCATCAGTAACGGTCTAGGTCCTACGAGGCTAATATCCCCTTTCAACACATTAAATAGTTGCGGCAACTCATCGAGACTATACTTCCGAAGAAACTGACCAAACGGAGTCAGCCTTAGGTGATCAGGTAACAGCTCTCCGTTTTCATCCCGTTCATCTGTCATCGTGCGAAATTTATATAAATAAAAGGGTTTGCCATGCAAACCAGGGCGCTGTTGCTTGAACAGGACAGGGGAGCCCAGCTTCCAACGCACAAGAATGGCTATCACCGCCATGATCGGCGACAGCACAATGAGTGCCATAAGTGCAACGATGAAGTCAAACCCTCGCTTTAGAATAGACGATCCCCCCTCTGTCATCGCAATGGCAAGGTCTATTCCGTGACACGTTCATATCCATTCGGATTTTGCGACTGCCACCGCCAAGCATCGCGGCACATGTCTTCGATTCCCCGTGTCGCGATCCATCCGAGCTCCCTCTTCGCCTTCGTCGGATCGGCGTAGCACACCGCCACATCCCCTGGGCGGCGATCCACGATTTTGTACGGGATGTTCACCCCTGTCGCTCTTTCAAACGCTTCCACCACCTCAAGGACGCTGTATCCCCGCCCCGTGCCGAGGTTGTACGCCTCCACCCCCGTTGTCTCGAGAACCTTCTCCAATGCCTTTACATGCCCCAAAGCCAAATCGACGACATGAATGTAATCGCGCACCCCTGTGCCGTCAACGGTTGGGTAATCGTTGCCAAACACGCGCAGCTCTTTCAACTTCCCAACCGCCACTTGGGTAATGTACGGCATCAAGTTGTTCGGAATGCCGTTTGGGTCTTCTCCAATCCGCCCGCTCGGATGGGCGCCGATTGGATTGAAATAGCGAAGAAGGGCGATGCTCCAGCCGTGGTCAGACGCATAAAGGTCGCGCAACATTTCTTCAATCATCCATTTCGTCCGCCCATACGGATTCGTCGGCTGGAGCGGGAAATACTCCGTAATCGGCACCCGATCAGGCATGCCGTACACCGTCGCCGACGAGCTGAACACGATGTTCTTCACCCCGTATTGGCGCATGACGTCAAGCAACACCAATGTCCCCGTGATGTTGTTATGATAATAAAGAAGGGGAGCCGCCACCGATTCCCCCACCGCTTTCAATCCGGCGAAATGAATGACCGCCTCAATCGAGTGCTTGGCGAAGACTGCTTCCAGCGCATCCCGTTCCAACAAATCAGCCTGGTAATACGGAAAATCCCTTTGCGCAATCTCCTGAACCCGCCGCAGCGCTTCGGGCTTGCTGTTGGTGAATGAATCGACGACGACAATGTCATACCCTGCGTGCAACAGCTCCACGCACGTATGGCTGCCGATATAACCCGCGCCGCCAGTGATCAGAATGGCCATGTCAATTCCCCCATAAATTTATAATCACCTTTTATAAATACCGCGAATAAATCTCCTCCATTTCAGCAATCACATGATCTAAACCATACGGCTGAATCCGATCAAAGGAGGCCTGTCCCATCTGTTCCCGCAATTCTTTGTCATTGACTAGCCTCACAAATGAATCGACTAAAGAGCGGTCATCGCCTAAATCAACAACAAATCCATTTATCCCATGGTGTACCAAATCCCTTGAACCCCTTATATTCGTGACAACTAAAGGTTTCTTCGAGGCCATTGCTTCCATGAGGCATCGGGGCAATCCTTCGCGGAAGGATAATAGCGTTACAATATCCGAATCGGCTAAAATTGCCGGAACATCGCGGCGAAACCCTAAAAAATGAATGTTTTTTAATTGATTTTGTTTCACATACTTTTGGAGCTCTTCTTCTTTCTCACCCTTGCCCACAATCAAGCAATGAACATCGGAATGATGTTGCAAAATGTTTTTCCAATTTCTCAAGAGAAACAAATGGTTCTTATTATCGTTTAATTCAGCAATATATGCCACAACAACCTCATTCTTTTTAATGCCAAGCTGTTCGCGAACATTAGCATCTTGTTCTGCACCATATTGCTCAAGTAAAACACCCACTCCATGCGCAAAAAATAGGGATTCATTCTCTTTGAACCCCAATCGTTTACCATTCTCGTAATCTTCCCTATTGATGGTTATTAAACCATCAGTCCATCTTCTCGCTAGTTTTTCAGCCGCATAGTAAACCAACCAGTTGAGAATAGGCGCTCCTTTATAAAAATGAAAGCCATGAGCTGTATAAAGCACAGGCCCTTGTTTGCATTGTTTTGCTGTATATCTCACGAAAAACGATGCGACAGGGGTATGGACATGGATCAAATCAAAGGAATGTGTTTGAAACAACTTTTTCAATTCCTTTATCGCTCTGAAATTTGAAAGATCATAAGGGGAGCGCGAAAAAGAAATGTCCCAACAAACGACCCCCATCTCTTCGATTTCTTCTTTACGTCCGTGACCCGGGTTCGCGGCGGCGTGGACTTCATACCCTTTGTCTTGCAATAGCTTGATAAATGGCTTATGGAAGGCGGCTAAATGACCGTAGACAGTAGCGGAAAACAATACTTTCTTCTTCTCACCCATTGTCTATTCATCCATCTCTTTTCATAAACTAATTAGACATAACATAAAACGCGCAATATAAAAATCATACTTTCATTTTATGATAGTACGCCATAACTCCATTAGGAATTATCATCGCTAACAAGGGCTTAAGAGCAAAAAATCTTTGAAAATATGGTATATCGAGTCTCTTACAAGCATCCAATCTTGCCTTCGTTTCGATGATTCTAAATTTTTTCTTTCTCCTTTTATAGGCATCTCTATCCTCACGATAATAAATTAGAGGTTCTTTGATATTTCTCAAAATAAATCCTTTCTCAAAAAACTTAACCCATAAATCGTAATCTTCTAGCCGTTGTCTAGTTAAATAATTATCTGAATATCCCCCAACCTTCAGCAAGCTCTCTCTTTTCATAATAACAGTAGGATGAATAAAGGGAGATCCCGTAACCAAGCACTTTTTATTAGGAAACTCCGGAGGCCGCCGTATTCCCCATACTCCATTCTCATCAAACACATATGCAGCTGAACCGCACGCATCACAATTATGATCTTGCATAAATCGGACTTGTTTTTCTATCCTGTCCTTTACCATTAGGTCATCACCATCATGGCGCATAATGTATTCCCCTGTACTCACTTCTAAACAGTTATTTAATGTCTTTGCCAATCCCATATTTTTTTCGTTTTTAATTACTTTTATTCTTTGATCCTTTTCTGAATAACCAAGGGCAATTTCATAAGTGTTATCCGTAGAGCCATCATCACACATGATAAGTTCCCAATTATCATATGTCTGATTTAATATCGAATCTACGGCTTCACCAAGGGTTTTTCCACAGTTATATATGCCCATTATTATAGAGACTTTTGCCCCCAATTCTTTAATACCTCCCTGTTTCGTTCTCCAAGACAGCTAGTGCAACAGCCTTTGAGCCCATTTCGGGGCTATTAAGACGTGACACCTGTCAAAGATCTCTCCGTGTAATTCGTGTAATAATTGCACCCCCTAATTTGCCTATCTGTCCTATCGTTAGAACAAAACAGAAAAATAGAAATACCCAAAACTTCTGTTCTAACCAAAGAGTCCAAGAAAACATAAGCTTTGGTATTGATATACTAAATAAATAAAGAAAAAATTTTTTAAATTGATGATCGATAGATTTACCTACAAATACATAAGCCATGGCGAATCCCATAACAAAAAACACAGGGATACTAATTATCAAGCCCCCTTCAGACAATAATTGTAGAAATAAATTATGTGCATAAGAACCACTTAAAACATAATAGTATCCCACACCATTTCCATATAGTGGACTATTCAAAAAATCATTTAGTGTTGCTTCATAAATCAAATCACGTCCGGAAAACATATCGTCTCTTTTCATTAAAAGCAATTGATAATCTATAAATTGACTATTAATATTGTACATAGATAATATATAGTCCAAATATAGGAACACGGTATACATATTGGAAAAAAATAAGAACAAAAAAAGACATATTAGTAATAAATACAGTAGTTTGAACTTTCTCGTTTTGATTTTCAATAAGAAGTAAAGTACAATAAATATTATTATTGAAAGCACAGCACCACGTGTTCTAAATAACATTATATGATAAGTATAAACTATAGAACTACATAAACCTAATAACCTGAGATGAATCTTCTTTTCTGTGAAAAAAAAGTAAATACCACATATTGCAAGAACAACCCAGCTATAACTCAAGCTCATTTGTTCTCCTGGATCTATGGATCCACTATCAAGGCTAATGGGCCACCATAAAAAAAGGCATGAAATTATTAATATGTACTTCATTACCTCATTAATATTAATTTTAACTGAGGCAATATACATTGGAACTAAGCCAAAACAAAAAAATCCTAATAAGTAATCATTCTTAAACATTTCATCCCTTAATAATAAAAATGAAATAAAAAAAAGAAACGAAAAAAGAAGAATTATAGGGATTATTTTTTTATCAAAATTATAGTGATTTATTATTACCGAAAGGATTCCTAGACATATATACACAATTGGAATATCTATGTTAAATTTTATTAATACTGCTGAAACCATTACTTGTACCACTAATACTACTGCCAAAAAAAAACTATTAACTTTTATCTTAATATTTGTTTCATTTGTAATATACTTGCCATATAATATCATCCAATATCACCCTTAATATTTTTCTTCATCTCAGTGCAATAAAATTTTGCAAATATATACATGCTCATTAAAAAGTTAACCTTCGTATAAGTGGTGCCCACTCCGGTTATACTGTTCCTAAGGAAAAGCATGGAAAAGAAGCGGAATTCTGCATGAAACGTCTCAAAATCACCAACGATCACGGATGGACACCTCGGACACTTCGCAAACAGGAACGGAAAATCAAAAACACCCTTCTTCGCCAACGGGTGATGGCGGTTCGCCTAGTCATGGAAGGCTATTTGGGCAAAGAGGTGGCCTCCATGGTCAACGTGTGCCGATAAACCGTTTCCCATTATGTGCCGCTGTTCAACGAAGGCGGTCTGAAGCTCTTGCTTCATCGGGATTTCGCCCCCGGGCGGGAGCCGTTTCTCACCGAAGAACAGCAGGAAGAGATCAAACAGCTTGTGTTGACCACCACTCCCGCGGAACTGGGCTGGGACGTCGCTTCGGCGTGGAACACCAAACTCCTGCAATCCTATGTCGAAAAGCACTTCGGGGTTTCCATTTCCCGCGAAGCGCTGCGAAAACTCCTGCACCGCAAAGGGCTGTCGTGGACACGGCCGACCTACACGTTGGCGAAAGGCGATCCGGATCGACAAAAGAATTTTGAGAAACAGATCGACTTCATAAAAAAACTTAATGGATCCTGGTACGGTCTTGTTGTACCTTGATGAAACCCATATCCGCTCTTACCATGTCCTGCGGTCCACATGGTCGGAAGTCGGCCGCCAAAAACAAGTGCCGACGTTCGGCCATCATGCCCACGTATCGCTGTTTGGCGCGGTCAACATCCACGATGGCGAAACGGTGCTTCATCAAACGACCGCTGCCAATGCCGCGACGTTCTTGGATTTCTTGAGAATGCTCAAAGAGCGCGATCCAGACCGTCTCATAGTCTTGGTGTTGGATAACGCCCGCATTCACCATGCCAAAATGGTCAAGGAGTTTTTGCAGGAAGAAGGGCAGTGTTTTCACTTTATTTACCTTCCTCCCTATTCGCCACAGCTGAACCCGATCAAACGCTTATGGAAATGGCTGAAAGATACGGTGATGGCCAATGTCTTTCACAAGGATCGCAACGATATCATTCAAGCCATTACTCGGTTTGTCAACTACATCCACGAACGTCCGGAGGAAGTGCTGCAGCGCTTAGGGTGTGCAGGATGACTGAGAAGTTAACTCTTCATGTTGCATGTATATAGAATCGACATCAAACTTCCAAACACCCTCTATTTTTATTGACATAATTTCGAGAAAAAGTCCAGTCTCTTTTTTTCTTTTTCCGAATAGTATATATGTGAAATCTTATCTCGACTAACCGTCTTGCCTTTAGAGTGCTCCATAAATTCGTAGATTAACTGTAAATTATTTTCCACATTATCTTCTGTATTAGGTATCTTTAATATAAATTCCTCTGTCCTGTCTATAAAATCCGTATCCTCATAACCAATAACAACTGGCAGTCCAAAATGTAAATACTCTCTTACTTTTAGTGGAGAAGCTTCGTTCATATTGTTTCGATGCAACGCTAGTGTTCCGATTGCTACGTCACTGAACTTGATTATTTCTATATATTTATCTACATTTAAATACCCATAAGTATAAACATTATTTAAACCAGGATCATCGTCTATACCAATTAAGTGAAACTTCACATTTGGTAATTTAGATGCCAAATAATAGATTTTATCTACACCATGCCATAAACAATTCGGTGATCCAATAAAAACGGCATTTATCTCGTTATCTTTTACTTTCCTATTAACTAGAGGTACATCATCACTAATTCCATTTCCAATGGTTATTATAGGCTTATTATACTTCTTTATCTGTTCCTCAAGTTCATAAGTTACCGTAACAAATCCTCTTGCTGAAGAATTCATAATTCCTCTCGTCAACAAATTGTACACTCTTTTTGTCCAACTAGCATATAATTTCATTTCTTCTACTTCATCACTATTATACTCTATAACTGTCGGTACTTTTTTAAACATGATCAGGCGTGTTGATTATCCAATAAAATCCAAAGGGTATAGAAAAAAGAGCACCTTTCCTGTAGAATGTGAGTAGCGACACAAACAAACCCAGGAGGTGCTCTCTATGAACAAGCATACCACACTCCCGAATTTGATGCAAAAACTTGTTTCGGATGAAGAGATTCAACTGATTGCCGAAGCGGTTGGGTATCGTGATTCGTCTCGAACCTTTACGTTGCGCGAGTTGATTCACTTCTTCCTGCTGGCCGCCATGCATCAATGGAAAAGCTTTCGCCACGGAGCCGATGTGGGGCCTCTGTATGGATTGCCGCGATTCCATTATTCAACTGTATCCAAGAAAGCGAAAGAAGTTCCCTATGACATCATGAAACGCTTGTTGGCGTTGATCATTTCCAAGTGCAACCGCCAAACCCGCCGCTCGCTTCGGTTTCCCAAACCGCTTCGGGTGGTGGATTCGACGACCGTCACGGTCGGGAAAAACCGCCTGCCATGGGCGCCGTATCACGGCGAACGCGCCGGAGTGAAGCTGCACGTCGCGTATTCGCCGGAATCCTCGTTGCCGGCAGACGTGGTGGAAACCATCGGACTGCGTCATGATGGCCCGGTGGGAGAACAGTTGACGAACGCTCAACAAGTGCTCGTGGAAGACCGGGCGTATTTCAAAATCGAACGCCTCGATCGATTTGTGGAGCAGCATCAGCTCTTTGTCATTCGAATGAAGGACAACATCGAACTTCATCAGAAAAAAAGCTTGAAACGCCTTTCCAGCACATCTTCATCGGTTCAAGCCGACTTCACGTGCCAGTTGGGGACGAAACAATGCCGATCGACCAAGCGTCACCGGGTAGTGATCTTTCGAGATGCAAATGGCCGCGACATTCGGGTCGTGACGAATCTCTTCCATGCGTCTGCGGAAACCATTGCCGACATGTACCAACAACGTTGGACCGTTGAAGTCTTTTTCCGCTGGGTAAAGCAATATCTGAATGTCCCAACCTTGTTTGGCACGACGGAAAATGCGGTATACAATCAGCTGTTTGGGGCGTTCATTGCGTATGTGTTGCTGCGATGGCTGTATGATCAAACCAAAAAACGGACGAACGTCTCTCTTTCCTTCATTTCGTTTGTTCGCCGTTTTTTCTCTGGGCAGCTTCCTCTCGATTGGAAATCCGGGATGGCCGCTGCTTTGTTTGAGTATGCCCAAATTTATGGAAGACGTATGTCTAATTTTGGATAATCAACACTCGTGAAACATGATATAAAAAGGTAAAGTAAATCGTTGTTGTCTGAAATAAATAATATCTGGTTTCCAATTTAATATTTTTTTTATTAGGAACGGGTTTGTCGCTAACTCCAAATAGTTTCTAAAAGATATTACTTCGGTATCTAGGGATTCAAATAATGAGTTTAAGCCATATTTTGTAAAACAAAATAATTTTACCTCATTACCGTTTTTAGTCCACTCTTTAATCTGGTAATATATCTTTTTCTCTACTCCTCCCTCTTTCTCAAACTTACCAGTGATTACATAGGCTATTTTCACTTCTTTCACCTCTTAGGATTTAAACTCAACTTTTGTGCAATTTCCCTCTCTTATTGCAACCTAAACGTTATTGATTTCTTAATAACTGATTCCGGAACATCTCTTAATTTTCTCGCCGGCACTCCTACCACTAGTTCTTCCTTCTCTACATCCTTCGTCACGACACTCCCAGCTGCTACAGCTCCATCCTCTTTTATGACCTTTCCGGGAAGAATGGTCGCATTCGCCCCTATGCGTCCTCCATCTTTCACAGTTACACCTTTGAATTTTCCAAACCGTTCTTTGCTCCAAGCCATATAATTGTCATTTGTCGTGACTACACAGGGGGCAATAAAGACGTAATCCCCTAACTCTGAATAAGCAGTAATATTAGCAATTCGTCTCTAGTTTGCAATATTTCCCTATCTTGCAGTCGCTTTCGATTTCCACTCCACGTCCAACGATAGTTCTTTCTCCGATCGTTACCCGCTCACGAACAGTCGCTAAATCGGCGATGAATACTTCATCCCCAATTTCAGCGTTCGCATAAATAATTGCGGAGGTTCCGATTGTTACTCCCGATCCAATCACAGCTGGTGGGAGCTGCTTGGTTTCAGGTAAAACGGATGCTTTTGCACGTGTCGGCTGTTTACCGATGACAGCATTATCTTGAATCACCACGTTATCGCCGATTTTCGTGCCTTCACAAATAATGACATTATTCCCAATGACCACGTTTTCCCCAAAAGAAACATGGTCCCCAATGACTACATTTTGACCTTTCCTAATATCGCACATGCTTTTCACTCCTCAAGTATAACCGCCTATACAAATTATAGGCGGACGCTGTCTGAAAGGAAGTCTGCGATTATGTTCGCGATCTTCTCCGATGCCTTTCCATCCCCATACAAAGGGGGTGGAAAAATCCGTTGGTTCAAATTGCTGAATTACCTTTGCCAAATCTTCTTCAATTCGGATTGATTAACCGGTTGCCCCTCTCAACCGTTTCAATCCATTCTGTTTCGGCTCGTTTAGATGCGGAAACTTCACATTTTAAGATAGCCGCCTGCAATTCGTCGAAGCGGCTGTTGTAACCTAACACGTGGTGATAATACTTGGGCTTGTTGCCGTGGACGCGAATGACGCGGCATTTCTCGACCACCTCATCATCATTGGTGACAATCATTCCCCCGTCACCATAAGCCCCTAAATTCTTGGTCGGGAAGAAACTGTACGTTGCAACCGTCCCCAGTTCCCCGACCGTTTTCCCTTTATACTTGGCGCCAATCGCCTGAGCGGCATCTTCAATAATCGCCAAGCGATATTGCCGGGCAATCTCAACAATCGGATCCATATCTGCCATTTGCCCATATGAGTGAAACGGAATGATTGCCTTCGTTCTCGGCGTAATGGCCGCTTCGATGTTCGATAGATCTATGTTAAATGTTACTGGATCGATGTCGACAAAAACAGGCTTCGCCTCCGTACGCGCGATAGATCCGGCAGTGACAAAAAACGTAAAAGGCGTCGTGATCACTTTATCCCCTTCCCCTACGCCTACCGCTTGAAGAGCGATGTGGATCGCATCGCTTCCGTTCCCTACACCAATGCGGTGCTTGACACGGCTGTATTTGACGATATCCGATTCCAACTTTTTAACGTTCTCTCCCAAGATAAAACGGGACGAGGACATGATCTTCATCTAACTTTTGCATGATTTTGTCTTTCATGGATTGATATTGTTCTGAGAGGTCTAGCATTTCGATTTTCATTGTTATTCTACTCCTGCTCATTTTTCTTTGTCTGTAACTTTAAGATGAAAATAAAGTACAGTATGTAATAACAAAACTCATATAAACTGTAAAAGATCAAAAAATAGATGACATCTATATTCAAGCTTAAGAAAAGCAAGAACACCGTAAAAACAAATCGAAAAAATTGCAAATAAAAAAGTCTTCTAACTGCTCCAACAGCTAAAAAGGCAACACTTAAAGGTGAAACAACAAACTTTATTGCATATGAAAATACTAGAATTCGTGCAAATTCTCCAGCAACAGACCATTTCTCTCCAAAAACAAAAGAAAATAATTGTGGTCCAAAAAATAATAAAATTAGCAAAGGAAAAATAGAAATCAGCGATAAATATTTTGCTGTATTTAAGATAATTGGTCTTAATGGTTTACATTGATTGTATGCCTCCGAAATTTTTTGAAAGAATACCTGTGATACCGAAGTTGATATGACAGACAAGGGCATACTTATTGTCCGGGTCGTTAGATTGTAATAACCTAAATCTACACTTGAGTAGGTTTTACTTACACATAAAGCAGGCAATTGTAAAGACATTGTATCTAGAAAAGCACTTGCCATATTAAACTGAGGATACTCTTTGTATGTTAAAGCCTGTTCCTTTATTTTTGATAAGGAAGCATGCTCTTTCAGTTCCTTAATTATCTCTCTATCTCTAACAAAATTGTAAATAAGATAAATTACAGAAGCAACTGCACCCAATAAATGACCAAAGATTAAACCGAATTCGTTCTTATAAATTATTCCTATCGCTATATTAGGAATTATATTCCCAAATGTTTGTATAATCCTACTTTTTGACAAAACACCGAATCGCTTTTCCCTATTAAACCAGTAATTAAAAGTTTGCGTAACACCTATTAAAAAGGTAGCAAAAGGAATCAAATAAAGCCAAATTCCTATACTTTTGTTGTCTAGTAAATCAAGTATATCCCTATGAAAAAGAATCACAATGATGAACATTAAAAAGCTAGTAACAAAAGAAGCAATTAGGGAAAGAGTAAATATATTTAGAGCATCTCCTCTTTTTTGAGGTGTTACAATCGCAAATTCGTACCTTAACGTGACTGCTACAGATACAATACTTATGATAGAAATATATAAAGCATAAACACCAAAATCAACCGGATTGTAAATTCTCGTTAGTATAGGAGAAACTAAAATGGGAAGCAATTGTGCGATAGTGATGCCGGTCATTAATGTCAATACATTTCTTAAGAACTCCTGCTTGGTTAATCCTTTGATCTTATACAAAATCTGCACAATTGCCACCCCAATTAATCATAGATTAAAGTTTGTAATAATTGTTACGGCCTTCTCTGTTAACAGCGTTCCTCGTATCAAAAATCACTTTCGCCTTTTCCGCTACCATTTCAAAATCAAACGCAGTATGATTTGTTGTTATTAACACGAGATCTGCTTCTTCAATACTTACGTCATGCAATTCTCTCGTTTCGATTATTTTCCGTGAAAATCCCCACCACTTGGTGAGTGCGGTATACGCTCCTGATCCGTGAGGGTATACTGAAAATGGCCAAAAAAGGCAATAGGAAAGCAGAGGTGCCCGATTTTAGGCATCTCGTATAACCTGTCTGCCTTTTGGCTAGACTAAATAAGTTGTGGTTGGCGGAACGGCTCTTTGCGGGAGATCATGCAAAAGATGATCACCAACATCCGCCGAGCAATGGCGATGAGGGCTTTTTTCTTCCCGCACCGGGCCGCCAACGACCAAAACTTTCGGGACAAGGGATGCGTCTTGGATCGAGCTGCTGACCATGCCGCCTCGCATAACGCCGATCGGAGATGGGGATTGCCTTTTGTCGTGCGCGTGCTCTTTCGCTTTCCGGCGCTTTCATGGTTGCCGGGGGACAATCCAGTCCATGAAGCCGCCCGTTCCGGCGTTTCAAAGACGCTCATGTCGGTTCCCATCTCGGCTATGATGACGGCGGCGGTTTGTTTTTTGATTCCAGGCATGGTCATCAGTAAGTCCACTTCCTCCCGATACGGCTCGAGCAGGCGGTCGATGTGCTGGTCGACTTCTTCGATGAGCCGCTCCAATTCCTCAACGTGTTTCCACAAGAGGCGAAGGAGACGGAGCTCGTGTTCGGTCAAGGTGCCGAGCAGCGAATCGTACACCGCCTGCTTTTTCTTTTTGAGCCTGCCGCGCAGGCATTGATCCAACTCGTCCTTGTCCACGTATCCCTTCTCAAGCAGCCGGGCGAGGATGTCTTTTCCGGAAACGCCGAAGAGATCGGAGAGGACCGAGCCGAGTTTGACATTGGAAGACTCGAGCACTTTTTGAATCCGGTTTTTCTCCGAAGTCAGCTGTCCGACCCACTTTTTGCGGAGGCGGGTAAAATCCCGCAATTCGCGAATATCCGCTGGGGGGACGAAACTTTTTTCAACGAGTCCATGGCGGAGCAGCTTGGCGATCCACTCGGCGTCCGAGACATCGGTTTTTCTTCCCGGGACATTTTTGATCCGCTGCGGATTGGCCAAAGTCAAGTCGACATAGCCCTCGAGGAAGGCGAAGACCGGTTTCCAATACACGCCGGTGGATTCCATGGCGACATGGGTAACGCCATGTTCTTCGAGCCACTCAAGCAGGTCGCCAAGTCCCTTCGAGAACGTGGAGAAGGTTTGAATGTCCTTTTGAATGTGTCCATCTTCTTCCCATAGCGCGCAGGCGACGATGGTTTCGGCATGAACATCCAATCCTGCGCAGCGAGGATAGATGACATCCATGATGAAAATCCTCCTTTTCGATGATCGAGTGCGCAAACAGCGAATCCACGGGAGAAATGCGGCAGTTTTCCGTTCGTCGTCACCTTTCCTCCGCATCGGGAAAGGGCGGACAATGGGTGGTGCACCCAGTGGATTCAAACACTTTTCCGTACAGGGTCTAAGCCACCATTAAGCATAACGTCCTGTTGAACTGTTTGCGCCTATTCTTCATTATGGGAAGAAAAGGGGGATTTTCATCCCTGGGTGGAGGGCAAACCATTGCCCATGGATCTTTTCCGTTCCAATTAAACTCTTTCACGTGCGGATCGACAACCGTCCAGTTTGCCCCTGCTTTTGTCAATTTCGTTAGAATGGGTAACACTGGCGACTCGCGGTAGTCGTCGATATCTTTTTTATAAGCCACACCTAACACAAAAATATTTGAACCTTTCAACGCTTTCCCATGTTCATTTAAAATTTCTGCACAGCGCTGGACGACAAAATCGGGCATGCTGTCGTTAATTTCACCGGCGATTTCGATTAGGCGTGTATGGTAGTTGTATTCTCTTGCCTTCCACGTTAAATACCAAGGAGCGATCGGGATGCAATGGCCGCCCAATCCCGGTTCTGGACAGAAGGGCATAAATCCGTACGGTTTGGTTGCTGCCGCATCGATGACTTCCCAGACATCAATACCCATTTTTTGGCACAAGATAGCCATTTCGTTTCCTAAGGCGATGTTGATGTTACGGAATGTATTTTCGGGAATTTTTTCCATCTCTGCTACTTTGCGGCTGGACACTTCATGAACATCGCCTTCAAGGACACTTCGGTACATGGTTGATGCGACAAGGGTGCATGTCGGCGTGACTCCCCCGACGACTTTTGGCGTATTTTTCGTGTTGTATTGCTTGTTGCCTGGGTCGACGCGTTCTGGGGAATACGCTAAGAAAAAGTGCTCGCCACATACTAGCCCTGATTCTTCTAAAATCGGTTTGACGACCTCTTCTGTTGTTCCGGAGATACGTTGTGCTTTCTATATACACGCTCATAAAAGAGTCAACCTTCGTATCATCAGTGCACACTCCGGTGATCCTGCTCCCAAGAAAAACCATAGAAAATGAGTGGGATCTTTCATGAAACATCTCCAAATCACCAACGATCACGGATGATCATCACGGAAACTTCGCAAGCAGGAGCGAAAAATCAAAAATACGCTTCTCCGTCAACGGATGATGACAGTCCGGTTGGTGATGGAAAGGCTATTTGGGCAAAGAAGCAACTTACATGGCCAACGTCTGCCGACAAACCGTTTCCCACTATGTGTCGCTGTTCAACGAAGGCGGCTTGGAACTCTTGCTTCATCGAGATTTTCCTCCAGGATGCCACCCGTTTCTCACCGCAGAACAGCAGGAAGAGGTCAAGCAGCTCGTGCTCACCACGACTCCCGCGGAATTGGGCTAGGATGTCGCTTCGGCGTGGAACACCAAACTCCTGCAATCCTATGTTGAAAAGCACTTCGGTGTTTCCCTTTCCCGCGGAAGCGCTGCGAAAAAACTGCTGCACCACCAAGGGCTGTCGTGAACTCGCCCTACGAAGTTGGCCAAAGGGAATCCGGATGAGCAAAAGCGATTTGAAAAGCAAATAGATCTGATAAAAAAACTTGATCACCAAGGATACCGAAGATGCCGTTCTTCTGTACATGGATGAAACCCATATCCGCTCCGATCATGTCTTGCGATCCATCTGGTCCGAGACCGGTCGTCAAAAGCGAGTGCCGACATTCGGCCATCATGCCCATGTTTCAGTATTGGGCGCCGTGAACGTCCACGATGGGGACACCTTGGTTCATCAAGCGGAGGCCGCCAATGCCAAGACGTTCCTTGATTTCTTGCGTCTGCTCAAAGAGCGGCATCCCAACCGACTGATTGCGTTAATCTTGGACAACGACCGGATTCATCATGCTCAAATGGTGAAGGACTTTTTGCGGGAAGAAGGGCAGTGTTTTCACTTCCTGTATCTTCCCCCGTATTCACGGTAGCTCCATCCGATCGAGCGTTTATGGAAATGGTTGAAGGATACGGTGATCGCGAATGTCTTTCACAAGGACCGCCACGAGATCCTTCAGGCCGTTCAACGGTTTGTCCATCACATTCAGGAACGCCCAGAGGAAGTGTTGTGGCGCTTAGGGTGTGCCGCGTCATCGAGAAATTAACTTTTCAATTTTCAAATCAACAAATAAGTCTTTCGGTAATGTCATATCAAGATTTTTATCCAAATAATACCTAAATGTAAATGAACGCTCATCAATTCGCTCAAAATCATTTACCAAGCCACCGATTTTATCAATGTCGTCTGAAGATTACTCCGATATAACAGGTGTTTACACTTTCCCCAGTAAGATGATAGTTTATGCCCATTCTTTTTAACAAAAGCTTTCTTCTCCCAGATACTGTCTTCCGAACACTTAAAGTACATGTTTTTCAGAAGCAACTCTAAATAATGCCGATAAAGAAACATAATTGGAAATACATATAAATCTTCTAATCCACATTCAACAGCTTTATCTGTCAGTTCATCAGCTGCTTCCTTAATATCCAGAAATATATCCGAAAGGAACTAACGCTCCTATTTCTAATGATTCATCAACATCTGTCTGCCATCCTATATTAGCTACGCCTTCTTGCTTAATGGTTTTTCCCATAAATACCCTATGGTTTGTTTAGATATTTTTTCTCTTGCTCCTTTTTATCACTCATAACTTTTCATTACTCCCCCTTATAGTATCATAAGTTCACCATTCACAACACCCAACAACCTCTCCCTCACCTCTCCCTCGCTCATCTCCCCAAACCGCTCCATAAAGTCGCGGAGGATGGCTTCGTCGACCGCCGTCGCCTTCCCAATATGAATCTTCGGAAACACCTGCTCCGGGTGCACTTCGTTTTCGTTGAGCAATTCCTCGAACATTTTCTCGCCCGGACGGATGCCGGTGAATTCGATGCCGATTTCTTCGACGGTATAGCCGGACAGTTTGATTAAGTTTTTCGCAAGGTCGACGATTTTGACCGGTTCACCCATGTCGAGGACGAAGATTTCCCCGCCTTTGGCAAGCGCCCCGGCTTGGATGACGAGGCGGGAGGCTTCCGGAATCGTCATGAAGTAGCGCGTCATGTCCGGGTGGGTGACGGTGACGGGACCGCCCGCTTGGATTTGTTTTTTGAACAGCGGGATGACGCTGCCGCGGCTGCCGAGGACGTTTCCAAAGCGGACGGCGGCAAATTTCATTGGAATAAATGATATAAGCATTACGAAGACAATAGGGAAACATTCAATTCGAACAAACTAAAACTACTTCTTCAACTATTTTTTCCCTTTCCTTATCTCTATAATAATGGCTATATCGAACTTGTCTATCAAACGAACTTACCAAAAGGTCCTCTTTGATAATGGAAAGCTCCTTGACTAACTCAGCTTTTACCCCTGACGATAGTAAGCCAATGATGTCTTTTGCCCTTTCCTTCGAGGAATCCCATCCATATGGATTTCCCCCGTTGCGCAGCCATTGAAGAAAACGCTCGACAAACAATTTTTCTATTTTTTCGTCTTTGGTGATTTTCATGAATGGATAGAGCTTAACGAGTTGATGGAGTTTTTCCAATTCTTGACGTTGAAGGTGCTGTACAAGCAGTTCACCATCTGCCTTTTGTAACTCTTCCACAAAAATACTAGGATGATCCTTTTCTACAAACATGTAATTAATAATTAGAGCAATTCTTTTTTCAACAGGGAGTCGCTGCAATATACTAGCAATTGTCTCCATTTCCTTTATCGTTTTCTCTTCATTCCCTTCCATTAAGTAAAACTGATAATGCTGCATGAAATAAAAGAAAGCGCCGTTTGCTTTCAGTTCATCGTCCGATGCCAGCAAAGGGATCAATTCTTCGTAAGGGAACGATAACTCTCCCCCTAACATTACGCATAAAAAGATCGCATTTTGTTGGTCTTTCTCCAAAACTCGCCAAAAATCATCGCGATTCGCTTCATAAAGGAATTGGAGCAATAATAAATATCCCCTCATATCTATTTGATAATCTGGAACGTAGCCGCTGAAATGGGAAACATATTCATATTTGTTTTTGTATTCATGTGCCATTAATTCCGCCTCATATCTTAATGTTTTCGATTGTGATGACAAAAGCAGTTCTAATCCTCTTATCATCAAGCGATAGCTGTTTTTCTCCTTCACATATTCAGCGACTTCTTTTTTATTCACGTTGTTGGATATGATAATCATAAGCGCTAAATAAAACACTAAACTGTAATGAGGACCTTTCCCTTTAGGAAACGAGGAAAGTTCAGACTCAAATTCATCAATCAACTCTTTCCACGTTTTTGTGCCTAACAACTGCTCTAACTTTGGCTTTAAGCTATACCAGCCATTTCTTCTTTCGTTAAAGATAGAAGCAATTTCTTCGATTTTTTCTTTCATTATGAGCATCCCCAGTTCTTTTTCGCATAAATGGTTTCAAGCTGCTGTAATAATTCATGAATCTCTGAAATCTCATGTTCATGCAGTTGTGAAATTCTCATAATCGGAATAGGCCTTTCTTGTTGCTGCAAATCTATACTATTCAATGACCCGCCAAGATGAAAATGTTTTACGTATGCTTGCTCTTCCACATCATATAAAAAAAGAAACCGGTCATGGACTCGAAACCCTTGTTCAACTAAATCAATCGGTTCAATGCTGGAAAAGGAAATAGGTCGACAGTTTCTGCTATTGTAAAACCATATCATTTTTACTGGCCGGAGAAAGTTTTGAATAAAATCTAAAAATTCCTTGACCCTGTTTTGGAGATCAGAACTAACACCACCATAATATGGATCCACGATAATTGCTACGTATGAACCACCTGTCGTAAAATATTCAAGTTCACTTACAAAGTAATCTTTCACTTCACATGATTTGTAAGCGATCATTGTAATCCCCTTGATAAAACAATGTGGTTTTGTGAAACAATATTTTCCTCTAAAATACGAAACACATGTTTTCCATCTAAAGGATCAAGTTCAATAATTGCCGAATAATTATCTCCAAATGAATTGAAAGAAGTACCTAACATAAAAGCCCGAAATACATCCGTATTATTTTTATTTATCAAAAACAAAAAGCGGTCATGAAATGGTTCTATTGTTCCATAAAAGGTAAAATTTAAAGTAAAACCTCTTTTGTTTAAAAAGCTAACCGTAGGTTGAATCGTTTTTTGAAACTGCTCAAACTGTTGTTCCGCATCTTCTTTCGATTTTGCTTTAAACACAATATGTTTGCTCAATCGGTTGTTCTTCCCAAGCACCTTAATAATATCATTGATTCGTTTTTCTCCGCCTTCTGGGCTACAATCCATAAAATACCGATCATATACCCACATATGATCAAACCCACCAGATTCAACAATTTCTTCAAAAATTTCAAGTGCTCGTTCATATTGCCCCTTAGTGATAAATTCAAAACGCCGCCCTTTTATGAATCGACTAGCCAAAAGTTTTTCCCGATAAAAATAAGAGTTTAGTGGTTCTGCGTTTGCTTCTCCTATTGTGATCGGCTCATAAACAATATCTTTTAGTACCACGGTCTTGCTGGATAACTGCAAAGGCACTTTGATTTGCTTCGTCGTGATCCCCATTGTAATATGAATTGATCTAATGAACGAAACATCATAGCAAGCATACACTAATCGATTGTTCCCATATAATTCAATATCTACCTTATTCGTAACTATTCACCCCAGTGCTAGTGTATAAAAAAGCCCAGCACAAATAGGGCATTTCGGTCATAGAAAATGCCCTAGGTAGCGGAAAGAACTCGATCGATCGTTTCGCCTGCCAACAGAAGACATAACGAATCCCACACGTTTTTTTCGTGTTTCGTCAGTGTGGAAACGATGCTTCTTGCGATGCAAAACGACTGCGCGAATGTTTCTTCGCGAAACGTACCCGAAATGTTCTCTTTGACTTTGACCATGCGAAGATCGCGTTCGGCTTGGTTGTTATCAAAGGGAACATGTACTTCACGTAAGAAACGCAGCGCTTCTTCCTTTCGTTTTTGAAGGCGTCGAACAAAAGCGAGTGCTTTTTTCGGAAGAGGCGTCATCGTTTCCAATCGGTGTTGTGCTCTTTCTAGGATGCGATCATACACTCGTTCCCACCGTCTCGCTTCTTCTTCGGAAAGTGCACCGTGATGGGCTTCGACGGCTTGCTTGGCGGCTAACAGAAACGTGGTCATGCGCATCGCCCACGTATGCCCCTGTTCGATGAATCCTTTTAACTCACGCAAATGGTGGGCATGACAAAGGGCATGGGTGGCATGTGTGTATTTCGGATACGTACCGAACGCATCGTGCATCATCGTCCCTTCATATCGGGGAAGAATCCCGATATCATCGGTCGCTTTTTTTCCACGAGAAGCGTGAGGAGCCAAGTATGTATATCTCGATGTACACGCGACATGCACCCATGCGAGTTTCCCATTGATGCGCAAACTCGTTTCATCGACATGCAGGATGTTGGATTCAAGTAAGGCGTCTTCGATGATGTCCATATTTGATTCCAGCGCTTCGCGTCCTCGTTTCACCATATTGGCAAGGGTTCCTGTACTAATCGAGTGTTGATATAACGCTTCGATTGTATCACTTAAACGCTTGTACGGGATCAATTGGATATGATGTAAATAAACAACGAGCGCCGTGAGCCGTGGACCGTATTGCACATGATTCGTGACATGGGATGGGAATTCGGCTTGTTGCACGCATCGACAATGTGGACACGATTTCACTTCACGTTCATGTTGTGTCACCTCGATCGCCACAGGAGGGACATCAAACACTTGACGGATATCGACTTTGAACGGTTTGACTTCACGCAAAGAAGCTCCACATCCTTGACACGTATGCACACGGTGGACGACACGATGATGTGGATGTTCCACTTGACGGAGCGTCTTCCCCTCATGTCCCTCTTGCCCACCAGGCTTTTTGCCAGACGGCTCGCGGGAGGAACGCTTTTTCTCAAAACGGTCAGAAGATGGGGGCAAATGGCTATTGGAGCTGTTTTTTTTCGTGCGTGCTTCCAGCTCTTGAACACGGTACTTCAGTTGTTCATTTTCTTTGCGTAGTTGTTTGTTTTCGTGACGCAAATGTTCATTTTCTTGAATGAGTTGATGAATGAGCTGTTTTTGTTGTTGAACTTTGCCGATTAAGCTCTCAACTGTAAATACAGCTTGTTGTACCGTCAACATGCGATTCACCTCCTTGTCTATCAATATTCACATCATAGACAAGGAAAGAAGAAAATATTCAGCTCACTTTATGATGTGGCTGAATAGTTACCCTTATTCCATTCCCTGCTTGATTCAAGCAGATGCTGATCTTGGACTGGTAATATTTTTGTATCAACAATTATATTGTTAAATTTAAACTTAGCGATGCACATAAGTTCTCCGTAACCATTCTGTAAAACGTGAAGTTGAAAGTTGCGTTTATTTTCTTTAGATAAAATTTTTTTCACTTCAATTTTGGTGGGTGTAAAAATAAGAATATTCCCTAAAGTATAAGGAGACTTATGGAGATTAAAATTAGACCACTTCTTAATGTACTGAGCAATTTCATCAAATAACTGTGGTTGTTCATCTATCATCTTTTCGACCCATTGTTTGTCCATTGTAATGAATTCCTTATAATTACAACATAACGCCACATACGGATTTTTATCGTGTTGTGATGGTAAAAATCCCTCTGCATGACAATGATAAGAAATCTCTTCCAGATCAAGCGTATCAATCCAAGATTCTTTAAATACTATGGTTCCAGCAGATAACTTTTCTTCTTGATAAATTGTTCTATGGATCGGATAATCATCAAATCCATCATGATAAATTCGCATTATTTCTTGATTATTATAAAAGAATTGTTGTTTTATCAAAGAGAAACACCTTCTTTTTTAAGACTACTTACTTTTAAACTATTGATTCACTGCTGAGTTTACAGAACCCTTCGACATAAACCGACTATTCGCAATCCCCAACAATCTTGCCTTAACCTCTTCTTTGTCCATCTCTTCAAACCGCTCCATAAAGTCTTGAAGAACTTTCTCTTCCACCGCTGTTGCTTTCCCAATAAATATTTTCGGAAACACCTGCTCTGGATGGACTTCGTTTTCATTAAGCAGCTCTTCAAACAGCTTTTCGCCAGGACGAATGCCGGTGAATTCGATACCGATTTCTTCGACGGTATAGCCGGATAGTTTGATTAAGTTTTTCGCGAGATCGACGATTTTGACCGGTTCACCCATGTCGAGGACAAAGATTTCGCCGCCTTTGGCAAGCGCCCCGGCTTGGATGACGAGGCAGGACGCTTCGGGAATGGTCATGAAGTAGCGTGTCATGTCCGGGTGGGTGACGGTGACTGGGCCGCCTGCTTGGATTTGTTTTTTGAACAGCGGGATGACGCTGCCACGGCTCCCCAAGACGTTTCCAAAGCGGACGGCGACGAATTTCGTTTTGCTTTGTTTGTCGAGCTGCTGGATGAGCATTTCGGCGAACCGCTTGGTCGCTCCCATGACGTTTGTCGGGTTGACGGCTTTGTCTGAAGAGATAAGGACAAACGTATGTACCCCGAATGTATCGGCGGCTTCGGCAACATTTTTCGTGCCGAAAATGTTGTTTTTGACCGCCTCTTTCGGATTGTATTCCATGAGCGGCACGTGCTTATGGGCGGCGGCATGGTAGACGACATCTGGCTTATGTTCTTCCATCACTTCAAACATGCGTGTGCGGTCTTGGATGTCGCCAATGACAGGGACGATTTCGATTTGGCCTTTATATTGATGGCGGAGTTCCATGTCGATTTGGTAAATGCTGTTTTCGCCATGGCCGAGAAGGACGAGTTTTTTCGGCCGAAATTGACATACTTGGCGGCAAATTTCCGAGCCGATCGAGCCCCCAGCTCCCGTGACTAAAATCGTTTTGTTTTCGATATAGCTTGCGATGCTTTCGATATCGAGTTCGACCGGTTCGCGGCCGAGCAAGTCCTCGACTTGGACGTCGCGGAATTGGCTGACCGATACTTTGCCGGTGACGATGTCTTCGAGTTTCGGGACGATTTGCGTTTTGGCGTTCGTTTTGGCGCATTGCTCGAAAATGCGGTTCAACTGTTTTTTTGTCAACGACGGAATGGCGATAATAATCTGTTCGATCCGCAACGTTTGGACGATGTCCTCGATGTCTTCCGTTGTTCCGAGCACGGGAATCCCGAAAAATTGCAGCTTTTGTTTGTTTGGGTCATCGTCAATAAAAACGACGGGCTTTAACTCCGCTTCCGGGTTATTGAGGAGCTGGCGCACGACCATCATGCCCGCCGCCCCCGCGCCGATGATCATCGTCCGCCGTTTATTGACATCCGATTTGATATAGCGGTCACGGAACACGCGCCAGACGAAGCGCGAGCCGCCAATTGAAAGAATGTGAATCATCCACGTGATCATTAATGCGCGAGCGTAGATGTCATGGAACACGGCAAACTGCACGGCCGCTGTGGTCATAACCGACAGTGTGACCGCTTTGATAATCGCCGTCAGTTCACCGATGCTTGCGTATTCCCACGCTTTATGGTATAAGCGATAAACAAATGCGAACAGGTGATGACTCACCAACAGGGTGACCGCCGACAAGAGAATCGGCTTATGTTCCAATATCTCTACATGTGGATAAAGCGTAAACACGCTAATATAAATCGCTGTCAGCACAATCGCTGAATCGAGCAGCACTAAAAACGTCAATCGATGTCGATACGCCAACGCTTGCGTCCCCCTTCACCATAATCAAAAACGAACCTTGTGGATGACGGCTCGTTGTACGTTCATATGTTGCTTTGTTTTTTCTACGATGTTCTCCATCAACTCAAGCAAATCATCTCGCAGCTCCTCATTCTGCACCGCAAACTCAATCGTCGTTTTCATAAACCCGAGCTTCTCCCCAACGTCGTACCGCTTGCCTTCGAATTCATAGGCGAAGACGCATTGAATTTCGTTCAGTTTTTGAATCGCGTCGGTGAGCTGGATTTCGCCGCCGAGACCATCGCTTTGTGCACTTTTTTCAATTGATGGAACCCCCTATGTATTTTGGCTCATATGCCCCCGCGCATCGGTGCAACCGCAGCTGCGCCGATGCGCCGATGCATATGGGCATAAAAAACAGCCCCTTTTTGGGACTTAGTTTGGCATTTTTGATTTCAGGTTTAAAATTTCTTTTTCATGATCGATCAGTTTGTCGAACATCACATCGGATCGGCGCTGCAAGTACGAGACGGTGACATCGACGGATTTTCTGATGCTCGTGACATCGTTTAAAATGAGTGCTTGATTGTGTTTGGAAACGCGCAGCTCTTCGAGGATTCGTTCTTGCGTCTGCTTGATGCCGGCCATCTCGTGTTCTAATGTTTGTTGGCCTGCTTGCAACTGGACAATGTCTTTTTGAATTTGGGAAACCGTCGTTTCCAATGTCCGTTGTCCTTCTTGGAGCTGGACGACATCACGCTGCAATGCTTTCTGGCCTTCTTGGAGCTGAATGACATCACGCTGCAACGCCTTCTGCCCTTCTTGGAGCTGGGCAACATCCTTTTGAATTTGGGAAACCGTGGTTTCTAATGTCCGTTGACCTTCTTGCAGTTGGGTGACTTCCTTCTGAAGCTGGAATACGTTTTGGCGAATGTGTCCGACTGTGCCTTCCAACCGCTCGAGCCTGTCGTGGACTGGTTTCAGTTCTTCTTGCAAGACGGAGCGGAGCAATTCTTTCAGCTCTTGGCTCATCGCTTCACCTCCTTGCCACCATTATAGCATGGCGCGGCAGGAAAACGTTACAACGTGTATTCTCCTTGTCCGGAGTCATTCAGTGGAATGCGTTGATGAGGAACTTCATGCCCCAAAATGACAAGGCTTGGATCATCCCAGTCCGCATACGGCGGCTTCTTCACGGGTTTGCCCACCGGCTGCCGAAACAAAGCTGGATCTGGCGAGTTTTTCGATAAATGGTCATCCCGGTAGGCCGTGTATACACATATTTTTGAAAAAGGCGGAAGATCCAAAAGCCCTCTTAACATATAGGCATGAAGGATGCCACCTTCGAACTGCCGTTTCGCCTTTTCCCAACTGTCCTCTCCTACCGTTTTTTTACATTCAAAAATGTGCAGTTCCCAACGTTGCTCCTCTCTTTTGACAAAGACGATGCCATCGGGGGTGTTTTTTGTTCGAAGATAAGGGAACCCTCTGTTGGGTTTGATCGAAAACACCACTGCTTCGTTGGAACAATGGAGCGTTAATCGAGCTTCTCCTGATTTTTCCTGCTCAATAACATATAACGTTCCACCTGTTTCCCCCGTTTTCTCATAAAAGCTTCGCTCAAGGTATTCGAGGTTATTCATCCTCTCCATCCTCTTCCCCGATCTGGAATGCATACGTCTCTTCATTCAACTGCAAAATGACTTCGTTGAACGTTTCCGCCGGAAAGCCGTTTTCGGTCGGAATGAGCGGTGTGATGATCGTGTCTTGGCCTTGCAGGCGGAACTGGTACGCCCTCACCTTTTTCGGATCAATCGCATCCTCATCGACATAACCATACGTTTTCATCAACTGTTCTCTCTTTGGATGCTGGTGAAGTTTGATCAAATTGTTCACCTGTTGGAACAAAATGTCGCTATGAGTGGTCAGCCATACAGGCATGCCTCGGTTGACCAGCTTGACAAGCGCAGTGGCTAATATACGCTGGACGCGTGGATGCAGATGCGCTTCTGCCTCTTCAAAAAAGAGCGAACGATATGTTGCTTTCGATTTTAAAAATAAAATGAGCGGAGACAGCTCGGTTACGAGCGAAGATGTAACATACAACGGCAAGCGCTCTTGTTTGCCTTGCGGGCAATAGTAAAACGATGGAATGGGTCCTTTTTCTTGGTCCATGGTCCCGTTGGCAATCTGGGTTTCAATAAACCGTCCGATATCCGCGTATTTAGACTGTCCACTTTCCTCCAAACGCAACAACGCTTGCAAGAATCGATATACAGGCAAAGTGAAGTCAAGGGATGGTTCCTCATGTTCTTCGTTGATCATCCGTTCCATCATCTCTTGCACCAGCGCCTTGTAAGACAACATGAACCCTGTTCTCGAAGCGGGCAAATACAGCGCTTCGCCAATGGCCCGCCCTTGGATGCCGCCTTGTCTGGATGGCGGGTAAAACGGCGATGTGAGCCCATCCATAAGCAAGTTCCACGTAATGTATTGAGCCATGCGATACCGCTCTGTCGCTTGTCCCTTGCTTCGATCCGTATACGGGATGCGAATATAGTGTTTCCCCGTCGAAAAACGAGTGCCTTGGAGCGAATCTTTCCTTTCAAAGATGATTCGCAACGGTTCAGAACGGCGGTAGCGCTCGATGCTTAACGAACCGATCGGAATTTTGCGGCGAAAAATCGTTCTGATCAACTCGCTTTTTTTGTTTCGAAGAACATCATTAAACCATTGGACAAACAGCTGCGCTTCACGGTCTTGGATGAGGCAGTCATAGCCGATAGACGATTCAAGAAAGCGATCGATTTCCTTGTACATTGACGTGGTCGGAGGGTCTTTCGGAAACAGTTTGCGTCCCTCGGACAATACCCCCCAAAGAAGCGACATCATATAGCTTTTGCCGCTGTTGTTGTCGCCGACAAACAACATCAACGGGGCAATATCGATTTCCCCCTGTTTGATCTTTCCGAACCGCTCGACCTTTAACGCCCAAGTTTGTTCCATGCGCGTATCGCCTCTCTTTACAAATTACGAGTCCTCTATCTTTCTATTATAAACGATACGCCTGACTCATAATCACTGATTGGGTAAAAACGAGTGAAAAATCGGGCATCTAACCCGCCCTCACGCCACACCCTCGACGACGGGCGTCTAAGGTGCCAGGACCGTCATCGTCCCCACCCACGGCATGGCCGAGTGCCTCCATTGATAACGGTAAGGAGACATCACCGAACGAAACGGCATCAACGAAGAAAACGGCCTGTCTTTAAGACAAAGAAGCCGCCGCTATGAATCTCTTGCCGCGCGAGCCAAACTGTCTTAAAGAAAGAGCCGCCGCTATTGGATGCCGGTCGACATCATCGCGAATCGTTCTACAAGAAACAAGTCATGTTTCGACAACGAAAGGGCAAAAGAAAAGAAGTATTTCTAAAATTATTTTATCCTGAATCCGTGACAGAAGTGTATCAAAAATGCTGGAAAACCCAATCATGCCAAAGTATCAACTCAATTCCGAATGTTCACCTATTAGGTGAAGAACCCCGAGTGCAATATTTGTTGATTTATCAAGTTTTCTTGGCAGTTTGAACGCGTCTTTATCACGGATTCAGGTTTATATCATACTGCCAACTATTTCTAAAAGAGGCCAAGGAACTTTTTCTTTTTCACCCGCTGTGGTTCGTCGCGGAACACGGCTTGGCCGCGAACGAGCAGCTCGGCGTTCTCTTGGAAGTAGTACACCATGTCTGTCCCGTATTCTTTCCGGATCACCTCGTACGCCTCGCGGAGGCGAAACGGCCGCGTTTTCGTGTTGTGGGCGTCCGAGGCGATGAAATGGGCCAAGTTCGCTTCGATCAGCTGAAACGAGAACGTTTTGATTTTCTTGCCGAAATGGCCCGTAATGCTTGATGCCGTCAGCTGGGCCAAGGCGCCGCGTTTGACGAGCTGGTAAAGCCGCTCGGGGGTTTCGATGATCTCGGCGTTTCGCTCCGGATGGGCGATGATCGGGATAAACCCTTTCACTTGGGCATCAAAGAGGAGTTGCTCCGCATACTTCGGCACATGATCGGGCGGAAATTCGATCAACATGTATGATGTATCGGCAAGCGTCATCACCTCGCCTCGGGCAAGGCCGTCAAGCAAGTCTCCGTGGATGCGCACTTCTTGGCCTGGAAGCACGTTCAAGGCGATGCCGCGCCGTTTCAATTCGTCATTTAGTTCCGCCGCCAAGGAAAGGACGGCTGGTCTTGGGTTGTCATGCGTTCCATTTTGATGATGGGGAGTGGCGATGATCGTTGTAATCCCCTCCTTGGCTGCGGCTTGCGCCATGGCGATGGCGTTCTCCATCGCCGCCGCTCCGTCGTCAACGCCAGGCAAAATATGGCTATGAATGTCGATCATCGTCCACTCCTCCTTTTTTCGCTCTACTAAACACCTATTATGGTAACATAGGAAAAACAGGCTATCAATGGGTGAGGTTTGTCGAACATTGTCGAAATGGAAGGCAAATTCCACTGATTAGGGGGCAAGCTGGAACGCCCGCCAATGCGGCTGTCAGTTGTCTTCTTTTCGAAAACGGTCTATAATCGAAATGGTATGCACGAAAATTTCTGAATGGAAAAGGAAGAGTGCCCATGAGAGCAGAACGTCGAAAAAAGAAGAAAACATGGCTCCGCTGGGTGACGGGATTGCTCGTCGTGTTATTCGCTGGAGCAGGAATATTCGCCTATTCCATTTATCATCATGTGAAACAGACGGCGAACCAAATGCACGAGAACGTCAACTGGAAGTCGGAGAAGCGGAAAGAAAACGTTTCGTTTGAACGGAAGACGCCGATTTCCATTTTGTTGATCGGCGTTGATGAACGCAAAGGGGATCGCGGGCGCGCGGATACGCTGATTGTGATGACGGTGAATCCGAACAAGCAGTCGATTGACATGGTGAGCGTGCCGCGCGATACGAGAACGGAGATTATCGGAAAAGGGACGAAAGATAAAATCAACCACTCGTACGCCTTTGGCGGAGTGGAGATGACGATGGCGACGGTGGAACACTTTTTAGATATTCCCATTGACTACTACATTAAGGTCAACATGGAAAGCTTCCGCGACATCGTCGATGCGGTCGGCGGAGTGACGGTGAACAACCCGTTCGCTTTTACGTATGAAGGAACGCACTTCCCGAAAGGCGAGATTACGTTAAACGGGGACGAAGCGCTGAAATACTCCCGCATGCGGAAAGAGGACCCGCGCGGCGATTTCGGGCGCCAGGACCGGCAAAAGCAGATCATTCAAGCGATTATTGAGAAAGGCGCCAGCTTCTCGTCGCTCACGAATTACAGCGATGTGCTCGCAGCGATCGGGAAAAACGTGAAAACGAACTTGACGTTTGAGGAAATGAAAGAGATTCAAGCGAATTACAAAGACGCCCGCAAGCAAATTAAGCAGCTGCATATTACGGGACAAGGGACGAAAATCAATGGCATTTATTACTTGATCGTGCCGGAGAGCGAACGGCTGGCGATTTCGAATGAGTTGAAAGAGCATCTGGAGCTGAAAGCGACGGCGGCGAAGTAAATGCGACGCGCACCTTAAGAGGTGCGCGTTTTCATTGGGCGATGAAGCGCTTGGCGAGCGCATCGGCCCAAAGCGCGGCTCCTTCCTCGGTCGGCAAGTCGGTTTGCGGGTCGACGTAGCGGTTCAGCTCTTCGCTTTGATCGTCAGGCCAGGCGTGCCAATGGTTGAGGTAAGGATAGCCGTTCTCTTTCGCGAACGCTTCAAGCTGCTCGACTTGGCGCGGGTAGTAGGTCGCGTTGTAAATCGGGTTCGGCGGCTGCAAGATCACGACCGCATTCGGGGCCGCCGATTTGAGCTCGTCGATGATCGATTTGATATGGGCAAGAGTGTCGTCGATCGTCACGACGCCGTTGTCGTTTAACAAAAACGGTTCAAGCAGGACAAGATCCGGCTTGTCCTTGACCCAGTCGGCGGCGATGCGCTGTCGGTCGGCGTCGGCGGTGGTCAAGCCGTCGTATTCGTGGACGGTGATGTGAAACACGCCTTTCCCATAGGCGTCATCGAGCGCTTGTTTCAGCCGCTCAGGCCAGCCGCCGTTTTCTGGCGTTGATTCGGAGCCAGCGATAACAAGGTGGACCGGACGGTGTTCCTCCACCGCCCGCTTGATGGCAGCTTGCGCGGCCGCTGGCAGCTGCTTGGCGCGGGCGAGGATCACTTCCGTTTGGCTCGTCTCCGTTTCCTGCTTGGCGGATGTTTCGACTTTCGCCCGCGCCGCTTGCACCGTGGCTTCGATTTTTCGCTCCCAGTACAAGTGACCGGTGATCAGAAAGGCAAGGCAAGCGGCGGTGAGCAAAAGGATGAAGACGAAGTTTCTCAACGGTTCTCTCCCCTTTTCTCTATCAGAACGGCTTCCCGCGGTCGGGAAGCCGTTTGTGGTTACTTGTATTGATAGTAGTAATAGTACCCGCCGTCACGGTGCTTCCGCTTGTTCAAGACAACGCCGAGCAGTTTGGCGTTGGCCGCTTCGAGCAGTTCTTTTGCCTTGATGGCCGCTTCGATTTCGGTGCCGCCGCTTTCGATGACCAGCACCGTGCCGTCGCATTGGTTGGCTAAAATTTGTGCGTCCGTCACGGCGAGGACGGGCGGGGTATCGAAGATGACAAGATCAAACGTCTCATACAACTGTTCGAGGCATTGCGCCATCGCGTTCGAGCTGAGCAGCTCGGCCGGGTTCGGCGGGATCGGGCCCGACGTTAAGATTGATAAGTGGTCGATTTCGGTCGCTTGGCACGTCGACAACAGCGGCGCCGAACCCGTTAAGACGTTGGTCAGTCCTTTGTAGTTGTTTAAGCGGAACGTGTAATGGACGGTCGGTTTGCGCAAGTCGGCATCAATGAGCAATGTCTTTTTCCCTTGTTGAGCGAAGACGACAGCCAAGTTCGCCACGGTGGTCGATTTCCCTTCGCCAGGTCCGGTTGACGTGACAATTAGGGAACGGAGCGGCGCATCAATGAATGAAAATTGGATATTCGTTCGGATCGTTCGGTATTGCTCCGCGATGGGGGATTTTGGGTTGTCGACCGTGATCAGTCTCCGCTCCGCTTTGCGGATCGATGTTGCTGGTTTACGAGCCAATGGTTTCACCTCTTGTTTGTGGAATGGCGGATTCGCGTCTCGCTTTTTGGCCGCCTTCCGCCGTGATTAAACTGACCGCGCCGAGCACCGGCAGGCCGAGATGTTTTTCGACGTCTTCTTCCGTTTTGATCGTGTTGTCCAAATACTCAAGCAGGAAGGCAAGTCCGACGCCAGTCATGAGGCCGACGACGAAGGCGATGGCCATATTGAGAAGCGGCTTCGGCTTGACCGGGGCTTGATGCTCTTTCACTTCCGCTTTCGAGAGAATGGTGACGTTGTCGATGTTCATGATTTTGACGATTTCGTTTTTGAACACTTCCGCCGTTTTGTTGGCGATCTTGGCCGCCATAGCTGGATCTGGGTCTTGGACGGTGACAGAGAACACTTGTGAGTCTTTTTCGCTTGAGACTTGAATTTGTTCGTTCAGTTCGTCAAGCGTCCGGTCAAGGTGGAGCTCGTCTTTCACTTTTTCCAAAATCGTCGGGCTTTTAATGATGACGCTGTACGTGTTAATGAGCTGCACGTTCGTTTGGATTTCGTTGAAGTTGTAGAGCTGCTGCTCGGATTTCGCCTGGTTGACCAAGATTTGCGTCGACGATTGGTAAATCGGCGTCAGTAGAAAATAACTGACCACGCCGCTCACGACGGTGGCGAGCGCGGTGATCAGGACGATGAGCCAAAGCCGTTTGCGCAATGTATCGAACAGCTCGCGCAGGCTGATTGTTTCTTCCATTGTGTCCCCCCCTATGATTCTCCTGTCCGCATTTTTCGACAATCGATGGACATCCCCATTATAGCGGATATCAACAGACATATCTAGCCGAAATCGGTACTAATTTTGGCCAAATGAAAAGGCCGCCCGACAGGCAGCCTTTGTTTGCGCTATTCGTCTTTATTGTCTTTGTCATTCGCATCCCGCGGATCTTCAATCGGGTCTTCGCGGTCCGGAACCGTATCGCGCTCATCGTCGCCCGGTCCGTTGTTCGTGTCGTCTCCCGGCGGGAGTTGATTGTTTTGGTTGTCGTTCAAATCGGTATCGCGGTTGTCCGGGATGCCGTCATTGTCTTTGTCGTTGTCGACGTTATCGTTTTGGTTGATGTCATCAGCCGGGTTTACGTCTTGGTCGTTGACATCGTTTTGGTTGTTTGGCGGCGGAGGATTGTTGTTGTCGCGGTTCATATTGCATCCAGCCGCTAAAAAGAGGGCGACAAGGGCGCTGAACAGCCGGATCAGCAACGCTTTTTTCTTCATCCTATCTGCTCCTTTCTATTGGTTGTGGTGACCTTATGTAAGGCCGGTCCTTGTTTATCTTTCCCAGAAAGAAACTTTTCATTCGCACGCTATATAGCGCAGCCGACAAAAAAACGCGCTCCCCGAAGGAACGCGTTTTGTTCAGTCAGCTCGTTTGTCGCCAAGAGCGAACATCAACTCCGTTTCGCAGACAAGCTCGCCGTCGACGGTGGCGATGCCTTTGCCTTTGCCGATGGCGCCGCGGGCGCGGAGGATTTCGACTTCCAAGCGGAGCTGGTCGCCCGGTTTGACTTGCTTTTTAAAACGGCAGTTGTCGATGCCGGCGAAGAAGGCGAGGCGGCCGCGGTTTTCCTCGCTTTGCAGGAGGACGACGGCGCCGACTTGGGCGAGCGCCTCGACGATCAACACGCCGGGCATGACCGGGTATTCCGGGAAATGGCCGGCGAAAAATGATTCGTTGGCGCTGACGTTTTTGATGCCGACGGCGCGCTTGCCTTCTTCGATTTCCAGAATGCGGTCGACAAGCAAAAACGGATAGCGGTGCGGGATGATGGACTGGATTTGCTGGATGTCAAGCATGGACAAACTCCTTTCTCTCGTTTGGCGGCTTCATCAGCCGCGATCCGTTCCTTTCTCGACGATATCGATGATGTGCTTCCACGTGGACGGGCGGAATACATCGAGCGGCTTCCCATCGCCGATGGCGCTGTAGCCGACGACCGCGCCGGCGGCGAGGCTTGCGGCCATCAAGACGATCACGATGATCAGCCGAAGCCAGATCGGGATGAGCCGGGTGCGGACGAACCGGCGCGGCGCGGCCGCCTCCCCTTCCGGCGGAAGGGCTTTGGCTTCCGGTTCGGCGGGAGTCGGCGGGCTCTTTCTTACTCGGCCTTTCCGCCTCGCCATCCGGGAAGACGGCGAGCGCATAGGTTCTTGATGCCTCTCGTCACTCATCGCGATCCTCCTTATGAGGAGCGCATGCCGTTAATCAGCCCGAGCATTTGTTCGGAGATGGAAACGGCGCGGGCGTTGAGCTGATACGCTCGGCTTGTCGCCATCAGGCCGACCATTTCCTCGCCAAGGTCGACGTTCGCTTGTTCGAGCGCGCCTTGCTTGACGCTGATTTGGCCGCGCAAGCTGCCGTTCAGTTCTTCGGCCGCGCCTGGGACGTTGGGAAGCGCATAGACATTGCCGCCGCGGGCTTCCAGAAGCTGCGGACGGCGGATCATGGTGACGCCCAAATTGACGCGGGCGACAACGCGGCCGTCGGTATTGGTTGCCGTCAACGTCCCAGTCGGGGACATCTGTACGTCATGCGCATCGGCGGGAAGCACAATCGGCGCGTTCCTTTCATCAAGCACAAACAGGCCGTCGCTTGTCGTCAAAGCAAGCTGGCCGTTCATGGGCGCAAGCGAAAAGTTGCCGGCGCGGGTGTAGCCGATCGTTTCCGCACCGTTTTGATCGGCCAGACGGACGCGGAACCATTGGTTTTCGTCCGTCAAGGCAAAATCCAGGCGGCGGCCGGTTTCCACCAGCGCACCTTGCTTGGTGATGAGCATCGTCGAAGCGAGACGCGCCCCGTTGCCGTAGCGCACGCCCTCTGGCGTTTGCCGGGGCGCTTCGTCGTTCGGCAGGCGGTCGATTTGTTGGGTCAAGAGCTCGGCAAAGCTCGCTTCGCGCCGTTTAAAGCCGACGGTGTTGCTGTTGGCGATGTTATGGCTGATCGTATCGAGCCGCTGCTGCAAGGCATTCATCGTGTTGGCGGCGGTGAGCATCGAACGGAGCACGGGCTTGTCCCCCTTTCATCATTTCAGGCGGCCGACTTCGTTGACGGCCTTGTCCAAGCTGCGGTCGTACGCTTGGACGATTTTTTGGTTTGCTTCAAATGCGCGGTAGGCAGCGAGCAAATCGGTCATCGTCCGCTCAATGTCGACGTTCGACCGCTCGAGAAAACGCTGTTTCACCGTATACGTCACATTGCCGGGCGCCTGCGGCAACGGCCCTGTCGTGCTGCGGAATAAGCCGTTTCCTTCCTTGACCAACGTTTGCGGATTGGCGGCGAATGCAACGCCGAGACGGGTGGCCGTCCCATTCTCATCGATGATCGTTCCATCGTCGCGGACGGCAAACCGCTCGCTTGAGAGCGGAATGCGCTCGCCATTGGCATCAAGCACATACCAGCCCTCTTGCGTCGTCAAGTAGCCGTCCGGGCTCAAGGTGAAATGACCGTTTCTTGTGTAGCGGACCTCCCCTTGACCGTTGGCGACGGCAAAAAACAGCGCGCCTCGCTGGCCGCTCGCCCGGTCGACGGGGACTTGTCCGTCCACAAGGGCGATATCGGTCGCCAAGCCGGTTTCTTTCACATCCCCTTGGCGGAAGTTCGGGATGAGTTCTTGCATATAGACGCCCGTAACGAGCGGCCCAATGACGGTTTGCGTCGGGATGGCGCGCCTTGAGGCGGTCGGGATCGGTTGATCCTCGAGGCGGCTCATCAACAGTTCCGGAAACGCTCTCATCGCGGCCGCATCGGCTTTGTATCCCGGCGTTTCGGCGTTCGCCAAATTGTTCGTCAACCAATCCACGCGCCGCTCTTGCGCCAACATGCCGCTCGCGGCGGTGTACAACCCTCTCAACATGACCAGCACCTCGCTTGTCCGATCGATCAGAAAAAGCCGCGGCCGCTCTTTGGGCAGCGGCGGATGGGGTGTTCCCTATGGTCAAGCGGACGGCGCGTTGCCCTGCCGCTCCGCTCCTTTCCATTCCATCTTTCATTATAAGCGGGCAAGGGCAGCCGCGGCATCCCCCGCCATTCCTTTTTTGCCCGCCTCGCTTGTCCCGGCGGCGGTTGTATCCATTTTGATCAAGCCATGAGAAAAACGTCCTTCCAAAGCGGTCTGCGCCTGAATGACGCAAAAGGTTGACTCTATAAGGTTGATCCAGATGAACCATCTCTTGGCCAAAGGGCATGACGGCTTTTTAAATCAATTGCGATTTTGGCGCCCGATCGATGTTTTCCAGCATAATCCCGGTGCCAAGAGCGACGCAGTCCATCGGATTCTCCGCGACGAACACCGGAAGCTTCAGCTCTTCTGACAGCAATAAATCGATGCCATGAAGCAATGCACCGCCACCCGTTAAAATGACGCCGCGGTCGATAATATCCGCCGACAATTCCGGCGGGGTGCGCTCGAGCACGCTTTTGGCGGCTTGTACAATCAACGACACCGGCTCGCGAAGCGCCCGTTCGATCTCCTCCGATCGAACGGTGATCGTGCGCGGCAGTCCGGTGACGAGATCGCGGCCGCGGACGTCGATTTCTTCGGACCGTGCGCCTGGGAATACCGTTGCGACCTTAATCTTGATTTCCTCGGCCGTTCGCTCCCCAATGAGCAGCTTATATTCGCGCTTGATGTAGTTTAAAATCTCCATATCAAACTTGTCCCCGGCCATTTTAATGGAAGAGGCGGTGACGATGTCTCCCATCGAGAGAACCGCGACGTCAGTCGTGCCACCGCCAATATCAACGACCATGTTTCCGCACGGCTGAAAAATGTCCATTCCGGCGCCAATGGCTGCGACTTTCGGCTCTTCCTCCAAGTACACTTTTTTGCCGCCGCTTTTTTCCGCTGCCTCTTTGATCGCTTTCCGTTCCACGGATGTTGTGTTCGTCGGGCAACAAATCAAAATGCGCGGTTTGGCGAAAAAGCCTTTTAGGTCGAGCTTGCTTAAGAAATGCTTCAGCATGGCTTCGGTAATGTCAAAATCCGCGATGACGCCGTCTTTGAGCGGCCGAATGGCAACAATATTCCCAGGAGTACGTCCGACCATTCGTCGTGCTTCTTCGCCCACTGCCAGCACTTTGTTCGTGTGTTTATCGATCGCCACGACGGACGGCTCATTGAGCACGATGCCTTTGCCTTTGACGAAAATGAGGACGTTCGCCGTGCCTAGGTCGATGCCGATGTCTCGTGAAAACATATGACTTGCTCCTCCTTGCCTCTGCCCTAAAATCATTCCTAATTGTTTATTCTACCATATTTGCCTCCCGGAATGATACTGCAAACGGCAGATGGCAAGGAAAAAGTCAGTTGTTTTTCACTGCTTGCTTTTTATACTTTTTCTTCGTTGCTTCCCCGCCGCGCAAATGGCGGATCGATTTATGGTAATCGAGAATTTGTTTGACTTCTTGGGCCAGTTCCGGGTTGATTTCCGGCAGCCGCTCGGTCAAGTCTTTATGCACGGTGCTTTTGGATACGCCAAATTCTTTCGCAATGACGCGAACGGTTTTCCTTGTCTCCACGATATACTTGCCAATCTTGATCGTACGCTCTTTGATGTAATCGTGCACACCACTCGCCCTCCCTAGGTTGGATGTGAGAAGTGAGAAGTGTGAAATGAGACTCGTCTTGCCAATGATGGGCGCCGCTTTCGTTGGATGTCTTAGAAGCGTCTTCATCGCGTCGCTTGCCGGTTGTGAACGATCCCCACCTCAACCACTCTCATTGCTGTTCAATTTGTAACATTTTATTAGACAAATCGGGCATATATACCAGAAATATCAAGGCGGACAACGGTTTTTTCACAATTTTTTTGCGGTTTGTAACGAGAGCGAAATGGGAAACGACTATATTATAAAGAGGTAAAAAGGAGGCACCGACATGGGCAAAGGAAAAGTGATCGGCATCGCCGCGGCGTTAGCAGGGGTAGCGGCAGCGAGCGCACTGCTCGTGCATGTCAATGCCGACGAACGGCCGCAAGCGAAAGACGATTTGCTTGCCCCAGCGCCATCAGGCAAACCGGCGCCCGCGGGCGGAAAAGGCATCATCGCCGGGACGCTTGAGCCATCGCTGACATATGAAAAACAAAACGGGGCATACGTGTTTACCTTCACGGTGAAAAACCAAACCGAACGCGTGCAAACGGTGACGTTTACGAGCTCGAAAAAGTATGACTACGTTTTATACCGCGATGGACAAAAGATGAAGCAGTTCAGCGAAGGGAAGATGTTTGCGCAAATTTATGAGGAACGGCCGTTAAAACAGGGGGAAGAGCTGTCGTTTCAGGAAACGTTCCGCGACCTAGAACCGGGGACGTATACGCTTGAGTGGTGGCTCGCTGATCCAAACTGGCCGAACGCGCGGGCGAAGGCGACATTTACGGTCGAGTGAAGGCGCTGCCGGTTTGCCTTCGCGGCTGTTGCCGCGCTCGCCATCCGGCGTCTAAATTAGGAAAACGCTCCTGTCCCGAGCGCTTTTTGCGGCCTTTTCCAACAGGAATTTCTGCATCGATGTTCTTTTTTGCCCGCGCTGCCACAAAAAGAGGGATGCTCACCCATGGATGAAGCATCCCGTTGCAGCGCCGAAAAGATTTTCCCTGCATTACGACAAAAAGAAAGCCCCATACACAAGCGCCAAGACGATGACGTACGCTGGGTGGATGCGCCATTTGCCCAGCAGCAAAAAAGCGCTCGCGGCGGTGAGAAACGCCGTTTGGCCGAGCCCGGCCCCTTCGTACGATTCGCGGAAAAGGTCGATCGCCATAATCCCGAGCATCACGGCGATCGCTGGGCGGATGTAGGCGGTGAGCCGCTTCACTTGCGGCGCGTCTTTCCATTTGTACAAGAGCCCAAGCAGCGCCAACAGCAAAACGAGCGACGGAGCGACGCTGGCAAACACTCCGATGGCAGCGCCAAGGACGCCGGCTTGTTCGTATCCGATATAACCTGCCATTTTCGTCGCAATGGGGCCGGGAAGAGAGTTGCCAAGCGCCAGCACCTCGCTGAATTCGTTGACCGTCATCCAGCCGTAGCGGTCAACGACCTCGTGCTCGATGAGTGGGATGGAAGCCGGGCCGCCGCCGTAGCCGAGAATGCCGGGCCAAAAAAAGGCGAGAAACAGCTGCCAGTAGATCATGACGACGCCCTCCTTTCTCCGCCTTTGTCTCTATCCACCGCCTTCGGCTTGCTTCGGCCGACAAACGCGGCCGCAAGCAACACTGCGACCACAAGCGCCGGATGAAGGCCGAGCCACTGCAAGGCCAAAAAGCAGGCAAGAAGGAGCAGGGCGGCCGGCCGCCAGCCGAGGGCGGCGCGCGCCTGTTTGGCGAACTGCCACGTCATCTCGGCAAGCATGACGGCCACGACCGGCACGACCGCTTTGGTCATCCCAGCGACCCATGGTGTGTCTTTAAACGAGGATAAGGCGGCCAACAGCACGATCATCAACACGACCGTCGGGGCCGTCGTCGCCAACACGGCGTTCACTAAACCGAGCGCGCCGCCGACACGGTAGCCGATATAGCCGGCAAGCTTCGTGGCGATCGGGCCGGGCAAAGCATTGGCGATGGCCAGAATTTCAGCGAATTCTTCATCCGCCATCCAGCGGTATTTCGCCACCACTTCAGCGCGCACAAGCGGGATCGAAGACGGGCCGCCCCCATATCCAAGCATGCCGACGCGGAAAAAAGCGAGAAACAAATGCCACTGGTTCATCGAAGTCATCCCTTTATCGTGAGTCTCACCAAGCGGCCACCGCACCGTCCGTGCGCGGCTCCGTCCCGGCGGCGAGCACGCCGGTGTCAGGATCGCGCCAAATGATTTGCCCGCGGCCGAACAGTCCGCTGTCCAACGCCAAGCGGATGTCATGCCCTTTGCGGGCGAGCGCTTCAGCGATATGGCGCGGGAAGTGCGGCTCCACCAATACCGTTTTCCCTTCCATCCACTGCCAACGTGGCGCATCGAGCGCCGCTTGCGGGTTTAAGTCAAAATCGATCGTGTTCATGATCACTTGCAGATGCCCTTGCGGCTGCATAAATCCACCCATGACGCCGAACGGGCCGACCGGCGCGCCGCCTTTGGTCAAAAAGCCGGGGATGATCGTATGGTACGGCTTTTTCCTTGGCGCCAGCCCGTTCGGATGGCCTTCATCAAAGGCGAAGTTATGGCCGCGATTGTGCAGGGCGATGCCCGTTCCTGGGACGACGAGGCCCGAGCCGAAGCCCATGTAGTTGCTTTGAATATAGGACACCATATTCCCTTCGCCGTCCGCGGCGGCCAAATAGACCGTTCCGCCTTTTGGCGGCGTTCCCGGCTCCGGCGTCAGCGCCTCCTCGCCGATTTGCGCCCGGCGCATCGCGGCAAACGATTCCGACAACAGCTCGTCTGGGCTGCAGTTCATATAGCGGCAGTCGGCGATGTACGCTTTCCCATCGGCAAAGGCAAGCTTCATCGCCTCGATTTGCCGGTGGTGCGTCTCGACATCCGGCACGCTCGGCACGTCAAACCCGTTCATGATGTTGATGGCCATCAACGCGACAATCCCTTGGCCGTTCGGCGGAATTTCCCACACCTCATAGCCGCGGTAGGAGACGGAGATCGGCTCGACCCATTCCGGTTCATACTCGGCGAGGTCGTCCGCCGCCAAAAAGCCGCCGTATTGCTTCGAGAAGGCGGCGATTTTTTCCGCCAGCTCGCCGCGGTAAAAGCTTTCCGCTTCCGTTTCGGCAATGGAGCGGAGCGTCGCCGCATGGTCCGGCGAGGCCCACACTTCGCCGATCTTCGGCGCGCGGCCGCCCGGCGCAAACGTCGCAAACCAGGCGGCAAACTCCGGCCCGCGAAGCGCTTCTTTGTATGTACGAAACGCCGCAGCCCAATACTTTCCGAGCACTGGCGAAACCGGATAGCCGTTTTCCGCATAGGCGATCGCCGGTGCGAGCGTTTCCACAAGCGGCAGGCGGCCGAAGCGCTTTGACAGCGCCGCCCACGCCGCCGGCGCCCCCGGAACGGTCACCGGAGCAAAGCCGTATTTCGGCATCTCTGTATAGCCGCGCTCTTTCAGCGCTTCAATCGAGATCGCTTTCGGCGCATAGCCGCTCGCATTCAGCCCGTACAGTTTCCCATTCGTCCAGACGAGAGCGAACGCATCGCCGCCGATGCCGTTCGATGTCGGTTCGACGACCGTCAGACAGGCGGCGGCGGCAATGGCGGCATCGATGGCGTTGCCGCCTTTTTTCAACACCTCAAGCCCCGCCTGCGCCGCGAGCGGCTGCGATGTCGCCACAACGCCGTTTTTGGCGAACACCGTCATCCGCTGCGATGGGTATGGGTGGTATAGGTAGTCCATGGCAGTTCCTCCTTACTTCACTTCATGGCAAGCGACAAAATGACCTGGAGCCGCTTCTTTCCACTCCGGCCGCTCTTGTTTGCATCGTTCGGTCGCCACCGGGCAGCGCGTATGGAACGGACATCCTTTTGGCGGGTTGGCCGGGTTCGGCAAATCCCCTTCAAGACGAATGCGCTCCCGCTTCGCGCCTGGCTTCGGCCGAGGAATGGCGGACAGCAATGCTTTTGTATATGGATGGAGCGGATTGGCATACAACTCCCGAGATGGAGCTAGCTCCACCGTATGGCCTAAATACATGACAAGCACCCGGTCGCAAAAATGACGAACGACCCCTAAATCGTGGGAAATGAACAAATACGTCAGTTCATGTTTTTCTTGGATGTCTTTTAACAGTTTAATGATTTGCGCTTGAACCGATACGTCCAACGCAGAGACCGCCTCATCGCAAATAACGAGCGACGGGTTTAAGGCGATCGCTCGGGCGATGCCGATCCGCTGTCGCTGCCCGCCGCTGAATTCATGCGGGTATCGGTCGTAATGTTCCGGACGAAGCCCGACTTCTTGAAGCAAATGCAATACCCGCTCTTCGCGTTCGGCCTTTGTCATGTTCGTATGGATGATAAACGCTTCCTCCAAGGCATGTCCGATGCGTTGGCGAGGGTTGAGAGACGCATACGGATCTTGAAACACCATCTGCATCTCTTTTTTCCACTTTTTGCGTTGCCGTTCCGGCAAACGGCTGATCTCTTCCCCCCGAAAGAAGATGGCGCCCCCCGTCGCCTCTTCAAGGCCAAGAATCGTCCGGCCAAGGGTCGATTTTCCACACCCTGACTCGCCGACGATGCCAATGCTTTCCCCGGCAAATACATCAAGGGAAACGTTCTCCACTGCTTTGACGTAGCCTTGGATGCGTCGCAACAGTCCTCCCCTGATCGGGTAATACTTTTTCACGCTTTCCAACTTAAGAAGTGGCTGCTTTGACTCGCTCATCGTTGTGGACCCCCTCTTCTAACCAGCAGCGGACGGAATGGCTGGCGCGGATCGTTCTCTCCGGCGGCGGTGCCGTGCGGCATCGGTCAGTCGCAAACGGGCAGCGCGGGTGGAAGCGGCAACCGTCAATTTGTTCATTTAAACTGGGTAACGTCCCCGGAATCGGTTCGAGCGAATACTCCTCATCATCCACGCTTGGCACGGATTTCAACAACCCTTTTGTGTACGGATGGCGCGGGTTGGCGAAAATACTTTCGACATCGCCTTCTTCCACTTTCTCACCAGCATACATGACCATCACTCGATCCGCCATTTCCGCGACCACGCCCATGTCATGAGTGATCAAAATGACGGCCATATTCAATTTTTGTTTCAACTCATTGATCAAATCCAAAATTTGTGCCTGAATGGTCACATCCAAAGCAGTTGTCGGTTCATCCGCAATGAGCAAGCTCGGATGACAGGCAAGCGCCATGGCGATCATGACACGTTGCCTCATCCCGCCGCTTAGCTCATGCGGGTATTGTTTCATCCGCTTTTCCGGAAACGGAATGCCAACTTGCTTGAGCAGCTCAATGCCTCGCTCGTGCGCTTCCTGTTTCGACAACTTTTGATGGAGCATGAGCGGTTCGCGAAGTTGATAACCGATCGTGAAAACCGGGTTAAGCGCCGTCATCGGCTCTTGAAAAATCATCGACATTTCGTTTCCGCGAATGCGGCGCAACTCTTCTTTCGGCAATTTCACCAAGTCGCGTCCTGCAAACTCAATCGATCCGCTCTCAATCTTCCCGTTGTTAGGAAGCAACCCCATAATCGACAGCGAGGTGATGCTTTTCCCGCACCCTGATTCGCCGACAATGCAGAGTGTTTCTCCTTTGCGGACGGAAAAAGAAACCCCCCGCACGGCGGAGACTTTTCCCTCCGCCGTGCTGAAGGTCGTGACAAGGTTCTCGACACGCAACAATGTTTCAGCCATGCTATCCCCTACTCTCTATGAACGTGATAGAGCGACCATTGTCCTGTCGGATCGATCTCCAATCCTTTCACCGATTGATCAACAGCCGCCGTCACGACGCCATGGTTCATTACAACAACGGCAGCATCTTTCAACAAGAATTCATTCGCTTCTTTCAACTTTTGTTTCCGCACTTCTGGATCGATCGTCGTACGTGATTCTTCGACAAGTTTGTCGAATGTCGGGTTGTTGTAGAACGTCCGGTTCGATACTCCAGCGTTTTTCGAATGGAAGTTTGGATAAAACAGCTCGCTGCCATCCGCCGTGCTGTTGGTCCAACCAAGGAATGTGATATCGTATTTTCCTTGCTTTGTTGCATCAAGGAAGGTGCCCCACTCCATCGATTCAATTTCGGCGTTGATACCGACTTCTTTCAGCTGTGCTTGAACGATCTCCGCCATTTTCATGTAATTTGCCGTATTGGCGACCAAAATTTTCACTTTCGTTCCTTTATAGCCATGCTCTTCAACGAGCTGTTTCGCTTTTTCAGGATCATAGGTGTAAGCGACGTTTTCTGACGATTCATCATAACCGAACACTTTCGGACCGATGACGCTGTTTGATTTCACCCCAAGCCCTTTCAGCTGCTGGATATACTCATCTTTGTTGATCGCATAGGAAACCGCTTGACGGAAGGCAAGCTCGTTCATCGGTTTCTTTTTCATATTAAAGCCTAAATAGTAGACTGGTGTGCCTTCCTTTTTGATCAGCTGAACATTTTTCATCGATTCGACGCGGGACAACTGTTCAGCCGGGATATTGTCGATAAATTGCACATCGCCCGTTTGCAGCATCGAAATCGCCGTCGTCACTTCCGGAACAACTTTGAACGTCACTTTTTCCAACTTCGGCGTCCCTTGCCAATAGTCATCGTTTTTCTCTAATGTCACATGGTCGCCCGGCACCCATTCAACAAATTTAAACGGGCCAGTGCCGACCGGCTGTTTCATTAAATCTTGTTTTTGATCAGCCGTTGGACTGACAATGGAAGCGTTCGTATGCGACAAGGCCGCCAACATCGGACCATACGGGTATTTCGTTTTGATCACTACCGTGTAATCATCTTTCACTTCCACCGATTCGACCGGTTCAAGAAGCGATGCCCTTGGCGCCGCTGTCTTCGGGTCTCTTAGTTTATCAAACGTATACTTGACCGCTTCCGCGTTAAAGTCGGTGCCATCATGGAATTTAATTCCTTTTTTCAATTTGATGACCCACGTCTTATCATCCGGAGTTTCATACGATTCCGCCAAATGCGGCTTGATTTCCATCGTCTCCGGATCACGGACGAACAACGTTTCATACACTTGCTCGATAACGGCAGACGAGACGGAATCGTTCGTTAAAATCGGCGAAAGGCCAACGACGTCAGATGTCGTCGCATACGTCAATTCCTGGGCGACGTTTCCTTTCCCTTGCGAACTGGACGAGGCGTTGTTAGAAGCGGATTTGCCTCCGCATCCGGCCAACGCCGCGGAAACGGCAAGAACAAAAGCAAGCACAACATACGACCAATACGTTTTCTTTTTCACTGGCTTTCCCTCCACACTATATATAAGTTTTTTATTGATTGATATCCATGTTTGGATCCAGCGCATCGCGCAATCCGTCGCCAACGACGTTAAAGGCGAAAACGACGAGCATAATAGCGATGCCTGGAACGACCGTCATGTGCGGCGACGTCCACATAAACGCCTGGCCAGCGGCAATCATGGCCCCCCACTCCGGCGTCGGCGGCTGAGCGCCAAGCCCCAAATAGCTGAGCGAGGCAGCAGATAAAATGGCAGTTGCCATGCGCATCGTCGCAAACACAATGATCGGCGCCAAACAGTTTGGCAAAATATGCTTGATGATAATGCGGGCGTTGCTCGCCCCGAGCGCTTTCATCGCCAAAATATATTCGCGATTTTTTACTGACAAGACGCTGCCGCGGACGATGCGGGCGCATGTCGGGATCGACCAAATACTGATAGCGATCGCCACATTAATCAAGCCGGTGCCTAAAATGGCGATGATAAGCATGGCAAGCAAAATTCCCGGAAACGCAAACAGCAAGTCGACAATCCGCATGATCAGTCCGTCGAGTTTTCTGTAATACCCTGCTAACAGGCCGAGCACCACCCCGCCGATCAGCCCTAAGCTGACGGAAACGATGCCGACAACGAGGGAAATGCGAGCGCCATACACGATGCGACTCCAGATATCCCGCCCGTAGTTATCGGTTCCGAGCCAATGTCCATCGGAAAAAACCGGCAGCTCAGCCGCTGACAAATTTTGCTTTATCGGATCATGGGTGGCGAGCCACGGGGCGAAGATGGCCATGAGTACTTGAATAGCGATGATGACAAGCCCCACAACTGCCAACTTGTTTTTCAGCAACCGCTTGATCGTGGTGATGTACATTTTTTCTTTCTTGCGTCCAAGGCCGGCTGTGGCATGGCCTGTATTCACCGCTGCACCGGTTTCCATCGATTTTCCCCCTTTCTATCGTTCTTTTAATCGTAACTAATACGCGGGTCGATAAACGTATAAATAATGTCAACAATCAGGTTGACTAAGACAAACAACGTAGCAACAAGCAAGACGGAGCCTTGCACCATCGGGAAGTCCCGGGCGGCAATGGCTTGCACCATCAGGCGGCCGACGCCGTTAATGGCAAAAACCTGTTCGGTGATGATCGTGCCGCCGAGCAAAAAACCAAAGTTTAAGCCAATAACAGTAATGACTGGAATCATGGCGTTGCGCAAGGCATGCACCCAAATGACCGTCCGCTCTCTTAAGCCTTTGGCCCGTGCTGTCCGAATAAAGTCGGCTCGGATGACCTCGAGCATCGACGAACGGCTCATTCTCGCAATCATCGCCGCTGACCCGGTCCCGAGCGTAATGGCCGGCAGCACCAGCTGCTTCAACCCTTCTGCCGTATAAAACGGCTGATCCAGCCCGCCGACTGGAAGCAACTGCAAGTTGACCGCGAAAATTAAAATGAGTACGGTGCCAAGCCAAAAGTTCGGGATCGAAATGCCTGCCAAAGCAAAGACGGTGCTGGAGACGTCAAACCATGAATTTTGCCGGATGGCAGAAATAATGCCGGCAACGACACCAATGATTACCGCCACAATAATGCTGGCAATGGCTAGCTTAAGCGTGTTCGGAAACCGCGTCATGATCGCTTCCCACACCGGCTGCTTCGTTTGGTACGAATAGCCGAGATCGCCATGAAACAGCCCGTTCATGTAGCGGCCATACTGGACAAGGAACGGGTCGTTAAGCCCTAAATCTTCGCGGATGGCGTCGATGTCTGACTGTGATGCGGTCGGGCCAGCAATGATCGTTGCTGGGTCCCCCGGAGCGATATACATGCTCGTAAAGACAAGGAACGAGATACCGACCAATAGGAGGATAAGCTGAAAAAATCTTCTGACAATCATCCCCGCCATCATATTCACTCCTTTCTGTTGTTTATATAAAAGAGAATTTTATATGCATTTGTTAATTAAAATTAAATTGATATTTAACAAAGTTAATTTTTATTTTGTTTTTTATGATTATATAGGAATTCGAATCATTTTTCTACATAATTCTCAAAAAAATTGAATTTTTTATTATGAATAAAAAACGCCCCTTTACGGGACGCTTTTTACCGGGCTTCACGGCCCTACCAGAGGCGGCGGCTACAACTTCAACCCCGTCCGACTCTTAAAGCGGCGAAGCAAAATATGGCTTTCAACTCTCGTAATGCCTTCCAACGCGTACAACTCGTTATTGATGAATTTTTCAAGGGCGGCAAAATCTTCAACGAGGACATGCATATGGAGTGTGCTCGGGCCTGTCATTTGGTAGCAGCTCGCTACATTCGGGTTTTCGGCCAGCTTTTGCGCTACTTCGACCAAATACGCTGGTTCACAGTCGACCTCGAAAAACGCTGAAACTTGCTTGCCGAATTTCTCTGAATTGATGACAACGGTGAACTTTTCAATCACACCGTGCTTGACGAGCTGATTGACCCGCTCGCGGACGGCGACGCGCGAAAGGTTCAGCTTTTTGCCGATGTCGACGTACGACATGCGGCCATCTTCAATCAACAGTTCAAGAATTTTGCGGTCGATGTCATCTAGTTTCATCGCCTTGTCACCCGCCTAGCATCCATTTTTCTATCATTATAACGGCTCTAGCATGAGGTTAAAAGCTTTTTCAATCCCCGTCCGCAGCCCCTGCGGTGCAAAAGTCTCGTGGAACGACGATGAAAAAAGACCCGCCCGCTTGTCTTGGCAAACGGACAGGCCTTTTCGTCGCGTTTTTCGTTTCCTCTTGCTCGACGCCTTGTCGATTACGCTCTTGCCATGCCGATCGAGGCGTCTGGCGTTTTGTAGGATGAAGCATCGTTGTTTTCGTCTTGATGGTTGTCGCTTGGCGTCGTCGAATGGTCGTCAGCCGATGGTTGTTCATTCGCTGGGTTTTCGTCTGTCGGCGCTGTTTCGTCACTTGGAATCAATTCTTTTTCTTTGCTCGTGGCGGCGCGATCGGTTCCCGTTTTGTCTTCCGCTTTGTCAGTCAAAGCCGTCAACGGTTTGTCGACATAGTCGATCGGGTTGACCGCCCGGCCGTCTTTGCGAATTTCAAAGTGGACGTGGATGCCGGCTTCTTTGTTGAATTCGCTTTGCCCTGCCTTGCCGATCACTTCACCTTGTTTCACCGTGTCGCCGGCTTCGACTTTCACATCAGCGAGCGATTGATAGACGGTCGTGACCCCTTGTTCATGATTGATTTCGACAACATAGCCCAAAATCGGGTCTTTTTCCGCTTTCGTCACCGTGCCGCTTAAGGAAGCGGTGACATCAAACGTTTTGCCGTCTTGGCGCACAAGATCGATGCCTTGGTTCGGGTGGTACGTATGATCATAAAAGACGAGGGCTGCTTCCTGTTCTGCTTCCGATGCTTTGTCATCGTAGAATGGCGTTTTCACTTGCACCGCATTTGGATCAAGCACCGGCATCGCAATCGTTTCGACCGTTTCATTGACCGGAACAGCCGGATTTTCTTGCTGGGCGGTGCCGTTTTTCGCCACGTTGTCTCTGCCCGTATTCTCCTCTTTGCCCAATTGGAACCAAAGCGCACCAGCGACGATTAATGCGGCAGACGATAAATAGATCGCCGGAAATACCCAACGTTTGCGGAACAGACGCTTCAGCGACGATTGTTTTTGTTCCTCTCTCATGTTCATCACCTCAGCAACCATTTTGAACAGAAAGAGGAAAAGATATACACATAGAAAATAATTTTTTCACTTATTTTTTGACATTCGACTAGATTTTATGCAAAAAAATGAGGGGCGCATGGCGAGGGGCGTCTCCCTGCCGTTTGCCCCGAACATTTGACAGAAAACCGGGGCGGCAGAACCCCGGTTCATCCGTTTTTCGCGGTCAATTTGTTTAAAAACGCCGTCGCCGACGAAATATGAACGCCGCGGTAATAATATTTGACGATGTCAGCGTACGTTTTCCCTTCTTTGGCCATAAAGTTGGCTCCGTATTGACTCATGCCGACGCCATGGCCGTAGCCTTTCGTCGTAATGATGATGTCATCTCCGTTGCGCACCCAGGTGAAATCACTCGACGGCAACCCGAGCCGTTCGCGCACATCGCGGCCCGTAAACGTCTTGCCGCCAATCTTCACTTCGCCGACGCGGCGGCCGGGAGTGCGCGATACAATGACGCCGACGGAGCCGTCAGCGGGCAGTTGGACCCCCAGTCTTCGCTCGAATTCCGCCACCGACATCGTTTTTCTCTGGTAAAACTTCGGGGATTGTTTGTCCCATGGGCTGGCGACGCTTTTTAAATACGGAAAATCGCTTTGCCAATAGGCTTCCGAATTTTCCGTATAGCCGTTGCTTGTCGAAAAAAACAGCGCCTCGATCGGCTCATTGTTGTATGTCAAAATTTGCCCTTGCGTGTCCATCACCGCTTTTGTCACTTTTTTCATTTTCCAATCGTAGTCGCTGCCCCATAGTTTTCGCAGTTCGTCATCGCTGTAATAGACTTGATGAGCCACCGTGTCGGTCACATTCGCTCCTTTTGGCAGGCGAAACGGCTGGTTGGCGAGCAATTGCTTCACGATGTACGTTCTTGCCGTCAACGCTTGCGCCTTTAATGCCTCGAGTTCAAATTCGGCCGGCATTTCCGCCGCAACGACGCCGATGACGTATTGCTCGAGGGGAATATGTTCGACGCGTTGTTCTTTGCTTCGATAGACCGCCACGTCGATGGACGGCCCTTCGGCTGCCTGCGACCGTTGGACTTGTTCTTGCTTGTGCAGTTGTTCGGCCAATTTGGCCACCTTCCCGTCATAAAATGGAAGAACGAGCGCCGTCGGAATGACGAGGATGGCGACAAACAGCGAGAGAGCGAGCGCCATCACCGGTTTCAGTCGTTTCACCATAGCCGAGCCCCCAATATGCATTTTCCAAGCACAAGCGGACATCGCGAATGAATGCCTGCGTTGGCTTCGGTTCGTTACTATAGTTATGGGCTCGGACAAGTATATATGACAGTTTTCTTTCCAGCCAAAACCTTCATGAGCGCGTTTCGCACTCCGCCTAAAAGGCTGGTGAAAAACAACGGATTCGCTCAGTTTGTGAGAAATCGCAAGGAATGACGCTATGGTGTTGCAAGGTTTTTCCATTTGAGAAACACTGTTGGAGAACAGCATTTCCCCTTAAATCGCCAGCCTGCTAAACATGAAGCCGTTGAAAAAAGTCGGTGACTGAATAGGGGCGATGGAACAAGGGGGTTCTCGAAAGCACATGTTTCACCACCGTCGCGACTTGCTTCGCGCGATGCGATCAAGCTTATGGAGAAATTTCATACAGACGGTCTTTCTCTGAGCTTCAAAACAGACCGTTAGGAACGAACGGTTGTTTTTTACCGTCCTTCGACGGTCGCCCGTGTTCCAAGAAAAAACGACCATTCCCTGCTCGAAGGCAGTTCACGGTCGTTTTTCGCTCTTTATCCGTTCCATTGGATCGTTTGAATTTGGTCGAATTGTTCTGTTTCTTCGCGGACGCGTTCAATGTCGGCCCCAAGCGCAGCCAACTTTTCGTGGAAGCGGACATACCCGCGGTCGAGATGACGAAGCTCGGTCACGCGCGTGTAGCCGTCCGCCGCGAGTCCAGCCAAAATCAACGCCGCCGCTGCGCGCAAATCGGTGGCCGCCACTTCGGCGCCTTGCAGCTGGCACGGGCCATTGATAATGACGGAACGCCCTTCAATTTTAATATCGGCGTTCATGCGCCGGAATTCCTCCACATGCATAAAGCGATTTTCAAACACCGTCTCGGTGATCATGCTCGTGCCTTCCGCTTTCAACAAGAGAGCCATCATTTGCGACTGCATGTCGGTCGGAAAGCCCGGATATGGCATCGTTTTAATGTCGACGGCTTTCAGCTTTTCCGGACCGATGACACGCAAGCCGCTTTCCTCTTCAATGACGGTCACGCCCATTTCTTCGAGTTTAGCGATCAGCGAGCCTAAATGTTCCGGAACGGCTCCTTGCACGAGGACATTGCCGCCGGTGATTGCCGCCGCCACCATAAACGTGCCGGCTTCGATGCGGTCCGGAATGACCGTATGCGTTGTGCCGACGAGCTCGTCAACTCCCTCGATTCGAATCGTTCCGGTGCCGGCGCCGCGCACTTTGGCGCCCATCGCGTTCAAAAAGTTCGCCAAATCGACGATTTCCGGCTCTTTCGCACAGTTTTCGATCACAGTCGTGCCTTCCGCGAGCACGGCGGCCATCATAATGTTTTCCGTCGCCCCGACGCTTGGAAAGTCCAAATAAATTTTGGCGCCGCGGAGCCGTCCGTTCACTTCCGCATCGATAAAGCCATTGCCGACTTTCACAGACGCGCCCATCGCTTCAAATCCTTTTAAATGTTGATCGATCGGGCGCGAGCCAATGGCACAGCCGCCCGGCAGCGCCACGCGGGCTCGGCCGTTGCGCGCCAACAGCGGCCCCATGACAAGCACCGACGCGCGCATTTTTCGCACATATTCAAACGGCGCTTCCACCGTCAACGGACCGGTGGCATCGACGGTGACCGTCTCGTCGGCAATGTGCACATCGGCGCCTAAATAGCGGAGCACTTCACTGATTGTATATACATCGGAAAGAGCAGGCACATCATGAATCGTACTTGTTCCTTTCGTAGCCAATAAAGTGGCAGCGATGACAGGCAAAACGGCATTTTTTGCGCCTTCCACTTTGACGGTGCCGCTCAACCGGTTTCCGCCACGGACGATGATCTTTTCCAAGGTATTCCCCTCCGCGTCCAATTTCTCTATATTAGTATTCAATGGTAATGATTGGGGTTCCAGCAACGACGCGCGTCTTGCCGCCCAATTTTTCTCTCAAGGCGAGTTGCAGGTTGATCGGCTGATGATTGGCGGCCGGGAGAACGTTCTTCCACTGCCCAGTATATGCAGACAGGGAAACGAGTGACTCTTCCCGCAGCCACTCGACAGGCGTCGCTTGAAAATCGCGAAGCAATTGAGAAGCTTGATCGAACAAACCACCTTCCATATTACCACTGAACTCGCCTTCAATACAAGCGAAAAATGTAGAGTGATTCACAAATAGTCCGTTCGTCGTTTTTTGAATGTGCTGTGCTGCTTCTTTCCACCCAGCTTGGCTCCACGTTGGGCCGGTCGCTTCATAGAGGATATACGTTTGCGGCGTTCCATTTGTGACGGTCATCACGAGCTGGATTTGTTCACGAAAAAAGGAATGTTCATTCGTGCCGATCACTTTTTGCCAATGGCTAGTTTGGTGGAACGTCCAGCGGAAGGAGCGGTATGTTTGTTTGAACTCCGCCATTTTTTTGAAAAAGTCCGCATCATTTTGAATATCGTGGGCATACTCTCTTGTGTACACGACCCAGCGGCCGAGCGAGGCACCGTGTTGCGCCAATGTGTGCGCCATCATTTCCAACGGTTCGGACCATTCGTTCCCCCGCGCGCCTTCCGTCCGGTATTGCCCTGCGGCCAACAACAAGACCGCGGCGGCCAGCGCCATCAGCCAACAGATTGGATTTTTTCTCATCTTCGTTCCCTTCCTCTCCTTACTTGTTATTGTTGCCACCGGGCAAGGGAACATACGTCAAAAAAATCGACAACCGGCGATTTTTGAAATCGCTTTCATAAATAAACATCAAAGCGGAGGGCAAACAGCCGAGAATCCATGGAAGAAGGGGACGGGACGGGGAGCAAAGAGGCGGCGGCAAGAACGGATCGGCCGGACAGAGGGCGGGGCAAGCGGACAGTTGGAGGGGGAGCCGAAGCACCACGGCGCCCCGGGCCTCCCTATTCGCGGAACAAATACGGCAAATCGGTTGACCAAGCCCAATAGTCAAGGAAAAAGTTCGCCACCGTCGAGCCGATGGCAATCGTCAATAAAATGTACAGCAGCCGCCCTTGGACGACGCGGTTCGGCCGAAGCAGCACCTCGAGCCGCACCGCCTGCAGCGTCCACCACGTCACCGCTAGAAACGCCAAATGAACGATAATCGAAATCAACGCTTGTTGGCCGATGACCGGCATCATCAAGTTTCACCTCTTTCTCAAGCATATGTGAAACGGCGCATACGAAGCATTTCCTCTTTTTCGGAACGCGGCGTGCAGCCAAAGCACTTCATGCGTTTCGAAAACAGATTAAGCGTCGCATGACAAGCTCTTCTCCCCCGAAACAGCACCGGCCGCACATCCAAGGTGCTCCTCGTCCCGAAACAAAGCCAGCGGGATGAGCATTCCCCTCTTTCTATGAAAATGCGCAGGCCTTGAAACTTTCATGCTAGGTGGAAAGCAAACATTGCTCGATGGAGCTTTCCTGCGCAAAGCACGCAGCGCATCCCCTCCTTTCCAAACGAAGCCGGCGGCGCAAAAAAAGAGGAGAGGCATTCTCCCTCTCCCTTTATTCTACCGTTACGGCAAAAAATCGCCAAAATGCCCAAACTGGGCAAGCATATCGTAAGCAAGCCCCGGCGCCCAGCCGATCGCCAACGTTCCAAGCGCGCAAAGAACGACGGCGGTCGACAGCCCGGCCGGCAGCCGGCCAAGCGGCGCGGTGAACGTCGGGCGGAAAAAGAGCTGGACGATCAAATTGAAATAATACACGTACGAGATGACGGTCGTGATCGCCATCACGGCGGCGAGCACATAATGGCCCGGCTCTGTGACGACAAGGCCGATGAAAATATGCAGCTTGGCGATAAAGCCAGCTGTTCCTGGGATGCCGGCGAGCGAGAGCAAAAACAGCCCGAACGCCGCAGCCAGAAATGGGCGGTGCCGATATAAGCCGGCGAGCCCATCCAAATCATCGGATCCGGTTTCATTGACAATATGGGCAATAATGGCAAACGCCCCGATGTTCATCAACGTATAGACGAGCAAATACATCCAGAGCGAATCGATCATCGCCCATGACATCGCGGCAAACCCCGCGAGCAAGTAGCCGGCGTGGGCGATGCCTGAGTAGGCGAGCAGCCGCTTTAAACTCCGCTGCCGAAGCGCCACGACGCTGCCGATGATCATCGTCAATCCAGCTAACACGGTGATGATCGGCTGCATCGACAAAAGAAGCGATGATGGGTCACGCCCTTCAGACGACGCCGCGGCAAAGATCGTCACCAGCAAACGGAGAAGAAGGGCAAAGCCGGCCGTTTTCGACACGACGGCAAAAAACGCGGTCGCTGGAACGGGCGCTCCTTCGTACACGTCCGGCGCCCACATATGAAACGGAACAGTCGCCAGCTTAAACGAAACGCCGATGAGCAAAAGCAGAAACGCCAAAGCAAGCATGTACGGCTCGTTCGTCTCCTGCAAGCGGCGCGCGATGCCGCCGAGATTCGTCGTTCCGGTCAAGCCGAACACATAACTCATGCCAAACAGCATGATGGCGGTGGCGATGCCGCCATTGATGACGTATTTGAGCGCCGCCTCGTTCGATGCCGGCGCCGTTTTGCGCAAACCGGCCAAAATGTAGGACGACACCGAAAGCAGCTCAAGGCTGACAAATAATGTAAGCAAATCGCCGCTAGACGCCATCATCATCGCCCCAAGCAGCGCAAACAACATCATATAGACAAATTCGCCGCGGTGCGGACTGCCTTCTTTCGGCGCCCATTCGGCCACTAAAAGCAGAGCGAGCGCTCCGCCAGCCAGCAAAATGAACTTGAACGCTTTGGCGAACGCATCGAGCCGGAACGTATCATGCAAAATCGATGCCGACCCGGCCGGGATCATCGCCGCTGTCGCGATCATGGCGAGCGCCGCCGCCGCCGCGGCGCCCCAAGCAAGCGGCCGGCGGCTTCGATCACTCGGCAGCGCCAAGTCAATCACCAACAGCGCTATGGCGGCCGCGAGGACGATCCATTCGGGCGCCATCATGCTCCAATCGGATTGCCATACATCGTTCATGTGATCAACCCCCTAGCCCGTTCATCATCGTCTTGACGACGGCCGTAAGCGGCGCGGCCAATAGCTGTGGATAGACGCCGACGGCCACGATCAACGCGACGAGGATGAACGCCGGCACAGCTTCTTTTCCTTGCAAGTCAACGACGCCCCCTTGCGGTTCACCTAGGCTTGCCGCAGATGCTTGCGGCTCACGCCAGCCCATGACCGCTTCCCGCCGGTCGCGGGGGCGGCCGAACGTGATATCAAGGACGGCTTTCAGCGAATAGACAGCGGCGAAGATCAATCCAAGCGCACCCACGGCGGCAAGGGCCGGCTTCGTTTGAAACAGCCCGAGAAACGACGTGAATTCACCGACAAATCCCGCCAGCCCCGGCAGACCGAGCAAGGCGAGCGCCGCTGTGAGCAAATACCCGGAAAAGAGCGGCATCGCTTTCGTCAGTCCACCAAGCCGGTTGATGTCCGTTGTTCCCATTCGATGAGCGAGCACGCCGACAAGCAAAAACGACAAGGCCGAGATGAGTCCGTGAGCCACCGATTGAAAGACCGCTCCTTGAATGCCGGCCTCATTCAACGCACCGAGTCCGATGAGCACGACCCCCATATGCGACACGCTCGAGTAGGCGAGCACGCGCTTCAATTCGCGCTGGCGAAGCGCCAACAGCGCGCCGTACAGCACGTTGATGACGCCAAATAGAGCGAGAACGCCGGCAAACGAGCGGAACTCATCCGGAAACAAGCCGACCCCGAAGCGAATCATCCCATACGCTGCGATTTTCAGCAACACCCCGGCATGAAGCATCACCACCGGCGGCGGCGCTTCGACGTGGACGCGGATGAGCCAGCGGTGGAACGGAACAGCCGGCAGCTTGACGGCAAATGCCAACAACAGCCCGCCGAGCAGCCAGCGACTCCCTTCCTCCGTCAACGGCGCAATCAGTTGCCCTTCCGCCGCTGGATTATGTAACATTTCATGAAGCAAGGCAAAGTTCGCTGTTCCAGTTCGGGCAAGCAGCACCGCGATCACAACAAGCAACAAAGCCGAGCCGAGCCCGTTGTACAACAAGTAGCTGTACGCCGCCCGCTCGCGCTCAAACCCGCCCCACTTGCCGACAAGCAAAAACATAGCGACCAACGTCACTTCTAAGAAGAGGAAAAACCAAACGAAATTGGCGGCGGAAAATACGCCGAGCATGCCAATCTCAAGCGCCAGCAGCCAGAGAAAATACCCTTTTTTCTCCGTTTTGACAAGCATCGACGCCAAAGCGGCCAACGTCGCCAACACCGCGGTCAGAACGATAAAGACAAGCGACAGCCCATCGATGCCGAGCTCATAGCGGATCACATACGCCGCGTCCGTCAAAAATGGCAGGTCAGTAAGCCGCACCCAGTCCCGCGCTTCGTCGAGCCGCTCGAGGCGAAACCCGCGCCCGGACTGAATGAAAGCAAACAACGCCAAAATGAGCGGCGGTACGGTGGTAGCCGTTCCGAGCCATTGAATCATTCGTTCATCCGTTTTGCGGACAAACATCAGCAACACGATGCCTAACAGCGGCGAAAAGACGAGCAGCGATAAAAACATCATAGCCAGTACCCCCCTGTTAAGGCGAAAATGACGACCAAAATCGCCAATCCGGCCACCGTCACCGCCCCATACGTCTGCGCCTGCCCGTTTTGCCCGCGCGACCCAGCCGAGGCGGCCGCGCCGACAATGCCGGCGGCAAGCCGGGCGAGCCCTTCAACAAGGAAGCGGTCGACATACGTCAACAGGCGGCTGATCCATGACACAAGCGACACGACCGTCAAACGGTAAATGTCATCGATGTAGTAATGACGGCGCAGCAGCTCATCAACATACGGAACACGCGCGGACAGCCAATCGCGCGGCATTTTCTGCGCCCCGTACATCAGCCAAGCGAGAAAAATCCCTGCAAACGACACGATCGTCGCCAAAACAGCGATCCATCCCGGCGCCGCTTCATGACGATACGCTCCATCCGTCAACCATTCGCCAAGGAACGAGCCAAACCATGGCGTTTGCATGTATCCGGATGCAATCGACAGCACGCCGAGCACAAGCATTGGCGCCACCATCGAGGCTGGCGCTTCATGAGCATCCTCATGATGCCGCGCTTTGCCGGCAAAGACGAGGAAAAAGAGCCGGAACATATAAAACGACGTCAACAGCGCGGCAGCGACCGCGAGCCAAAAGAGGAGGCGCGGCCCGTTCGTCCAGGCGGCGGCCAAAATTTCGTCCTTGCTGAAAAAGCCGGCGAATAGCGGAACCCCGCTGATCGACAGCGCCCCAATGAGGAATAGCGGCGCGGTCCATGGCAGCCGCCGCCAAAGCCCGCCCATTTCCTCGATGTTTTGCGTACGGACGGCATGAATGACGCTCCCGGCGGCCAAAAAGAGGAGCGCTTTAAAGAACGCATGCGTCGTCAAATGGAAGATGGCCGCGACATAGCTGCCGGCGCCAAGCGCCAACATCATATAACCGAGCTGGCTGATCGTCGAATACGCGAGGACGCGCTTAATGTCCGTCTGCACCAAGCCGATCGTCGCGGCGAAAATCGCCGTCACCCCGCCGATCGTCGCCACAGTCATCATGGCTGCATGGCTTGCCTCATACAGCGGAAACAATGCCGCCACAAGGTACACACCGGCCGCCACCATCGTCGCAGCATGGATGAGCGCCGACACCGGCGTCGGGCCTTCCATCGCGTCTGGAAGCCATGTATGGAGCGGAAATTGCCCCGATTTGCCGATGGCGCCGATGAAAATCAAGATCGCCGCGAGCGTCGTCATCCCCGGCGACAGCGTCCCGTCGCCGACGGCGCGGAAAATGTCGTCGTAATCAAAGCTGTGCGTTTGCCAAAAGAGCAACATCATGCCGATGAAAAAGCCAACGTCGCCGATGCGCGTCATGATGAACGCTTTTTTCGCCGCCGCTTTTGCTTCTTCCTTATAGAAGTAAAAACCGATCAGCAAAAACGATCCAAGCCCGACGAGCTCCCAAAAGATGTACGCCTGCAGCAAATTCGGCGACAGCACAAGACCGAGCATCGCAAACGTAAACAGGCCCAAATACGCGTAAAAGGTGGAAAACCGTTCATCGCCAGCCATGTACCCTTGCGAATACACATGGACGAGCCAGCTGACGAGTGCGACGACGACGAGCATCCAAGCGTTTAGGGCGGTGGCGGAAATCCCGACCGTCAACGTCACGCCGCCTATCGTCATCCATGTCCAGTTTGCCTCATACGTCGACCCGCCGAGGCGGTCCACAAGCACCGCGAGCGCCAAAAGCAGCGACAAGAACGCCGCGGCGATGCCGACATAGGCGCTTGCCTGTTTCCATCTCCGTCCGAACAGCAGCAACAGAATGAACGAACCAAGCGGGAACAGCGGCACAACCCAAGCTAGGTTCATCATCGTTCCCATCCCCTTCTCTAATGTTTCAACGAATTGGCTTCATCGACTTGAACCGTCTTCCGGCTGCGGTAAAAAGCGATGAGCGCAGCTAAGCCGACGGCTGCTTCCGCCGCCGCCACGGCGATCGCAAACAGCGCGAACACATGCCCGTGAACGCTGGGATGGGCGCCGTATTTGGCAAACGCGACGAAATTGATGTTAACCGCATTTAACATCAGCTCAATGCAGATGAGCACAATGACCGTATTCCTCTTCGTGAGCGCCCCGTACAGCCCGATGCAAAACAAGATCAGCGCCAACGCTAAATAGGCCGATAATGTCATTCGTCTTCCGCCCCCTTGCCGTCTTTTTTCGCCAACACGATCGCGCCAATTAAGGCGACAAGCAAAATGACAGACACGATTTCAAACGGAATCGTATAATACGAGTAAAGCAACTTGCCGATCGCCTTAGCGTTGTCGCCCGCCAGCGCGCTGCCGTCAGCGCCGAAGTCGAGCTGGCGGATGCCGAAGTAGACGGCAAGGCCGAAGGCGATGACGGAGAGGGCGGCAACCGCTTTATGCCAGACGCCGCCGGTGGTTTGGCGCTCCCTTTCGTCTGTGTGATGGCGCGTCAGCATGATCGCAAACAGCATGATGATCGTGATGGCTCCGGAATAGATGAGCACTTGCACAACAGCGACAAATTCGGCGGACAACAGCACGTACAGCCCGGCAATGCCCAAAAATGTCATGACGAGGGCGATGACCATATGGACGACGTTCGTCAGCTGGAGCATCGTCACTCCCCCGGCAATCGCCGTGAGGGCGAGCAAGAAAAAGGCGATGTCCGTTCCGCTCACGGCTTATTCTCCCTTCTTATGTTCGTATCGTTTTCATCAAGCCAGGCCAAATCTTTATACAGAGCGTCGCGGCTGTATTCCGCGAGCTCAAAGTTGTTCGTCATGACAATCGCTTCCGTTGGGCATACTTCCGTGCACAAATCACATAAAATGCAAATTTCAAAGTTGATGTTGTACGTCTCAATCACTTTCCCTTTTTTCGTCGGATCGGGATGTTTTTTCCCGGTCAGCTGGATGCATTCGGTCGGGCAAATGTTGACACACTGGTTGCACACGATGCATTTTTCGGGATAAAATTTCTGGATGCCCCGAAACCGATCCGGGAGCGGGAGCGGTTCGTGCGGGTAATCGTACGTCACTTTTTCGCGCGTCAACTCTTTTAACGTATACGCCAATCCTTTCATCAACCCTATCATCCGTCTACCCCTCTCATGGGAAAAGTGGCGTTCCGACACGACCTCTGCCCGAAGGAGGAGGCCATGCTCATGGGCGGCTGCCCCCTTCCTGGCAAGACAAGTTACTTTGTTTCTTTAGAGGACTGGCGAAAAACGACCGATTTCGCCGAATCCGTTGCTTTTGGTTGAAAGAGAGACGTTGATTTTACAGGACTTCTCAATTTGAGAAAAGTCCGTTTTTCGCGACTTTTCACTAAATCACCGGCTTTTTTAGAAAAACCACGCTTTAACGACCGCCGTCAGCACAATGTTGACGAGCGAAAGCGGAAGCAGCACTTTCCAGGCGAACTCCATCAGCTGGTCGGCGCGCACGCGCGGAAATGTGGCGCGAAACCAAATGAGGACGAAAACAACCGCACAAAACTTCAGCGCAAACCAGACCGCGCCAGGAATCCAGCCGAGAAAGGCGACCGGATGCCAGCCGCCGAGAAACAAAATCGTCACAAGCGCCGCCATGGCGAACAAATACACATACTCGGCGAGCATAAAGAACGCCCAACGGAATCCGGAATATTCGACATGAAAGCCGGCGACCAACTCGGACTCCGCCTCCGGCAAGTCAAACGGCGTCCGGTTCAACTCGGCCACCGCGGCAATGAGGAAAATCAAAAACGCCAACGGCTGGGCGAAAATGAACCAGACGTCTTTTTGCGCCGCAACGATGTCGACTAAATTCATGCTTCCAGCCAAAAGCACGACGCCAAGCGCTGACATGACGAGCGGAATCTCATAGGAAATCATTTGCGCGGCTGCCCGCATGCCGCCAAGCAGAGCGTATTTGTTGTTTGACGCCCAGCCGCCGGCGACAACGCCGACGGTCGTCAAGCCGGAGACAGCGATATAATACAGAAGGCCGACGCCAATATCGGCGAACCGGAACGCATCGGTAAACGGCAATACCGCCAACACCATAAACGACGGCACAAAGGCGATGATCGGCGCCAGCACGTAGAGCGGACGGTCGGCCGCTTTCGGGATCGTATCCTCTTTCAAAAGCAGCTTCAACACATCGGCAACGGTTTGCAGCAGTCCGAAGCGGCCGCCGACTTGGTTCGGGCCGATGCGCCCTTGCATAAACCCCATCACTTTCCGTTCGGCCAAAATGCCGTATGTGACAAAGGCGAGCACAACCGCCAAAAGCAGCGCCCCAAGCCCGAAAAACAGGGCGATGTTCGACCAGCCAGGCGTGGATTCAAGCCATTGTTCCATCATCCGTCGACCTCCCCAAGCACAATGTCAATCGACCCAAGAATGGCGATGACATTGGCCAAGTTTTCCCCTTTGAGCAGCTTCGGGAGTATTTGCAAGTTGTAAAACGATGGGCGCCGGAATTTGAGGCGGTACGGCTCTTTTTTGCCGTCGCTCGCAATATAGCAGCCGATCTCGCCGCGCGGCGCTTCGATGCGGACAAATGTCTCACCCGGCGGCGCTTTAATGATGCGGGGCACTTTTCCCATGATCGGCCCCTCAGGCGGAAATTGCTCGCACGCCTGCTCGATGATGCGGAGCGACTGTTCGATTTCCGCCATCCGGCATTCATAGCGGGCGAGGCAATCGCCGCCCTCGCGCACCGGCACGTCAAAATCAAAGCGGTCATAGATCGAATACGGTTCATCTTTGCGCAAATCCCATTTGACGCCGGTCGACCGCAAGTTGACGCCGCTCAGCGAATAGCTGATCGCCTCTTCTTTCGTATACCGCCCGACGCCGGTGACGCGCTGGCGGAAAATTTCATTGCCGGTGACAAGCTCATGATAGCCGTGAAGTTTCTCCCGCATGTACGGAACGAACTGCTTCACTTTGTCAATCCAACCGTCCGGCGCATCCCATTTGACCCCGCCGATGCGCATATAGTTGAACGTCAACCGCGCTCCAGACAGCTCATTTAATAGATTAATAATCATTTCGCGTTCGCGGAACGCGTACAAAAACGGGCTCGTCGCGCCAAGGTCAAGCAAGTACGTCCCCCACCAGACAAGGTGGCTGGCGATCCGCCCAAGCTCCATGGCGAGAACGCGCAAATATTCGGCCCGCTCCGGCACTTCAATGCCCATCATCGTTTCGACCGCATGGCAAAGCACATAGTTGTTCGTCATCGCTGATAAATAGTCCATCCGGTCGGTGTACGGGATGATTTGCGTATATTGCAGCCCTTCGGCAATTTTCTCCGTTCCGCGATGCAAATAGCCGATGACCGGTGTCGCTTCTTGAATGATCTCGCCGTCAATTTTTAAAATGAGGCGGAACACCCCGTGCGTGCTCGGGTGTTGAGGGCCGACGTTTAAAATCATTTCTTCTGTGCGCAGCATCATCTACACCTCCGCATCATACGGCTCGTAATCTTTGCGCAACGGATGCCCGACCCATTGTTCGCCGAGGAAGATGCGGATTAAGTTCGGGTGGCCGCGGAAACGGATGCCAAGCAAATCGTACGCTTCGCACTCCGGCCAGTTCGCCCCCGGCCAAAGCGGAACGAGCGAATCGACTTCCGGGTTGTCGCGCTCGATTTTGACTTTCAGCGCCACCGGCTGCCGGTTTGGATAGGAATACAAATGGACGTACACTTCCATATGCGTTTGAAAATCGGTGCCGTGCAGCTCGGATAAATAATCAAACCGAAGCTGTTCATGGCCTTTCAACAACTCGGCGACTTTGTAGTACGCCTCTTTTTTCACGACAAGCGTCGGCACATCTTTCGCCAGCCGGTTGATGTATGCATCCTCGAACACGTCCGAACCGAGATGCTCATGAATGATGCGGACATATTTCTCAAGCAGCGGATCGTTCGGCGACGGAGCGGCATACCGTCCGGTTCCTCCGTCAGTTTCTTCGGCCTTCGCCCGGGCGGCCGCTGCCGCTTTTTGTTTCGCCCCCTCATCGCCAGCGCCGCCTTGTTGCTTCGCCAAGGCCGCCGCCCGCGCTTTTGCCGCGGCCGCAGCTTTCGCTTTCGCCGCGGCGGCCGCTTTTTGCTTGGCTAGCTCGTCATCGTCGCCCGACGCTTCAGCGGCTTTTTGTTTGGCTAATGCAGCAGCTCTCGCCTTCGCGGCCACAGCTGCCTTTTTCTTCGCCAACTCAAGATCATCCTCCGCACCGCTTTCCGCCGCCTCGCGCTGTCTCCGCAGTTCCGCCGCCTTCGCCCGCGCTTCCTCCGCCGCCTTTCTCTTCGCCGCCTCGAGGTCGCCTTCGGTCGCCGCACCAGACGCAGCGGCCTCGCGCTGTCTCCGCAGTTCCGCCGCCCTCGCCCGCGCTTCCTCCGCCGCCTTTCTCTTCGCCGCCTCGAGGTCGCCTTCGGTCGCGCCGCCTGTCGCGGCTGCTTCCCGCTGTCTTCGCAGTTCGGCGGCCCTCGCCCGCGCTTCCTCGGCTGCTCGTTTTTTCGCCAATGCAAGATCGTCGGCCGATGCCGGTTCCGTTGCCTCTCCCTTCGTTGTTTCGAGCTGGCTGCCATTCGAATTCGGGGGCGTTTTCAAACTGCCCGTTTCGGCGGCTGACTTGGCCTGTTCATCTGCCTGCCTAGCCGCGAGCCGTTCGCGCGCCAGCTGTTTTGCCCGCTCAGCGGCTTCTTTTTTTCGCTGGGCCAAATCTTTTTCTTCATCCATCGGTTACAGCACCTTCTTCCCCGTTTTGGCTTCCAGTCGGATTTTTTCTTTTAATTTATGAATACCGTAGATGAGCGCTGCCGGGTTCGGCGGACAGCCTGGTATGTACACGTCCACCGGGACAATTTGGTCGACGCCTTTGACGACGCTGTACGATTTGACGTACGGGCCGCCGGCTGTCGCACACGAACCCATGGCGATGACCCATTTCGGTTCGGGCATTTGGTCATACAACCGGCGCAAGAGCGGCGCCATTTTTTTCGTCACCGTGCCCGAGACAATCATGACGTCCGCCTGCCGCGGCGAGGCGCGGAAAAACGAACCGAACCGGTCGAGGTCGTAATGGGCGCCGCCGACCGCCATCATCTCGATAGCGCAACAGGCAAGGCCGAACGTCAACGGCCAAAGCGAACTGCTTCGGGCCCATCCTTTCAACTGTTCCAACGTCGTCAAAAAGACGTTTCGCTTCACTTCTTCCATTTCGACGCCAGAAAAACCCTCCCATTTCACATCCATCGTAACACCTTCTTTTTCCAAGCATAGATAAGGCCAATGGCAAGCAAAACGATGAAAATGATCATTTCCACCAACGCGAACAAACCGAGTTGGTCATAGACAACAGCCCACGGGTACAAAAACACCGTCTCGATATCGAAAATGACAAACAGCAAGGCAAATAGGTAGTACCGAACTTGGAACTGAACGCGCGAGTCGTGAAAGGGATTGTTACCGCTTTCATACGTTGTCGCCTTTGCATCACTCGGCACGTGCGGCCGCAGCCACCGCCCGGCCGTGAGCGCCCCGATCGGCAGCAACACACCGAGGCAAAGGAAGACGAAGATGATCAAATAACTGTTTGCATAGATGTTGCTCAATCAGCTCGCCCCCTTCCGGTTTACTACATACGTATGGTGTTAATGATGAAATTTTTCAATAATTCCTTCGATTTCATTATAACATTTATATCCAGCCGTGTCAGCAAAACTTCAAGTTAACACTGTCAACACTGTATCCATTCATGTAAGCGCTTCATCTTTGTTGAAACGACGGAATGCGAGGAACGAAAAAAGAGAGAGCGTTTGCCTCTCTCCTTGACGGACGATTCTTCTGTTTTCATCAAAAAAAGCAGGGGAGTTTTCCCCTGCTTTTTACTTCATTTCCGCAACACTCAAACGGTTCATGGCGCGTTTTAACGCCAGTTCGGCCCGTTTGAAGTCGATGTCATCCTGCTGGCTTTGCAGGCGGCGCTCCGCCCGCTCTTTCGCCGCTTTGGCGCGGAGGACGTCAATGTCCTCCGCCCGTTCAGCAGCTTGAGCCAAAATCGTCACTTTGTCCGGGCGGACTTCCAAAAAGCCGCCGCTGACGGCAATGTATTGCGTTTTGCCGCCTTTTTTCAGCCGGGCCGCGCTGATCTCGAGCGGGGCGACAAGCGGAATGTGCCCCGGCAAAATGCCGAGCTCGCCGCTTTTCGCTTTGACGCTGACCATCTCAACATCGTCTTCGTACACCGGGCCATCAGGAGTAACGACGCTCACGTGGATCGTTTTCATTGTCCAATCCCCCTATCCCGGGTCACACTTCGACACCCATCGCTTTCGCTTTTTCAACGACTTCTTCAATGCGGCCGACTAAGCGGAACGCATCTTCCGGAAGATGGTCGTATTTGCCTTCCAAAATTTCTTTAAAGCCGCGCACTGTTTCTTTCACCGGCACGTAGGAGCCCGGTTGGCCCGTGAACTGCTCCGCCACGTGGAAGTTTTGCGACAAGAAGAACTGGATGCGGCGGGCGCGATGAACGACGAGTTTGTCTTCATCCGACAGTTCATCCATCCCCAAGATGGCGATGATGTCTTGCAATTCTTTATAACGTTGCAGCGTTTGCTGCACTTTGCGGGCGACTTGGTAGTGCTCCTCGCCGACGATTTCCGGCGCCAACGCACGCGATGTCGAAGCGAGCGGGTCAACGGCCGGATAAATCCCCATCTCCGCGAGCTTCCGCTCCAGGTTCGTCGTCGCATCCAAGTGCGAGAACGTCGTGGCCGGAGCCGGGTCCGTATAGTCGTCGGCCGGGACGTAAATCGCTTGAATCGAGGTGATCGATCCTTTCGCCGTCGACGTGATCCGCTCTTGCAATTGACCCATCTCCGTCGCCAATGTCGGTTGGTAACCAACGGCCGACGGCATGCGGCCTAACAGCGCCGACACTTCCGAACCGGCCTGCGTGAAACGGAAGATGTTATCGATAAAGAGCAACACGTCTTGGCCTTGTTCATCACGGAAGTATTCGGCCATCGTCAAGCCGGTCAAGGCGACGCGCATCCGCGCCCCCGGCGGCTCATTCATTTGTCCGAACACCATGGCCGTTTTGCTGATGACGCCGGAATCTTTCATCTCATGGTACAAGTCGTTTCCTTCGCGCGTCCGTTCGCCGACGCCAGCAAAGACGGAAATCCCGCCGTGCTCTTGGGCGATGTTGTGGATCAGCTCTTGAATCAAGACCGTTTTTCCTACGCCAGCGCCGCCGAACAAACCGATTTTTCCGCCTTTAATATACGGGGCAAGCAAGTCAACGACTTTAATCCCCGTTTCCAAAATTTCGACTTCCGTCGCCAATTCCTCGAATTTTGGCGCCGGACGGTGAATCGGGTCGCGGCGGGCGTCAGCCGGAATGTCGCCTTCCAAGTCGATCGGCTCGCCCAAGACGTTGAACACGCGGCCAAGCGTGACTTCGCCGACCGGCACCGAAATCGGTGCACCGGTATCGATGACTTCCATGCCGCGGATGAGGCCGTCTGTGGACGCCATCGCGATCGTCCGTACTGTATCATCGCCAAGGTGCAAGGCGACTTCCAATGTCAAGTCGATGTCGACTTCGTTTTCGTTGCGCGCTTTATGTTGAATTTTCAGGGCGTTGTAGATCGCCGGCAAGTGGCCGTTCTCAAACTTGACGTCTACAACCGGACCCATGACTTGGATAACGCGTCCTCTTGTCATCGTTTTCCCTCCTAACTTGCTAGTCCCCTATTGCAAGGCGTTTGCTCCGGCGACAATTTCCGTAATTTCTTGCGTAATCGCCGCTTGGCGAGCGCGGTTGTAGGAAAGCGTCAATGTGCGAATGAGCTCGTTCGCATTGTCCGTTGCGTTCTTCATCGCCGTCATGCGGGCGGCGTGTTCGCTTGCTTTTGCATCGAGCAATGCGCCGTAAATGAGGCTTTCCGCATACTGCGGCAATAAGACGTCCAAAATTTCTTCTTGCGACGGTTCAAATTCGTACACCGTGCGCTGCTTATTCTCCGCCAAGTCAGTGAGCGGCAGAAGCTTCCGTTCCGTCACCTCTTGCTGGATCGCGCTCACGTAATGGTTGTAATACATATACAGCTCGTCAAACGTACCGTCGGCGAATAACCCAACCGTTTTGCGGGCGATTTCTTTAATATCGGCAAACGACGGCTGGTCCGGCAAGCGGGTGATGTCGAGAATGACCGGCATGTTCCGCTTGCGGAAAAAGCTCAACCCGACGCGGCCGATGACGATGATCGCATATTCGTCCGGAGAAGCATGGCGTTTTTGGATCGTTTGGTACACGAGGCGCAGCACGTTGCTGTTGTACGCGCCAGCCAGACCGCGATCCGACGTGATCACGAGATACCCGGTTTTTTTCACCGGGCGCGAAACGAGCATCGGATGCGAAGCGCCGCCGGCGCCAAGCGCCACATTGGCCACGACTTCTTGAATTTTCTCCATATATGGAACGAACGATTTCGCGTTTTGCTCCGCTCGGTTCAGCTTCGACGTCGAGACCATTTCCATCGCTTTTGTAATTTGGCTTGTCTTCTTCGTCGCATTGATGCGCGTTTTAATATCGCGTAACGATGCCAAAGGTTTCACCACCTTTTTGCTGCACGGGTTCTAACAGGCGTGAGGGGGCGATATGCCCCCGCCGGCCTTATTGTGAAACGACAAACGTTTTCTTGAACGCTTCGATCGCTTTATTGAGATCGTCTTCGTTCGGAAGATCTTTCGTCGTGCGGATGTGCTCAAGCAAGTGTTGGCCGTTTTGGTCGAGCCACAAGTAAAACTCTTTCTCGAAACGGCGTACATCTTCAACCGGAATGTCGTCCAAAAAGCCGCGCGTCAATGCATAGATGATCAACACTTGTTTTTCGACCGGAATCGGCTGATGCAAATCTTGCTTCAGCACTTCGACCGTGCGCGCCCCGCGGGCGAGCTTCGCTTGCGTCGCCTTGTCGAGGTCGGAGCCGAATTGGGCGAACGCCTCCAGCTCACGGTAAGCGGCCAAGTCCAAACGGAGCGTCCCGGCTACTTTTTTCATCGCTTTGATTTGCGCTGCCCCACCGACGCGCGAAACGGACAACCCTGCGTTGATCGCTGGGCGGACGCCGGAGAAGAACAAGTCCGATTGCAAGAAAATTTGCCCGTCCGTAATCGAGATGACGTTCGTCGGAATGTACGCGGAAATATCGCCCGCTTGCGTTTCGACGAACGGAAGCGCGGTCAAGGAACCGCCGCCTTTGGCATCGCTCAATTTCGCTGCGCGCTCAAGCAGGCGGGAGTGCAAGTAGAAAATATCCCCCGGATACGCTTCACGGCCCGGCGGACGGCGAAGCAAGAGCGACAATTCACGGTATGCCGCGGCTTGTTTCGATAAATCGTCATAGACCACTAACACGTGTTGGCCTTTATACATGAAATACTCGCCCATCGCCACACCGGCATACGGCGCCAAGAACAAAAGCGGAGCCGGCTGCGACGCCGAAGCGGTGACGACGATCGTATAGTCGAGCGCGCCGTGTTTGCGGAGCGTTTCGACAACGGTGCGGACCGTCGATTCTTTTTGCCCGATGGCGACATAAATACAAATCATGTTTTGGTCTTTTTGGTTGATGATCGTGTCAATGGCGACGGACGTTTTCCCCGTTTGCCGGTCGCCGATGATGAGTTCGCGCTGGCCGCGGCCGATCGGCACGAGCGCGTCGATCGCTTTAATCCCGGTTTGCAGCGGCTCATGCACCGATCTCCGGTCCATAACGCCCGGCGCCGGGCTCTCGATCGGGCGCGTTTCCGTCGTTTCCACCGGCCCTAATCCGTCAACAGGCTGACCGAGTGGGTTGACGACGCGGCCGATGAGCGCTTCCCCAACGGGCACTTCCATGATCCGGCCCGTACGGCGCACTTCGTCCCCTTCTTTAATGCCGGTGTACGGTCCTAAAATAACGATACCGACGTTGTTTTCTTCCAAGTTCAACGCCATGCCCATCACGCCGTTGGCAAACTCGACGAGCTCGCCGGACATGACGTTATCGAGCCCATGAGCGCGCGCGATCCCGTCGCCGACTTGGATGACGGTGCCGACGTCGCTCACTTGGATTTGCGATTCATAGTTTTCAATCTGCTGCTTAATGAGCGCGCTGATTTCTTCCGCTCGAATGCTCATGCCTTTCACCCCTGTCTTCAAATGTTAGCCGATCAGCTGCCGCCGAATCCGTTCAAGCTGCCCGCTGACGCTGCCGTCGTAAATGCGGTTGCCGATGCGCAGCTTCACGCCGCCGATGAGTTCCGGATCAATGATATTTTCAATCTCAAGCGTCTGTTTGCCGACTTTTTGGGCAAAGACGTCGGAAAGCGCCCGCAGTTCTTCGTCCGTCAACGGCCGCGCCGAATAGGCGACCGCCTTGGCGATGCCACGCGCATCGTCGACTAGGGCGAGAAACTGTTCCGCCAGCTCGGGCACAAGGCCGAAGCGATGGCGCTCCAGAAGAAGGAGAAGCGTGTTTTGCACCGGGGTGGACACACCGGCGAACGCTTCGCGGATGAGCGCTTTTTTCTGATCCAAGGAAAGTTTCGGATACGAAAGAAGCGATAAAAACTCGCCGTTTTCCGCCAACGCCTGGCGCACGGCGCGAACATCTTCTTCGATTCGATCAAGCTGTCCTTGTTCGAGCGCGATTTGGAACAAAGCGGACGCGTACCGTTTGGCGATCACTTCTTGGTTCATCGCGCTCCTCCTGCCTCTTGAACGTCTTTGATGTACGCTTCGATCAGCTTGCGTTGATCTTGCTCGGTCAGCTCTTTTTCAATCACTTTTGAGGCGATCAAGACAGACAACGAGGCCACTTGTTCGCGGAGCGCGGCCATCGCCTGTTCTTTTTCACGCTCGATTTCTTTTTTCGCCGCTTCTTTCACCCGTTCCGCTTCCGCACGGGCCGAGGCGACAATTTGTTCTTTCTGCTCTTCAGCCAGCTTGCGCGCGTTTTCAATGAGCGCTTGCGCTTCTTGGCGCGACTGCTTCATCAGTTCGCGCTGTTCTTCAAGAAGTTTTTCTGCTTCTTGACGGCGTTTTTCCGCCTGGTCGATTTCGTTCGCGATATGTTCTTCACGTTGTTTCATGATATTCATTAACGGCTGCCAAGCGAATTTGCGCAACAAGGCCAGCAAAATGATGAACATCAGCAATTGGTAAATAATCGTGCCGCCGCTGATGCCATGCGCCGCTTCGCCGAGCACCCATACGTTTGCCTTCCACAACACCGCGTTTCACTCCTTTCGACAGCTATCGCACCGACGCGATCTCGCAAAACCGCACATAAAGGAATGGCGAAGGTGGTCGTTGACACGAACTTCGCCATCACTTTCCATATCGATTTCTTATCGACCTAAGTAAATGAACGAGAAGACGACACCGATGATCGGAAGCGCCTCAACCAACGCGACCCCGATGAACATCGTCGTTTGCAAAACCGGACGCAATTCTGGTTGACGAGCAATCCCTTCGATGGTACGGCTGACGATCAACCCGTTGCCGATGCCGGCGCCTAACGCCCCCAAACCTACCGCAATCGCAGCTGCAAGTACACCCAAACTCATGTTGATAGATCCTCCTTCGCAATGTTTAAAGTAATGTTTCATTCAAGTCTTGCTCTAATGAAAAGGAATGCTCAATGGTCATGACTGACCTTATGAGCCATATAAACCATTGTTAACATCGTAAAAATGAACGCCTGAATCGTTCCGACAAAAATACTGAACGCTTGCCACACCATCATCGGGATGGCTGCGCCAACAGCGCCAAGCACACCGTAATGCGTGCCAAGGCTGGCGAGCAAGCCAAGCAAAATTTCCCCAGCGTAAATGTTCCCGAAAAGACGCAAACCGAGCGTCAGCGTGTTGGCAAACTCTTCGATGATTTTAAGCGGGAACAACCAGGCGACTGGACGGGTGTAATCGCGCAAATAGTCGGACGCCCCTTTCATTTTGACGCCATAGTAGTGGGTGAGGCCGACGACCATCACCGCCAGCGTCAACGTAACGGTCGCATCCGCGGTCGGCGATTTCCACCAAAGTTCACCGTTTACGTGGACGGAAAACGGCAGTCCAAGCATATTGGCCACAAACACATACATGATGAGCGTGACGCCCAGCGTCAAAAAGCGGCCGCCCGTTTGCCAATCCATCGTGCTGTTAATGATGCCTCTGACAAAGTCAAAGACCCACTCCATAAAGTTTTGCATCCCCGTCGGGCGCAGCTGAAGCGAGCGAGTAGCCGCAACAGCAATGATGAAAACGATCAAGCTCGTGATCGTAATCATCAACATATCAGATAAATTAAACGTAAGGCCTAAAAATTCGACAAGCGGCGCTTTATGCTCCATCCTCTCTCACCTCGCTTTCATACCTGCAGCTTGTCGTTTTTCCATTTGTGAAAGAAGAAATCTATTATAATGACAATGTAGGATGTCATTAATCCCAAAACGGTTGGCACGACATGGAAATATTGCGGATACGTCAGAACAATGACAGCAGCCAACGCGGCAAGCGCCAAACGCGATAAGGTGCCTAATGTGCGCACTTTTTTGCGCGCCGCCACCGCTTGTCCGAATTTTTCGATTTTCCAGGTTAAGTTCCAAACCATGAGGAGGCTGATCGATGTGCCGAGAATCAAGCTGAGAAAAACGGTTTTATACGGCGTAAATCCAAAGCCGAGCGTATAGATGGCGAGCAAATACAATATGTACCTAACTTGCCGCAAAAACACCGTTTGAAGACTTCCCATTTTATTACTCCTCAGAGAAATATTGGCGGATCAAGCGCAACATGGCATACACGCCGGCCGCCAGTCCGAGCAAAAGGCCGACGATCAAAAAGATCGGCTCGGTGCCAAATCGATCATCGATCCATCTCCCGCCGAAAACGCCGACCAAAATCGAACCGACAAGTTGGGAGACGATGGCGGACATCAACGCCATGGCTTGAAACGGGTGGCGCTGTTTTGGGGACATGCCAACACACCCTTTAACATAATGAAAACCTTCTCAATCTACCCCCTTGTAAAGGATACAATACGGCCTGGTCAATGTCAATGTGTTTCCACGTAAAACCTCATTCACATAGGGCAAATATTAATAATTTGTGACAATTTCTCATTTTCTTCTCACAATGATGATGTATAATGATATATTTTATTTTTAGCCTATTTTCCTTTTCATGATTCTATATAGATGCAATTTGAAGCTTTACCATTTGCAGTTTTTACCGAGTATTTGATCGACTGTCGGGCGACCGAACAACGCCGCTTCCAGACCCATATATGGGTCTGTGAAGCAGGCGGTTGTTCGGTCCTCCGTCACGCCAAGGCGTGACGGAGAAGCCTGTGGCTTTCCTCCGACAGTCGAAAAGGGGCAAACCGCTTTTCCGTCAAGGATATGTTAAACTTCTTCGTTGCATCTATATATATACTTGGCTTTGCAAACGGAGCGGTTTCTCAGCGCCATCTTTCTGCCGCGGCCTATTCGATGCAAGCGCTTAACTGACGCATGGGCAAGGCACCCTCTCCGCCGCTCGATGGAATGCGAACCCCGCGCGGCGCGGAGCGCCTTGCAACTGTTATTTTGTGCCAAACAGCCGGTCGCCGGCGTCGCCGAGACCAGGGACAATATAGCCGTGGTCGTTCAACCGCTCATCAAGGGCAGCGATGTAAATGTCCACATCCGGGTGGGCCGTTTCCACCGCTTTGACTCCTTCCGGCGCCGCGATCAGGCACATAAATTTAATGCTTTTCGCTCCCCGCTTTTTCAGCGCATCGATCGCCGCCACCGCTGATCCGCCGGTTGCGAGCATCGGGTCGACGATGATAAAATCGCGCTCTTCGACATCGCTCGGCAGCTTGACGTAATATTCGACCGGCTTTAATGTTTGGGGATCGCGGTACAAGCCGATATGGCCGACTTTCGCCGCCGGGATGAGCTTCAGGATGCCGTCAACCATGCCGATGCCGGCGCGCAAAATCGGAATGACGCCCAGTTTTTTGCCGGCGATCACTTTCGCTCTGGCTTTACTGACGGGGGTTTCGATCTCGACTTCCTCAAGCGGCAGATCGCGTGTAATTTCAAACGCCATCAACGTCGCCACTTCGTCGACAAGCTCGCGAAATTCTTTCGTGCCCGTATTCTTGTCGCGAATGTAGGTCAATTTATGCTGGATGAGCGGATGATCAAAGACGTACACTTTTCCCATGGGTCAACTCTCCTCTTCCGTATGTATGCGCTGCACTTCTATACATTCTACTGGAAAACGAGCGCCTATTCAACTGCCGAACGAACGGAAAAAGGCGCACCGCCAAATCCGGAGGCGGTGCACCGTACGGTTTCGGACGAAGCGGCGGCGCTTAGTCTTGATAGAGCGGAAACTTTTCCGTCAAAGCGGCGACGCGTTGGCGCGCTTCCTCAAGCGCTTGTTCGCTGCCGACGTTTTTCAGCACAAGGCCGATGATGGCGGCGATTTCGTCCATCTCTTCCAATCCGAAGCCGCGCGTCGTGACCGCGGCCGTGCCGATGCGGATGCCGCTTGTGACAAACGGGCTTTCCGGATCGTACGGAATCGTGTTTTTGTTGACCGTAATCCCAACCTCATCGAGCACTTTCTCCGCCGTTTTCCCGGTCAGCTGCTGCGGGCGCAAATCGACAAGCAGCAAATGGTTGTCCGTGCCGCCGGAAATGAGAGTGAATCCTTCGTTTTGCAAGGCGGCTGCGAGCCGTTTGGCATTCTCCACGACGCGCTTCGCGTAGACTTTAAAGTCGTCTTGCAACGCTTCGCCGAGCGCGACGGCTTTGGCGGCAATGACATGCATGAGCGGGCCGCCTTGAATGCCAGGGAAAATGGCTTTGTCGATCTGTTTGGCGAACTGCTCTTGGCATAAAATCATCCCGCCGCGCGGACCGCGCAGCGTTTTGTGCGTCGTCGTCGTAACGAAATGGGCGTACGGCACTGGATTCGGATGAACACCTGCCGCAACAAGACCGGCAATATGGGCCATGTCAACCATTAAATAGGCGCCGACTTCATCGGCAATCTCGCGGAACTTGGCGAAGTCGATGATGCGCGGATAGGCGCTCGCGCCGGCGACGATCAACTTCGGCCGGTGAAGGCGCGCTTTTTCGCGCACGTCGTCATAGTCAATGACATGCGTTTCCGGATCGACGCCGTATTCGACAAAATTGTACTGAATGCCGCTGAAATTGACCGGGCTGCCGTGCGTCAAATGGCCGCCGTGCGACAAGTTCATGCCAAGCACCGTGTCGCCGTGCTCAAGAACGGTGAAATAAACGGCCATGTTCGCCTGCGCCCCGGAGTGCGGCTGGACGTTCACATGCTCCGCTCCAAACAACTGCTTCGCTCGCTCGCGCGCCAAATCTTCGACGATGTCGACATATTCACAACCGCCGTAGTAGCGGCGTCCCGGATAGCCTTCCGCATATTTGTTCGTCAGCACCGACCCTTGCGCTTCCATGACCGCGCGGCTGACAAAGTTTTCCGAGGCGATCAGTTCAATTTTCGCATGTTGCCGCTTCCGCTCTTGCTCAATAGCGGCGAACACTTGCGGATCTTGTTGTGGCAAGTAATTCATCAATAGCTCCCCCTTATGCGAAATCAGTGAATATTCGTTTTTATTTTATCAGCTTCAGCTAGGCAAATTCAAAGAAAAAATGAATGAAACCGCTAGAAAGAACAGGAATCATTCGGATTTTCCAACGAGTAGACCGCTCGGGCGCCGCCGATCAGCTTCGGCCGCGTTTTCGCCAGCGTCACGCACGCCGATCCAATGTGCTTCACCGAAACGCGCACGGGAACGGCAACCGGCTTCAAATGCATACCGATGAGCGTATGGCCGATGTCAATGCCGGCATCGGCGCGAATCGCCTCGACAACGACCGGGTCAGCGAACTTTCGATAGGCGTAGGCGGCCATCGCCCCACCCGCTTTCGGCACCGGAACGACCGAAACGATCTCCAGCCCGTGAGTTTTGGCGGTTTCCCGTTCGACAACAAGCGCCCGATTTAAATGTTCACAACATTGAAACGCGAGCGCAATGCCGGTTTCGCGCCGCCACGCGTCAAGCTCGGCAAACAGCATGGCGGCAACGTCCATCGATCCAGCCGTGCCGATCCGCTCGCCAAGCACCTCGCTCGTACTGCAGCCGATCACAACGACATCGCCGCGGCCAAGCGGAGCCTGTTTGCGAAACTCATGCAAGATGGCTTGCCATTGCTGCCGCCATTCGGTCAATCGTGCGTCCATGTCCTCTTCCCCTCCTTCGTTCGTTTTTATCCACGCTGCCGTTGACGAACACTGGCACTTTCGACGGTGATTCGTCAAAACCGGGTCCGGCTCCGGGGATGCCTGCGATACTCACGAATATGGAGTTTTCCTAGAAGGCTGATGAAAAAACAACCGTTTCCCCTGAATCGACAGTTCTCAAGTGGAGAGAACGAAACGCTTGCCGACTACAGCAGAAAAGCTGGGAACAGAGCCTTCTCAACGGGTTTTTATTGATTAATCAACACGCCTGACTTTTTGAACGCTCTCCCACCTACGCTCACGCTTAGAGGTGGGAGATTCTTGGGAACACCCGCCCTGCGGCAGGCTGTTCACCAAGCCATCCCCGTGCGTCCCACGGTTCAGCTGTCTTACCAAAACAGCAAAATTATATAAATGCAATTGAAAGCTTTTACATTCTTCGTTTTTACCGATCATTTCATCCGACTGTCGAGTGACCGAACAACACCGCTTAAAGACCCATGAATGGGTCTGTGAAGCGAGTCGTTGTTCGGTCTTTCGTCACGCCTTAGCGTGACAGAGGCAAGCCTATGGCTTGCCTTCGACAGTCAAAAATGGATGAGCCACTTTTCCGTCAAGAATATGTTAAACGATTTCGTTGCATCTCTATACACTCCCTTGCTGCCGCCATTCTCATGAAGCAAGACGCCCACGGCCGGCATGGGGCTGCACGGCGTCTTCCGCTTATGGCTCGCAGGCCGCATCCGCTCCGATGCGGCCCTGGTTCTGCCTACAAATGCTTGTTTTCATAGTCGGCGATTTTGCCGATTCGCCGCGCATGGCGTCCGCCTTCAAATTCGGTCTCAAGCCATGCCTTGGCGATTTCGCGCGCCAGGCCGGGGCCGATGACGCGCTCCCCCATCGCGAGAATGTTGCTGTCGTTATGCATGCGCGTCAGCTTGGCGCTGTAGACGTCGTGGCAAAGGGCGCAACGCACCCCTTTCACTTTGTTGGCGGCGATCGTCATGCCGATGCCGGTGCCGCAGATCAAAATGCCGCGATCAAATTCGCCGCGCGCCACTTTTTCAGCGACGGGAAGCGCGTAATCCGGGTAATCGACCGATGTTTCACAATCGCAGCCAAAATCGGTGTACTCGATTCCCATTTCATCCAACAGTGCTTTAATTTCCTCACGAATGCGAATTCCACCATGGTCAGAAGCAATAGCGACTTTCATCACGTTCGGGCGGGGAGCCCTAGGCTTCGCAGTGATAGCGAAAGCCAGGGAGGAATCGCCCTTCCTCCTTTCGATGAATCATATTTGCATGTGCATCAACGGGTGCGGAACCGGGCGACAGCCGCCTGCAATTGTTCGGCCTGTTCAACCAACTCGCCAGCCAGTTTATGCACATCGTTGATCGATGCGGCCTGCTCCTCGGTCGCCGCCGCAACTTCGAGCGCGCCGGCGGACGTCTGCTCAGCAATCGCCGCCACTTCTTGCGTCTGCGCCGCGGCCCGCTTCATATGCCCCATTTGACGCTTCGCCAACTCAGCGATGTCATGGACGGCGCGGATCACTTCATCAGCTGAGGCCGCCATGGCCGCAATGGCCTCATTCGTGCGCTCCCCTTTCGCCGCCTCAGCGTTTGCGGCGGCCACCTGCTTGTCCATTTGCGCCACCACACGGGCGACTTCATTTTGAATGTTGCCGACCAGTTCCGCGATTTTCTTGACCGCCTTGGCGCTCTCATCAGCCAGCTTGCGCACTTCCTCAGCGACGACGGCAAACCCCCGGCCGTGCTCGCCGGCGCGGGCTGCCTCAATGGAAGCATTGAGCGCAAGCAAGTTCGTCTGTTCAGCGATGTCCGCGACAAGCAACGTAATGTTGCCGATTTGATTGGCGTGTGCTTCGAGCTGCTTGACAGCCGCCCGCGACAGTTCTTGATCGTCAGCCAGCTGATCGATGCCGCTGACAAGCGAATGGGTGATATCGCGGCTTGCCTTCAGCGTTTCGGCCATCCCATATACCGACTGTTCCGCACGCTCGGCTGTTTCTTTTACTTGTACTGCGATGGCGAGCACATCCTCGGCCGCCGCAGCCGCTTCTTGGATCGCCTCGGCCGAAGACGCCGCCCCTTTGGAAATGTCGTCAATGGTCGCTGCAATATCGCGTGCACGGTTTGACGCTGTTTCGGACGCCTGCCTCATTTCCGCCGTCTTTTCAGTCGTGCGCGCTGCGCTCTCTTCCACATTGGCGACGACTGCGCGCAAATGGCCGAGCATCCGGTTGAACGCGACAGCCAGCGAGCGAATTTCGTCATGGGAAGAGGGCAGCGGAACATCCTCATCGATATGCCCTTCCGTCGCCTTTGCCGCCGCTTCCTCGAGCCGTTGCAGCGGCCTTGTAATCCAGCCAGCGGCCAAATAGGCAAGCACTCCGGACCAAAAGATGCCAAGGAGCAACACGATCATCGTGAACACGCTTTTGTTCCATGAGGCGAACCACTGATCATACAAAACGTACAAGAAAAAGGCGCTCGTTGAATACGTGATCAGCGCCAACGCTGTCGTAAAGACGACGAGCTTCAGGCGCAAACCGAACCGATGACTTGTCCCCCCCATTTGTGTTCCCCCTCACTTCTCAACCTCATTGTTCTGTTTGCAACTTTTCCGCCAAGCGGTCAATGAGCGTCTCCAGCTCATCGCGCGCCGCCCGGTACACTTCAATCGGCCCGCCGAACGGATCGGCGATGTCGCCGTCTGTTCCCGAGACGAACTGCTTCAACGTAAACGTTTTGTCCTTCGCTTCTGGGAAACGCTCGACGATCATTTCTTTATGGCCGGATGTCATCGCCAGCACGTGCGTCGCCCAGTCGATATGCTCTTTTTTCAGCTGCGAGGAGCGGTGGGCCGCTTCGATTCCTTTTTCCTTCAACACCGTCTTGGCGTGAACCGACGCCTCGCTCCCTTCCGCCGCAAACACGCCGGCCGATTTCACCTCGACGCCTGGCAGCTGCTTATTCTCCAACAATGCAGCGGCCATCGGGCTTCGGCACGTATTGCCCGTGCAGACGAACAAAATGCGGTATGGCATACAACCACCTCTTCACATCAATGACTTACCATCAATATACCATAGGGAAAAGAGCAAAAAAAGGCTCTTCACCACAACATGTACTTGACAAGCAATGCGGTTTCCTGCGTAAGGATAAGCAAAAAGTGCTGATTTTCCCTCACAAGCGTAAATAGGGTATGTTCAGAAAAAATCAAGTACAACTTTTGGTGAAGAGCCGCAAAAAAAGCAGGCAGTCCGCTTTTTTCCACTGAAGGAAAACCGCCTGCCGCCGTTTATAGAAAAAGCAGCTTGAGCCCGAACGCCAGCAAAATGCTGCCGCCGAGCGCTTCGCTGTAAGAACCGAGCCATTGCTGAAAATGGCGGCCGACAAAAAGCCCAACCCATGTCAGCACCATGCTGAACAGACCAAACAGCAAAATCGTCACCATCGTCCGCGCTCCGAAAATGCCGAGGCTCAGCCCGACGGAAAAGCTGTCTAGGCTGACGCTGAACGCAAAAAAAAGCAACCCCACCCCACGAGGAAACAGCGGTGAGCCATCGTCCCTCCGGAACGAGGCGATGATCATTTGCCCGCCAAGCCATAACAGCAGCGCCCCGCCCGCGTATGTCGCGACACTTCCGAACTCGCGCGACAGCAGGCGGCCGACCGCCATGCCAGCAAGCGGCATGAGAATATGAAACAAGCCGATCGTCAACCCGATATAAAACATTTGCCGCAGCCGGAGGCGCAACAGCCCCATTCCTAAAGCGACTGAAAACGCGTCCATGCCCAGCGCCAGCGCCATCATTGACAGCGCGATGATTTCGCCGATGAATGCGCCCATGTTTCTTCCCTCCCGGACCGGCCTTATTGCTAAACATATGCACGTCCAGGGCAGTTTAGAAGCAGAGCGGGCAGCCAATGGGCGCCGCCTGATTGACGGGCGGACGGAAAAGAAAAAACCGGTCCACAACAGACCGGTTTAGCGCTTGGAAACGGCATCCCCCAAATCCTCTAGTTGCAATTTGAACCTTACCGTTTGCAGAGCCGTTTTCTCGACTGTCGCACGACCGAACAACGCCGCTTCCAAACCCATACATGGATCTGTGAAGCGCGTTTCCGTTCGGTCTTCCGTCACGCCAAGGCGCGACGAAGAAGCCTGCGGCTTGCCTCCGACCGTCAAAAAATAGACAAGCTGCTTTTTCGACCAGGATATGTGAAACTTGTTCACTGCATCTATACAGACGGCCGTCCTTTCATTTCCGCTGTTCGCTGATGGCGCGTCCGCCGGCTGCTTTGCGGAGCCGGTTCATGATCGCCGCGCCGATTCCTTCTTCCGGAAACGCCTCGCTGTAAATGAGATCGACGTTCGTTTCATCAAATCGGCGCAGCGTGTCGTACAGCCGGCTCGCGACCGTCTCAAGCGCCTGGCGCGTTCCGCACGGCAGCACGACATCGGCCGCATACTGATCCCAGTTCTCCTCGGTCGTCAACACGCCGACCGTTTTCCCTTCCGCCCGGCTTTCATCGACAAGCCGCTGCAAAAACGCGGGCGGGCCGGCGACGATCCAAAGCGGCGCTTTCGGCGCATAATGCGTATATTTCATCCCCGGCGCTTTCGGCGCCGCCTCGTCGTCCACAGCAGCGGCCTCTTCAACGCGGCCGATCGCTTCAATAAGCGCCTCTTTCGTCACCCCTCCCGGGCGCAAAATCGTCGGCACGCCCCCACTGCAATCGAGCACCGTCGATTCAACGCCCACGCCGGTCGGCCCGCCGTCGATCACCCCGGCGATCCGCCCGTCTAAATCGGCAAGCACGTGCGCCGCCGTCGTCGGACTCGGCCTTCCTGACCGATTCGCGCTCGGGGCGGCCAACGCCAAGCCGCTCGCCTCGATCAACGCCAGCGCCAGCGGGTGATCCGGCATGCGCACCGCCACCGTCGGCAGCCCAGCCGTCACCCGTTCAGACACCGCTTTGGCCCGTTTTGGCAATACTAACGTGAGCGGCCCCGGCCAAAACCGCTCCATCAACGTTTTCGCCATCGGCGGGATCGAGGCGGCTACCGCCTCCGCTTGGGCCATGCTGGCGACATGAACGATGAGCGGATTGTCGCTCGGCCGCCCTTTGGCGGCGAAAATTTTTTCCACCGCGGCTGTATTGGCCGCATCGGCCCCCAACCCGTACACCGTTTCCGTCGGGAATGCGATGACTTCCCCGGCCCGCAGCCATTCAACCGCCTCTCGTATTTGTGGATAAACTTGCTGTTTATCAACAATATTATCCACAACCCAAACACGCGTTTTCAATCGTTTCACCTTCTCCATCGCCGTGATTCGCCTTGAAAATGGCGGCTTTTTTTACAAGCGTCAGATCGCCGCCCGATGCCTTTCCACAGTTATACACAAATTGTGAATAAACTTGTTGTTTTTGTGGATAACTTTGTGGATAGATGCTTATGGAATGAGATGGCTGAGCCACTCTTTGAAGAAAAATTTTACTTCCACCGGCTGTTCCGGCTCGGCCATGACGACGAAGGACGATTCTTGATCATCAGTGTGCCCTTTGTCCTTCTCGACATCCGCATGGATGGACGAAGCGGCGCGATCTTCGGTTTCCGCCATCGCACCCCTCTCCTCTTTCGGTTCGTCCCGCTCGATGGCCTGCTCGCCGCTTCGCATCGCCTCAGCTTCCGCTTCGGCCGACTCGCTGTTTTGCTTCGACCCGGCTTCCATTGACCGGACGCTCTCAGCCGACACCGGTTCATTCGTTCCTGCAGGCGATCGGTTCGCCTCCATCATGACGGCATCGCTGTTGGAAAAATCGAGAAAACAAAGCGGCGGGAACAGAACGCACCACCAGTTTGCTCCTTTTCCTTCCCCAAGCGTGATCAGCACGGCATCATAGATGCCAGCCGGATATACGTAGTTGCCGTACACTTTCGTCGGAAAATGAACCGGGCCAAACTCCACTTTGTACGTTTGATCGCTTTGTTCATCGCGCAACACGCGGGCGACCGTCCGCTCGATGTCCGGCAGGTGAGAGCGGATGACGCGCTTTGCTTCCTCAAACGAAGTGAGTTCGGCCACCCAGCCGTTGATTTGCGCATTGACCGCATCACGCACTTTTCGCTTCAATTGTTGGTCTTCATCGGCGTCGCTGTTGGCTAAAATGCGCAGGCGGATTGCCTCATCAGGGATGGCGACCGCCGCGTTCGCCCCGGCGTCCGTCTTGTGGCCGTACAGCTCGACGAGTACGCCTGTCGTTAATAGAATGATATATAAACATATGGCAATGGCATTTCCTTTGATGGTCATCATCGGCACCGTCCTTTCACCTTTCATTGTGGACGGCGCCGCTCGTTTTTAAACCTATCAATCTAACACTTTTTCCCGTTTTTCGGCCGCGTCATGTACACCATCCGGTCTTTGCCGTTGAGGTCAAAATCGACTTCCACTTCGGCTTCTGGAAACGCTGCGGCCAAGAGCGCCGCCACTGCTTCCCCTTGCCCGGCGCCGACTTCAAAAGCGGCAAGCGCCGGCGCGCCGAGCACAAGCGGCAGCTCGCGGGCGAAGCGGCGGTAAAAATCGAGCCCATCGCGGCCGCCAAAGAGCGCCGTGTGCGGCTCATAGTTTTTGACGACCGGGGAAAGCATAGCGGCGTCCGTCTCTGGAATGTACGGCGGATTGGAAACGACGACATCGACCGTCCACCCCATGGCCATGATCGGCTGCAGCAAATCGCCGCACAAAAATGAAACGTTCGCCCCGAGCCGCCGGGCGTTTTCACGGGCGACCGCGAGCGCCGCTTCGGAAATATCGGTTGCGGTCACCGACAACGCTTTGTTCTCCAGCGCCAATGTCACGGCGATCGCCCCGCTGCCAGTGCCGACGTCAACGACATCGATCCGCTTCCGACCAGCAAATAGACGCGGCACCCGCTTTAGGACGCCAAGCACCAGTTCTTCCGTTTCCGGGCGCGGGATTAACACATGGCGATTGACAAGAAACAACCGGCCGTAAAACGATTCATAGCCGATCAAATATTGAATCGGCACATGATCCACCGCATGGCGGCGCACATCGGCCGCAAATCGTTCATATACCGCTTCGTCGACCGGCTCGCGCCAACGGGCGAACAGCCCGGCCCGATCGGTGCGCAAATGGTGGCACAATAGCCACTCCGCCGCCCGCTCCTCTTTTCCGTGGGCGCGCAAAAAAGAAGAAGCCCAGGCGAGGACTTCATGTACGTTACGACGCATCGTTCGCTTGCTCCAATTTTTTCGCTTGGTCGTCCAAAATGAGCGCCTCGATGATTTCATCCAAATGCCCATCGAGCACTTGATCGAGCTTTTGGATCGTCAGTCCGATGCGGTGGTCGGTGACGCGGTTTTGCGGGAAGTTGTACGTGCGAATGCGTTCAGAACGATCGCCGGTGCCGACAGCTTGCTTGCGCGTTTGGTCGTATTCAGCGCGCGCTTCTTGCTGGTATTTGTCGTAAATGCGGGCGCGCAATACTTTCATCGCTTTTTCTTTGTTTTTGATTTGCGATTTTTCGTCTTGGCACGTGACGACAATGCCGGTCGGAATATGGGTGAGGCGCACGGCCGACATCGTCGTGTTGACGCTTTGCCCACCCGGTCCGCTTGAGGCGAACGTGTCGACGCGAATGTCTTTTTCATTGATTTCGACTTCGATTTCTTCCATCTCCGGCAGGCAGGCGACCGTCGCCGTCGACGTATGGATGCGCCCGCCTGACTCCGTTTCCGGGACGCGCTGGACGCGGTGCGCGCCGTTTTCAAACTTCAGCTTTGAATACGCCCCTTTGCCGTTGATCATAAAAATGATTTCTTTATAGCCGCCGAGGCCGGTCGGGCTCGCTTCGATCACTTCCGTCTTCCACCCTTGCGATTCCGCATAGCGCGTATACATCCGGTACAAGTCGCCGGCAAACAGCGCCGCCTCTTCGCCGCCGGCGGCCGCGCGGATTTCCATAATGACGTTTTTCTCATCGTTCGGATCTTTCGGCAAAAGCAACACTTTCAGCTTTTCAACGAGCGCCTCTTCCCGTTCTTCCAGCTCGCCGATTTCCTCTTTCACCATCTCGCGCAGCTCCGGCTCCAGCTTTTCTTCGAGCATCGCTTTCGCTTCGGCCAGCTGCTCGCGAACCGATTTGTATTCGCGGTACGTTTGCACCGTTTCTTCCAAATCCGCCTGCTCTTTCGAATAATCGCGCAGCTTTTTCGGATCGTTGATGACGTCGGGGTCCATCAACAGTTCATTGAGCTTTTCATACCGTTGCTCCACAGCTTCCAACCGATCAAACACATCATTCACCTCTGTTTTTCCCACACAGTCTAATTTTAGATTATAGCATGAAATGAAGCCAAACAAAAACCCCCGCTTTTGGCAAGCGGGAGCTCTCAGTTGACGCGCACGATGACCTCGTATGTCGGGATTGCTTTTGTCAGCAGCTTGTCAATGCGTTGCGCCTCGCGCTGCCGCTCCTCGTCAGACAGCTCTTCCGGTGCATCAACGGTCACATACATATTGCCGCCGTGAAACCAGATGGAGTCGGCGTGGTAATCGGTGTACCGCTCGATGAGTTGTGCTGCCTTGCGCGTATCGGCGCGCTGGTTTTCGCTTCCTTCGGTCAAGCTGATAAAATTCGGGTTTTGCCGCACGTTTTCCGGATCGTCGAAGTTGTTGTACAAGTCTCTGTCAGCGTCGATCTTCGGCCGCCCGTCCGTCATCAGCCGCGCGCCGTTTTTGTCCTCGCTTTGCTGGCGGTAGGACGGATGATCCGGAGCGAGCGAACAGGCCGAAAGCAGGAAGATCATTCCTAACAGCCAGATGCGTCTCATCCTTTTTCGCCTCCTTAGCTGTTAGGATGTCCATGATCGCCCGTCAATGATACACGGCAAGCCATAAATCTTTCTGCCATCATTCGTCTATTTTGCGGCGAACGAACAAAAGGGGCAGCCTAGTCAAGCGAACGATCAATGATGAACGAGCCGCATGCCAAACGCTTTTTCCTCCCATAGCGAATGGACGCACGAGACGGGCGAGAATGATGGCGCCGCTTCCGCCCTTCTCGGTCGGCGAAACATACGAATATGCACCGTTTCCATCAACGATGGCTGCGCTTCGCCACTTGGCCGATGAAAGCGGCCAAACAACATCAGTGACCGCCTCACCATCACTCACCCGTATGTCCAGCAAGCGGGCGGTTGTATCGCTTTTTCGGTTTGCCAGGCACTTCATGGTGATGGCGGCAGCGAGGCTCGTACGCCTCGCTGGCGCCGACGAGAATCACCGGATCGTCATAAGAGGCGGGCGCACCGTTAATGAGCCGCTGCGTCCGGCTGGCCGGGGAACCGCATACCGTGCAAACCGCCTGCAGCTTCGTCACCGACTCAGCGATCGCCATCAGCGCCGGCACGGGGCCAAACGGTTCGCCGCGAAAATCTTGGTCGAGCCCCGCGGCGATGACGCGGTAGCCGCAATCAGCGAGCGTTTGCACCACATCGATGATGTCGTCGGAAAAAAACTGTATTTCATCGATGGCGACGACGTCGGTGGCGGCGGAAATGTAGCGGAACATTTCCGCCGGCGTCGCGACCGGAATGGCGATCACCGAATTGCCGTTGTGCGACACGACTGCGTCTTCGCTATAACGATTGTCGATCGTCGGTTTGAACACTTTCACTTCCTGCTTGGCAAACTGAGCGCGGCGGACGCGGCGAATCAATTCTTCTGATTTGCCGGAAAACATGCATCCACAAATGAGCTCAAGCCAGCCGGACTGCGTCATCACGTACATCGGGGCCTCTCCTTTCACACAACACTGTCCTCAAACCATCGGCCGCTCCTTGCCGTCTGCCATCGCAACGATCAGCGGGATCAGCTTGATAAGCAACCGGCCTTCCATCTGCTCTCACGAAAAAGCAGGCAAGTTTCGCTTGCCTGCTTTCGTCACGTCCTTGTTACTTAAGGCCGTATTTTTTATTGAATTTATCCACGCGGCCCGCTGCCGTAACAAATTTTTGTTTGCCCGTGAAGAACGGATGGCATTCCGAGCAAATCTCCACGCGCAGCTCGTCTTTGACCGAACCGCTTTCGAATTCGTTGCCGCATGCGCAACGGACGATGACTTTTTTGTACTCTGGATGGATGCCTTGTTTCATCGTTTTCATCTCCTTCCGCCCTGTATCTTATCGAAACAGAGTGATTCGTAGCATGGAACGCTTCATGCTTATGCGCGCCCGCCCGTTTGGCAAGGCGCAGCGCATGGAACAGCTGGGACTCCACCGAAGCGAACCCAGCCGGTGCAAATCACGGATCGCACAAACCAAAAGGCGATAGCCAAAACACACATGTTAAGATTATAACAGCTTTTCTGTCAGTTTGCAACGGGCGATTCGCGGCAAATTCCGCCAACTGCCTACAGACGGGGCGGGCCGCCCTGTTTCCACTCCTGATCGAGCAAGGCGAAAAACTCTTCGTTTGACTTCGTCCGGCGCAATTTGTTCAAAAACCGCTCGATAAAGTCGGGCGAATCGGCCATCGTTTTGCGGATCGCCCACAGCTTTTCCAAATGTTCTTTCGGGATGAGCAGCTCCTCTTTGCGCGTTCCCGAGCGGCGAATGTCAATCGCCGGAAAAATGCGGCGCTCGGCGAGCGAGCGGTCAAGATGGAGCTCCATGTTGCCGGTGCCTTTAAATTCCTCGTAAATGACGTCATCCATGCGCGACCCGGTGTCAATGAGGGCGGTCGCCAAAATCGTCAAGCTGCCGCCTTCTTCGATGTTGCGCGCCGCGCCGAAAAACCGCTTCGGGCGATGAAACGCCGCTGGGTCGATCCCTCCTGAGAGCGTGCGTCCGCTCGGCGGAATGACCAAGTTGTACGCCCGGGCGAGGCGGGTGATGCTGTCCATTAAAATGACGACGTCACGCTTATGCTCAACTAATCGCATCGCCCGTTCTAAGACAAGCTCGGCCACTTTAATATGGTTTTCCGGCACCTCATCAAACGTCGAGCTGACGACATCGCCTTGCACCGACCGCTCGATGTCGGTCACTTCTTCCGGCCGTTCGTCAATGAGCAAGACGATCAACTCGACATCCGGGTGGTTTGTGGTGATGCTGTTGGCAATTTCCTTCAGCAGCATCGTCTTGCCAGCTTTCGGCGGCGCGACGATCAACCCGCGCTGGCCAAAGCCGACGGGAGCGATCAAGTCGATGATGCGGGTCGACAGCTTGTCCGGCGTTGTCTCCAGCTTCATTTGCCGATTCGGGTAAAGCGGCGTCAACGCTGGAAAGTGAACGCGCTCCTTGGCGACTTCCGGGTCTTCGCCGTTGACCGCTTCGACATGAAGCAAGCCGAAGTAGCGTTCATTTTCTTTCGGCGGCCGCACTTTGCCGGATACTTTATCCCCGTTGCGCAAATCAAAACGGCGGATTTGGGAAGCGGAAATGTAAATGTCTTCCGAGCTCGGGGAATAGTTGATCGGGCGCAAAAAGCCGAATCCTTCCGACGGAATGATTTCGAGGATGCCTTCCATGAAAAAGAGGCCGTCTTGTTCGGCACGCGCTTTCAAAATCGCAAAAATAAGCTCCTTTTTCGTCAACTTGCTGTAGTATGAAATTTTGTATTGCTTGGCGAGCTCATACAGCTCCTTCAATTTCATGTTTTCTAGTGCTGCTAACGTTAATTCCATCTTGACACCACACTTTGCAAATTTTCCTATTCTCCCATCGTTCGTGTTCGGACGTATTGGTCATCAATTCGACAGGCGAAGGGATTCATTTCGAAGATGATGAAGGCTGAAATGAAATAAAGAAGTAGAATGGCAGAGCTTATTTTTGCATAAGCAACACGACTATTTTACCCTTTTTTCTTCTTTTTAATCAATATTTTTTTGTTTTTCCGAGCCAGGCGCGGCTCCGGCGCCCGGCCGGATGGTAGGATATCATTTGATGACTAAGTTCGGTTTTTTCTTCAAACTGTGCCGCCCTTCGATGAAGCGGACCGTGCCGGACTTGGCCCGCATGACGACGGAGTGGGTGAGGCCGTACGCCCCTTTCAGCCGCACGCCGCGCAACAGCTCGCCGTCGGTGACGCCGGTGGCGGCAAAAATCGCGTCGTCTCCTTTCACCAAATCGTCCATGCGCAGCACTTTGTTGACGTCAATGCCCATTTGTTTGCACCGCTCGACTTCATCGTCGTTTTGCGGCAGCAGCTTCCCTTGCAGTTCGCCGCCAAGGCATTTCAACGCGACCGCCGCGAGCACTCCTTCCGGCGCGCCGCCCGAGCCGAACAAAATGTCAACGCCGGTATGGTCAAACGCCGTGTTAATGGCGGCGGCGACATCGCCGTCATTGATGAGCTTAATGCGGGCGCCGGCTTCACGCAGCTCATGAATGAGACGCTCATGGCGCGGACGGTTGAGAACAACCGCGACGACGTCTTCAATATCTTTGTTTTTCGCCTTCGCCACCGCCTTTAAATTGTCGATGATCGGCGCCTCAATGTCAATCATCCCGACCGCTTCCGGCCCGACGGCGATTTTCTCCATGTACATGTCCGGCGCGTGAAGCAGATGGCCGTGGTCAGCGACAGCGACGACAGCCAAGGCGTTCCATCCCCCGGAAGCGACGATGTTCGTCCCTTCAAGCGGGTCGACAGCGACATCGACGCGTGGGCCATAGCCGTTGCCGAGCTTTTCCCCGATATACAGCATCGGCGCTTCGTCCATTTCCCCTTCGCCGATGACGACGGTGCCTTTCATCGGCACGGTGTCAAACACGTCGCGCATCGCCGACGTCGCGGCGTCATCAGCCTCATTCTTTTTCCCGCGCCCCATCCAGCGGGCGGCGGCAAGCGCCGCCGCTTCGGTGACGCGCACGAGTTCCATCGATAAGCTTCGTTCCATCGTCGTTCTCCCCTTCCCCTTTGTCGACTGGACGTTACGCGTTTTTCACTTGCTCGATTTCTTCATCGGTCATTTTTTCGCGCCAAATGGTGGCGCCGATGTCAGACAGTTTTTCGACGAGGTTGCTGTAGCCGCGGTCGATATGCTCGACGCCGGTGATCTCCGTCACTCCTTCAGCCATCAGCCCGGCAATGACAAGCGCCGCCCCGGCGCGCAAATCGCTCGCCTTCACTTTCGCCCCTTGCAGTTTGACGGGGCCGGTGACGATGGCTGAGCGGCCTTCGACTTTTACATTGGCGTTCATGCGCCGCAATTCATCGACATGCTTGAAGCGGGCGCTGTAAATCGTGTCGGTGACGACGCTTGTGCCGTTGGCTTTTGTCAGCAGCGCGGTAAACGGCTGCTGCAGATCAGTTGGGAAGCCCGGATAGACGAGCGTCTTGACGTCAACCGCTTTCAAAACGTCGGTGCCGCAGACGAGAATTTGATCTTCCCCCGTCTCCACGCGCACCCCCATTTCGCGCAATTTGGCCGTCAGCGATTCAACGTGCTGCGGGATGACGTTGTCGACGACGACTTCGCCATTGGTGGCCGCGGCGGCGATCATGTACGTCCCGGCTTCGATCCGATCCGGGATGATGGCATGGCGGCAGCCCGATAATTTTTCGACGCCGTCAATGCGGATCACATCGGTGCCGGCTCCTTTGATTTTCGCGCCCATATTCGAAAGCAATGTCGCTACATCGATGATTTCCGGCTCTTTCGCCGCATTTTCGATAATCGTCCGCCCTTTGGCGCGCACCGCCGCCAGCATGATGTTGATCGTCGCGCCGACGCTGACGACGTCCAAAAAAATGCGGGCTCCGCGCAGTTCCTCCGCGCGCAAGTAAATGGCGCCCTGCTCGTTCGTTACGGTGGCTCCTAGCGCCTCAAACCCTTTGATATGCTGGTCAATCGGGCGCGGACCGAGATGACATCCGCCCGGCAAGCCGACAACCGCTCTTTTGAAGCGGCCAAGCATCGCCCCCATCAAATAGTAGGAGGCGCGCAGCTTTTTCACCTTCCCATTTGGAAGCGGCATGGACACCATATTCGTTGGGTCGATGACCGCCTCTTTGCCGTCAAACGAAAACGAGCCGCCGATTTCTTCGATCAAGCTTCCTAAAATGTGCACGTCGGAAATGTCCGGCAACCCCTCGATCGTCACCGGCGAATCGGCCAAAATCGTTGCAGGAATCAAAGCGACCGCGCTGTTTTTCGCACCGCTCACTTTGATCGTTCCCCGCAGCCGATCTCCGCCGATAATTTTCATTTTATCCATCGTCGTCTCCCTTCTTTGCTCGGAAGTTGGCTTCACCCCTGGGACGAAAAAGCAAAGCCGGGCGGGCTCATCACGTCCGGCCTGAACGCGGCAGAGCGAGCCCGCTTCACCCAAGAGGCAAACGGCTTACTTTCATTTTTGCCGATTCCAGTCGGCGAGAAACTTCTCAATTCCTTGATCGGTCAGCGGATGGTTGAACAATTGCATAAGCACCTTGTACGGAACCGTGGCAATATGCGCCCCGCGCAACGCCGCTTCTGTCACATGGTGCGGATGGCGGATCGAAGCGGCGATGATTTCCGTTTCAATGCCATGAATGTTGAAAATCTCAGCGATGGTGGAAATGAGCTCTAAACCGTTATGGCCGATGTCATCGAGGCGGCCGAGGAACGGAGAGACGTACGTCGCGCCGGCGCGTGCGGCCAAGAGCGCCTGGTTGGCGGTGAACACAAGCGTCACATTCGTTTGAATCCCTTTTTCGCTGAACGCCTTGACTGCTTTTAAGCCTTCCGGCGTCATCGGCACTTTGATCGTAATGTTCGGGGCGATTTTCGCCAGCTCTTCGCCTTCCGCGATCATGCCAGCGGCGTCGGTCGAAATGACTTCAGCGCTCACCGAACCAGAAACGATCGATGTAATTTCGCGCAACCGATCATGGAACGATACGTTCTCCTTCGCCACGAGGCTTGGGTTGGTCGTGACGCCGGCCAAAATGCCGAGTTCATGGGCGTGTTTGATTTCTTCCAAGTTGGCAGTGTCGATAAAAAATTTCATGCTGAACCCTCCTTGTTATTCGTTGCACATGCAAAGGCAGCCGCGCGGCGGCCAAACGCCGCCCGCGAAGCCGATTCATCGCGCCGCTTTTCCGGACGAGCCAAACTCGCGCATTTTGCCGATGACCGTCGCTTTGATGGCGTCGCGGCCCGGGCCGATGATTTTGCGCGGATCATAGACGTTCGGGTCTTTCGCGAGCAGTTCGCGGACGACTTTGGTAAACGCCATTTGGTTTTCGGTATTGACGTTGATTTTCGATGTGCCAAGGGAGATCGCGCGTTGAATTTGTTCGGTCGGAATGCCGGTGCCGCCGTGGAGCACAAGCGGAACGCCGGTTAAATCGCGGATTTGCTCCATTTCGGCAAATCCGAGCTTCGGCTCTCCTTTGTACGGGCCGTGCACAGAACCGAGCGCCGGGGCGAGACAGTCGACGCCTGTCCGTTTGACAAGCTCTTCGCACTCTTTCGGGTCGGCGTAAATGATCCCTTCTCCGACGACGTCGTCTTCCTGCCCGCCGACGATGCCGAGCTCCGCTTCGACCGAAACGCCGCGCGCATGAGCATATTCAACGACTTGCGAGGTGATGCGGACGTTTTCTTCAAATGGATGGTGGGAGGCGTCAATCATAACCGAGGTGAACCCGGCGTCAATCGCCGCTTTGCATTTTTCAAAGCTCGATCCATGGTCGAGATGGATGGCGACCGGAACGGTGATGTTCATGTCTTCCATTAACCCTTTGACCATATTGACGACCGTTTTGAATCCGCTCATATAGCGGGCCGCCCCTTCGGAGACGCCGAGAATGACCGGCGATTTTTCCTCTTCGGCCGCCGCTAAAATGGCTTGTGTCCATTCCAAGTTGTTAATGTTAAATTGACCGACCGCGTATTTGCCGCGCAGCGCCTCGTTGAGCATCTCTTTCATCGATACTAACGGCATGGTTCCATCCTCCTTAGCTGATCGTCGTCTTTGTCGCCCTGGCGGTGACTGGGTCCACAGGCGCAAAATCCATCTACGTTATAAGCATACCAACTTGCCGGCAAAACGGCAACATTTCCACCCTTTATTCTCCTAAAGACGACAGCGTCATCAATGTCCATCGATGCGCTTTCTTTGCCAAAGGAAAGCCGCTCGTCGATGGCGCTGTCTAGGCGGTAATGTATTTTTTGACGGCAACGCGCAAATCGTCAATATCAAACGGCTTGGCAAAATGCATCAGCGCCCCGAGCTCTTTCGTTTCTTGAATCATATCGAGCTCCCCGTAGGCGGTCATGATGATCACCTTAATATCCGGATCAATCTCTTTCAACCGTTTTAAAATTTCAATGCCGTCCATGCCAGGAATTTTCATATCAAGAAGCACAAGATCGGGGTGATGTTTGCGGGCGATTTCGAGCGCCTGCATGCCGTTGGCGGCCTGATACGTTACATACCCCTCCCGCTGAAACACTTCGTTGAGCAAAATGCGAATGCCATACTGGTCGTCGACAATCAAAATTTTGTTTCCCACAGTTATGCACCTCTATTCCCTGTTTTCTCCCTATTAATGTTTCGCATTTGGCAAACCCTTTTCCTGCTTGCTTTTCTTGTTGTTTGCCGATTTTGTATAATAGCGGCGAAGGGAGGCCGAACCGTGAAAATTTTAACGACGCAAACGATCGGATTGTTGCAAAAAATCGCCGCGGATGAAGAGCTGGCGCTCGAAGACGGGGCGCGTCTGCTCGCTCAGGCCGCCATCGGTGATGGACGCATTTGGCTGTATGGCATAGGTGAACTCGATGCGGTCGTCACCGCCGCGCTTCTTGGCCCCGATCCGCTGCCGAAAGCCAAACGGCTTGAGCCGACAGCAACCGATGACTGGCAGGAAACGGACCGAGCGCTTCTATTTGCCCGCTTTTCCGCCGATCCTGAGGCCATTCGCCTCGTCGAACAGCTGCAGGCGCACGGCGTTGATGCAGTGGCCGTCGCGGCGCTCGTCAAGGATGAACCCGGACTGGCCGATATGGCCACCGTCTTTATCGACAGCAAACTTTCCCGCCCGCTCGTGCCGACCGAAGACGGCCGCCGCATCGGCATGCCGACGATCATCACCGCTTCATTCATCTACTACGGACTGCGCGTTTTGCTCGATGAAATTTTGGCGGAATATGAATAACAGCCGCCATGAAAGCGAGCGCTCTCCGACCGGCCAAAGGCAAAGAGGTATAGAAACCGCCCAAAAAACAGCGCCTGATCAATGGGCATCGTGCTTGACAAGATGAAAAATATCCAAAAAAGAAAGGGGGCTGAACCCAAAAGGCCGTTCTACGGCTTTTTTGGGACAGCCCCTTTTTCGTCACTCTTTCAGCGACGCTCTGACAAACTCGCGGAACAGCGGCTGCGGCCGCGTCGGGCGCGAGGTGAATTCCGGATGGAATTGCGCGGCGACGAACCACGGATGATCCTTGAGTTCGATCACTTCAACCAACCGTCCGTCCGGACTCGTGCCGGAAAAGACGAAGCCGTGCTCTTCCATGATCGGCCGGTATTGGTTGTTGAATTCGTACCGATGGCGATGGCGCTCGTAAATGACTTCATCGCCGTAGGCGGCGTAGGCAAGCGTCCCTTCCTGCAGCTTGCACGGATACAAGCCGAGGCGGAGCGTGCCGCCTAAATCTTCGACATCCTTCTGCTCCGGAAGCAAGTCGATGATCGGATGCGGCGTGTTCGGGTCAAACTCGGACGAATGGGCGCCGGACAACCCGACAACATGGCGAGCAAATTCAATCGAGGCGAGCTGCATTCCTAAGCAAATGCCCAAAAACGGCACGCGCTGCTCGCGGGCGTAGCGGATCGCCTCAATCTTCCCTTCGACCCCGCGGTCGCCGAACCCGCCCGGAACCAAAATGCCGTCCGCATCTTTCAACAGGTCGGCTACATTGTCACGCGTCACATGCTCAGCATTGATCCACTGAATATCAATGTCGGTGTCAAACGCATACCCCGCATGACGGAGCGCCTCAACAACAGAAATATAGGCGTCCGGAAGCTCGACGTATTTGCCAACCAAAGCGATTTTCGTCGTTTTCGATAAGTTGCGCACTTTCTCGACGAGCGCCTTCCATTCGGTCATATCCGCTTCGCGGCAGTTGAGGCGCAAATGTTCGCACACGATTTGGTCCAGTTTTTGTTCTTGAAGCATAAGCGGGACCGCATACAGCGTGTCGGCATCGCGCGCCTCGATGACCGCTTTCGGATCGATGTCGCAAAAGAGGGCGATTTTCTCTTTCATTTCCTGCGGCATCGGCATTTCCGTGCGCACGACGATGACGTTCGGCTGAATGCCGAGGCTGCGCAATTCTTTCACGCTGTGCTGCGTCGGCTTCGTTTTCATTTCCCCAGCCGCCTTGATGTACGGCACGAGCGTGCAGTGGATGTACATGACGTTTTCTCGTCCAACATCGCTTTTGATTTGGCGGATCGCTTCTAAAAACGGAAGCGATTCAATATCGCCGACCGTGCCGCCGATCTCCGTAATGACGACATCGGCGTTCGTCTCTCTTCCGGCCCGGAAGACGCGCTCTTTAATTTCGTTGGTAATGTGCGGAATGACTTGCACCGTGCCGCCTAGGTAATCGCCGCGGCGCTCTTTGCGGATGACGGCGGAATAAATTTTTCCTGTCGTCACGTTGCTGTATTTGTTTAAATTAATATCGATGAACCGTTCATAATGCCCTAAATCCAAATCCGTCTCTGCACCGTCGTCCGTGACGAACACCTCGCCGTGCTGATACGGGCTCATCGTCCCTGGGTCGACGTTAATGTACGGGTCAAACTTTTGGATCGTCACGTTCAACCCGCGGTTTTTCAACAAACGTCCAAGCGAAGCCGCCGTAATCCCTTTCCCGAGTGAGGAAACAACGCCGCCCGTCACAAAAATGTATTTCGTCATTTTGTCTTCCCCCTTGCCGAAATTGCGGTAACAGTTTCAGTGTTTGCGAAAGGCGCAAATAAAAAACGCTCCGCTTACCGTACGTAAGGGAGCGATCGATTTGTTCGTTTTCAAGAGCCCAACACACATTGTACCGGGTTCCCCTGGCAAAGTCAAGCGGTTATTCGTCTTCCTCCGGCTCTTCGAGATCAAGCTCTTCATCAAGCGGCGCATCGTCCAGCTCAAACTCTTCATCGCCGAGAATGTCATCGTCAAACGCGACGTCTTCGTCCAGATCGAATTCTTCATCTTCCAAGAGCTCGTCTTCATCAAGCTCGAGCTCTTCCCCATCATATTCATCCAAATCGTCGTAATCGAGATCTTCATCTTCAAGCAACTCATCGTATTCATCGTATTCATCGTCAAGCGCTTTTTTCTTCTTCTTCGGCTTGACGATCGTCACCGTTTCGTCTTCTGTCTGGTCAAACGGATACCATGCGCGCAATCCCCAGACGTTTTCCCCAACGCAAATAAACCGGCCGTCGATGTTTAAATCGGTGTAATATTGGGCCAGCCGCGCCTCCATCTCTTCTTCCGATATGCCGGCCAGCGCTGCTGCTTCACGAACGAGTTGATCAAACGGCAGCGCCTCCCGCTTGTCAAGCAAAATGAGGTTCGCCAGCTCGACGAACGACATCTCCTGCAATTCCTCCGGCGAGTATTGCTGCTGCAGGCTCAAGTTCAGCACTCCCCTTCTATATTAATGAAACAAATGAATGCAAGTGGAATACATACCATTCATTATAAACAAATTGTCGGGGTTTATGCTACCCATTTGCCGAAAAAAGCAAAGGAGGGCAGCCCTGCGGCGAGGGCGGCCCTCCTTCCGATTCCGACATATCCGTTGTCACAATCACCTTTGTTCACACCGCTCCACTTTTTCCTTACGAAGCCCATTCGTCTTGCTCTTTTGGCCCAATCCGCGTTCCGTTCGTTTCGCCTCCGGCGGGCCAGTACGCCAACAGCCGCTGCCCATCATTCTACCGATCTGCTAAAGTTCAACGGGCCGTTGTCCATTGTGATCAAGGGCGCCCATCGAAAGCAGAAAACAACGAAACTCCCTCGAATTACATATTCCGCCGGTATTGTCCGCCGACTTCGTACAAGGCGCGGGTGATTTGTCCAAGGCTGGCGACTTTCACCGTTTCCATCAATTCTTCGAAAATGTTGCCGCCGCTTGTCGCCACTTGCTTCAGCCGTTCGAGCGCCGGGCCGGCTTTGTCTTTGTTCCGCTCTTGGAATTCGCGCAAGTTGCGGATTTGCGTCTCTTTTTCTTCATACGTCGCCCGGGCGAGCTGGATGTTGTTCAGTTCGTCCTCTGACGGCGGATTCGGGTTCAAGAACGTGTTGACGCCGATGATCGGCAGTTCGCCGGTATGTTTTTTCGTTTCATAGTAAAGTGATTCGTCTTGAATTTTGCCGCGCTGGTATTGCATCTCCATCGCCCCGAGCACGCCGCCGCGGTCGTTGAGCCGTTCAAACTCTTGCAACACCGCTTCTTCAACCAAATCGGTCAGCTCTTCAATGATGAACGACCCTTGGAGCGGGTTTTCGTTTTTGGTCAGGCCAAACTCTTTCGTGATAATGAGTTGGATCGCCATCGCCCGACGGACCGACTCTTCGGTCGGTGTCGTGATCGCTTCGTCATAGGCATTCGTATGCAGCGAGTTGCAGTTGTCATAAATCGCCAGAAGCGCCTGCAGCGTCGTGCGGATGTCGTTGAAATCGATCTCCTGCGCGTGCAATGAACGGCCGGACGTTTGGATATGGTATTTCAGTTTCTGGCTCCGTTCGTTGGCGCCGTATTTTTCGCGCATGACGATCGCCCAAATGCGGCGGGCGACGCGGCCGATGACCGAATACTCCGGATCGAGGCCGTTGCTGAAGAAAAACGACAAGTTCGGCGCAAAATCGTCAATGTGCATGCCGCGGCTCAAGTAATACTCGACATACGTAAAGCCGTTCGCAAGCGTAAACGCCAGCTGCGTGATCGGGTTCGCCCCCGCCTCGGCGATATGGTAGCCGGAGATCGACACCGAGTAGTAGTTGCGGACGCGGTGCTTGATGAAATACTCTTGAATGTCGCCCATCATTTTTAAGGCGAAATCGGTCGAGAAAATGCACGTGTTTTGCCCTTGGTCTTCCTTCAAAATATCGGCTTGAACCGTGCCGCGCACCGTTTGCAGCGTCCATTCCTTCACTTGTTCGTACTCTTCCGGCGTGAGCGGGCGGCCAAGCTCGGCTTCCTTTTTCTCGACTTGCTGGTCAATCGCCGTATTCATAAACATCGCCAGCAAAATCGGAGCCGGACCGTTGATCGTCATCGACACGGATGTGAGCGGGTCGCACAAGTCAAACCCTTTGTACAGCTTTTTCATATCATCAAGTGTACAGACGCTGACACCGCTTTCCCCGACTTTGCCGAAAATGTCCGGCCGGTAGTCCGGGTCTTCGCCATAGAGCGTCACGGAGTCGAACGCGGTGCTGAGCCGCTTCGCCTTGTCTTCTTTGCACAAGTAATGGAAGCGGCGGTTCGTGCGCTCCGGCGTCCCTTCGCCGGCAAACTGCCGTTTCGGGTCTTCGCCTTGGCGCTTGAACGGGAAGACGCCGGCCGTATACGGGAACGAGCCAGGGACGTTTTCTTTATACACCCAGCGCAAAATCTCTCCGTAGTCTTTGAATTTCGGCAAGACGACTTTCGGAATGTCCAAACCGGACAACGTTTTCGTCGTCAGTTCGGTGACAATTTCTTTGTCTCGCACTTTCGTAACAAATTGTTTTGCCGCATATTTCGCTTTCGTTTCTTCCCATGTCGCCAAAATGCGCTTCGATTCCGGCGTCAATTTCGCCTCATAATCCGCTTTGAGCGTCTCGAGCGCGCGGATCACGTCTTCCGCTTCGCCCCGTTCCTTCGCCGCTTCGATGGCCCCTTCGATTTGGAACAGGCGTCTTGCCACTTCGACTTGCTGCTCGGCGCGGCGGTGGTACGAGCGGACCGTTTCCGCGATTTCACGCAAATAGTAGCGGCGCTCGTTCGGGATGATGACATTATGCTTTTCGACATTGGCGACCGTTTTTAAGCTTGTTTTCCAATTCGTTCCTGCTTTTTTATTGATCGTATCCACAAGCGCGACAAAGAGCGTATTCGTGCCTGGGTCGTTAAACTGGCTGGCGATCGTGCCGTACACCGGCATTTCCGAAACATCGCGGTCAAACAGCTGGTGGCTGCGCTGATATTGTTTTTGCACTTGCCGTTTTGCGTCTTCTGACCCTTTGCGCTCGAATTTATTAATGACAATCAAATCGGCATAATCGATCATGTCGATTTTCTCAAGCTGCGTCGGCGCGCCGAACTCGCTTGTCATGACGTACATCGACACGTCGCACACTTCGGTAATGGCGGCGTCGCCTTGGCCGATCCCGCTCGTTTCAATGATGACAAGATCAAATCCGGCCGCTTTGACAACCGAAATGGCGTCGCGAATCGCCGGCGACAGTTCCGTGCGGGAATGGCGCGTCGCCAAGCTTCTCATGTAAACGCGCGGCGAGTTGATCGAGTTCATCCGGATGCGGTCGCCCAACAGCGCCCCGCCCGTTTTTTGCTTCGTCGGGTCGACTGACAAGATCGCGATTTTGATATCAGGAATTTCGTTTAAAAAGCGGCGGACGAGCTCATCGGTGAGCGAGCTTTTCCCAGCTCCGCCTGTGCCGGTGATGCCGAGCACCGGCACGCGCTTCTCGAGCGCCTTCACTTGTTCAATGGCGGCTTCCGCCGCCGCGGCCGCCTCTCTGTTTTCCCCCTCGGCGCGATATTCGCACAGCGTGATGAGCCGGGCGATCGCCTGCACATCGCCGGACGGAAGCCGCTCCAGTTCATCGGTCACCGTCGTCACGGTCGGAAAATCGCACTCTTCAAGCATGACGTTGATCATCCCTTGCAAGCCGAGGCGTCGGCCGTCTTCCGGCGAGAAAATGCGGGCGATGCCATATTCGTGCAGCTCTTTGATTTCCCGCGGGATGATGACGCCGCCCCCGCCGCCGTAAATGCGGATATGGGACGCCCCCCGCTCTTGGAGCAGGTCGTACATATATTTAAAAAATTCCATATGCCCGCCTTGATACGAGGAGACGGCAATGCCTTGCACATCTTCCTGAATGGCGGCATTGACGATTTCCTCCACCGATCGGTTATGGCCTAAATGGATGACCTCGGCGCCGCTCGCCTGCAAAATGCGGCGCATAATGTTGATTGAGGCGTCATGGCCGTCAAACAAGCTCGATGCAGTCACAAAGCGGACGTGATGCTTCGGACGGTAAATGTGCGCCATCGTTTCTTCTCCCCCTTTTAGACTCGCTGTTTCTCCATAATCCCCTTTAATAAAAACTCGGTTTGCAGTTCGATATATTCATCGAGTGTATACATTTTCCGCAGCACCCAACGGCGGAACGCCCACATTTGCCCAAGAACGACGATGTTGTGGGCGAACAGGCGGATTTCGCTTTCAGAAAGCTGCAACGCCCCGCTCTCAACGCATGCGCGCAAAATATGTTCGAAAATCGCCGCCATATCGAGTTCTTTATTCAACACATACGGCAGCGATTCTTTGCTTAGCGCTTTCACTTCTTGATACATGACGAGCACTTCATCATCGAGTTCATCAACAACGCGGAAATAGTGGGCAATGGCGCGCCTTAACCCTTCGATCGTGCCATGGTGGGCACCGAGGTCTTGTTCCGTCCGCTCCCGCACTTCGTCGTAAATGCGGTCGCACACGAGATAGAGGACGTCTTCTTTCTTGCGGATGTACTCGTACAACGTGCCGATGCTGAAGCCGGACGCTTTGGCGATCTCCCTTGTCGTCGTTTGGTGGAAACCTTTTTGTTTAAACAAGGAAATCGCGCCTTTGATCATCTCATTGCGCCGTTTTTTCACGAGCTTTTCGTCTTTGACCGATGCAATCACTTCCCGTTTTTTCATGTTCGTTGTCTCTCCCCCATTCCCATTTGACGGCGGGGCGCCGCCCCGCCCCATGCCTATCCGTGCGCCCTTCCCCAAAGCGCCAAGCCGCCGTTCAGATCCAAAACCATTGAAATGACGCACAATGTTTCAATCGCGCGCCAACACGAATGAGTGGACGCGCAGTGTTTAATTGTGTGTCAACACGAATGAGTGGACACGCAATGTTTAATTGCGTGTCAACACGAATGAGTGGACACGCAATGTTTAATTGCGTGTCAACACGAATGAGTGGACACGCAATGTTTAATTGCGTGTCAACACGAATGAGTGGACACGCAATGTTTAATTGCGTGTCAACATGCGCGAAATGACAAGGCGTTGGATTTCTTGCGTTCCTTCGTAAATTTGCGTAATCTTCGCGTCGCGCATAAACCGCTCGACCGGGTAGTCCTTCGTGTAGCCGTTGCCGCCGAAAATTTGCACCGCCTCGACCGTCACTTTCATCGCCGTGTCGCCGGCAAACAGTTTCGCCATGGCGGATGCTTTGCCGTACGGCAAGCCATTCGACTCCAACCATGCCGCTTGATAGGTCAAGAGCCGCGCCGCTTCAATGGCAGTCGCCATGTCAGCGAGCTTGAAAGCGACCCCTTGCTGCTCGATGATCGGTTTGCCGAACTGGACGCGCTGTTTCGCATAGTCCACCGCCGCATCCAGCGCGCCCTGGGCAATGCCGACCGCTTGGGCGGCGATGCCGTTGCGGCCGCCATCGAGCGTCATCATGGCGATTTTAAACCCTTCTCCTTCTTGACCGAGCAAGTTTTCTTTCGGAATGCGGCAGTCTTCAAAAATGAGCTCCGTCGTCGGCGACGAACGAATGCCGAGTTTCTTTTCCTTTTTGCCGAACGAAAAGCCCGGCGTTCCTTTTTCCACGATAAAGGCGCTGATCCCTTTATGCCGCTTTTCCGGATCGGTGACGGCAAATACGACGTAAATTTCCGCTTCGCCGCCGTTGGTGATCCATACTTTCGAGCCGTTTAAAATGTAGTGGTCCCCGTCTTTTACCGCACGCGTTTTCATCGAGGCGACATCCGACCCCGCCCCCGGCTCGGACAGAGCGTATGCCCCCAGTTTTTCCCCAGTCGCTAAGGCGCGCAAATACTTTTGCTTTTGTTCTTCGTTGCCGAACTTGTAAATCGGCCAGCTGGCGAGCGATATATGCGCGGAAAGCGTCACCCCGGTCGAGGCGCAGACGCGCGACAGCTCCTCAACGGCAATGACATAGGCCAAATAATCGCTGCCAATGCCGCCGTATTCTTCCGGCCACGGAATGCCTGTTAAACCGAGTTCAGCCATTTTGTTGAAAATGCCGCGGTCAAACCGCTCTTCTTCGTCGCGCTCAGCGGCAGTCGGCGCTACCTCATTTTCGGCAAATTCGCGCACCATTTTTCGCAGCATTTCATGTTCTTCGCTCAATCGAAAGTTCATCGTTTCATTCCCCCGTTTTCCTATATATCCGAAATCCTCGTCCCCCGTGCCAGCGTGATCACCGTTTTCCAAAAACAGACAATGAATCGTTGTGCCGCGACGTTGCCATCCAGTTCGCCGCCCATTCCGGGTTTTCCAAAGACAGACAACGAATCGTTGTTGGGAAAAGAGAATAGGATCGCTCCGGCTGCACAACAAAACGCAGCAAATGACAGAGCCCCGTGTTTATGCCTCCATCCCTGAAAGCGGCGTTGTTCAGCCTTCCGAAGACCCGACGGTTTGCGGCTCATTCCACCATTTCATTCGGTTGCCAATCATGAGCTGACTGAACACAAGCTTTTCTGCCTCTTCCCTCGAACAAGAACGCCGACGGGCAAATGCCATTTGCCCGCAAAACGTTCATTGTTCGAGGAGGGCATGCTGTCGCATGCCCAGTCGGCAAGCGAACGGCTTGCCGACTACGGCAGAAAAGCTAGGAACAGAGCCTTCTCATCTGGTTTGGATTGGTTCATCAACATGCCTGGTTACAAATGTTTGCTGATGACGATGCGCTGAATTTCGCTCGTTCCTTCGTAAATTTGCGTAATTTTCGCGTCACGGAACAGCCGCTCGACCGGGTAGTCTTTCGTGTAGCCGTTGCCGCCGAAAATTTGCACCGCCTCGATGGCATTGTCCATCGCTGTTTGTGAAGCGAAGAGCTTCGCCATCGACGCCTCTTTTCCGCACGGCAGCCCTTGCGCGCGCAGCCAAGCGGCGCGATAGACGAGCCATTTCGCCGCTTCCGCCGCCGTCGCCATATCGGCAAGCTTGAAAGCGACGCCTTGCTGCTCGATGATCGGTTTGCCAAACTGCACCCGCTCTTTCGCGTAGGCGACGGCATGTTCGACTGCCGCCTCCGCGATGCCGAGCGCTTGGGCGGCGATGCCAATCCGACCGACGTCAAGGTTGGCCATCGCGATTTTAAATCCTTCCCCTTCCTGACCGAGCAAGTTTTCCGCCGGCACTTCGGCGTCTTCAAACGTAATGGTCACCGTCCGCGACCCGTGCAGCCCCATCTTCTTCTCATCTTTGCCAATCGACATCCCTGGCGTCCCTTTTTCCACAATGAACGCGGAAATGCCGCGGCTTCCGGCTTCTTCCGGATTCGTGCGGGCGAAGACGATGTACGTATCTGCCTCCCCGCCGTTGGTGATGAATATTTTTGAGCCGTTTAGCACATAACGATCTCCACGGCGCACCGCTTTCGTCTTCAAGCTTTTCGCATCCGAGCCGGCGCTCGGTTCAGTAAGGCAAAACGCCCCCAAGTACTCACCTCGGGCGAGCTTTGTCACGTATTTTTGTTTCTGTTCTTCGGTGCCGAAATACAAGATCGGATTCGTGCCGACCGACGTGTGCACTGATAAGATGACACCGACGGTCGGGCTCACTTTAGAAATTTCATGAATGGCGATGATGTACGAAACAAAGTCCATACCCGCGCCGCCATATTGCTCCGGGACAGTGATGCCCATTAGGCCGAGTTCGGCCATTTTCGCTAAAATCGGGCGCGGAAACTCCCCTTGTTCCATGCGCTCGACAAATGGGGCGATCTCCGCCGCGGCGAACTCGCGCACCATTTGCCGCATCATTTCCTGCTCTTCGGTGAAGCGAAATTCCATGAAATGGCCTCCTTCCGATGTCGCTGACACAATGGTGTTTTCAGGCGCTCCTCCGCTCCATGGGGCAGCCAGCAGGCAACTGAACGATTCTATAGATTTGCCTTATAGGCTGTAAAACAGCGTTCCCGCATGCACCTAACGTGCGGCGTTACGGTCGGCAGACAGCATAGCGGGCGCCGCCCCACGCACATTGCGGCACGCTTCGGCGTTGTCCTGGAGCGACGCCAAGCGGTTTATTCATACGTGTAAAATCCGCGGCCCGTCTTGCGGCCGAGCCATCCGGCTTTCACATATTTGCGCAAGAGCGGGCATGGGCGGTATTTGTCATCGCCGAACCCCTCATGAAGCGTTTCCATAATGTATAAGCACGTATCGAGCCCGATAAAATCAGCGAGCGTCAGCGGACCCATCGGATGGTTCATGCCGAGCTTCATCACTTCATCGATGGCTTCTTTGGTCGCCACCCCTTCGTACAAGGCGTAAATCGCTTCGTTGATCATCGGCATGAGAACGCGGTTCGAAATAAAGCCCGGAAAGTCGTTCACTTCGACCGGCACTTTGCCGAGCTTGCGGGCAACGGCTTCGATCGTTTCATACACGTCATCAGCCGTCGCCAATCCGCGGATAATTTCGACGAGCTTCATCACCGGCACCGGGTTCATAAAGTGCATGCCGATCACTTTCTCTGGCCGTTTCGTCGCGGCGGCAATTTCCGTAATCGGCAGCGACGACGTGTTCGACGCTAAAATCGTCTCCGGGCGGGCGAGCGCATCGAGCTCGGCGAACAGCTTTGTTTTCACGTCCATGTTTTCGACGACCGCTTCAATGACAAGATCCGCTTCAGCGGCGGCATGCAAGTCGGTCGAGCGGGCAAGCCGCGCGAGCGCTGCGTCTTTGTCCACCGCTGTCATTTTCCCTTTTTCCACTTGGCGGGCGAGCCCTTTTTCGATGTTGGCGATTCCTTTGTCCAACTGCGCTTCGCTAATGTCGTACAAAAACACTTGATAGCCAGCGACGGCGCACACTTGAGCGATTCCTGACCCCATCTGTCCGGCGCCGACGACCATGATTGTTTTCACATCCATCTTCTGTTCCCCCTATCGTCCGCTTTGCGTTTCCTTCTCCGCGCCTAAACTCATATGTCTCACTGCCGCCAGCAACCAACGGCAAACGGTCTTTGCATCGTCATCACAACAACCCCTGCTGTCAACCGTTGATGCCGCGGCTGTTGCGGCAATGAGCAACGTGCCGCACGCTGCGGCAGAGACAGCGACGGCATGCCGCACCATATGGCGCGATGCCTCATGACGCAACGCTTGGGGCAGACGGTCACACGCCGCATCCTATGCCTTGGCGCAACACTGGAAGGCGACGGCGGCATGCCGCTTGCCCGCCGCGCCCCGCTCGTTATACCTCGACCAAGATGGCGTCGCCTTGGCCGCCGCCGCTGCAGATGGCGGCGATGCCGAGGCCGCCGCCGCGGCGTTTCAGCTCATAAATGAGCGTGAGGATGATGCGTGCGCCGCTCGCGCCGATCGGGTGGCCGAGGGCGACAGCGCCGCCGTTGACGTTCACTTTTTCCGGGTCAAGGCCGGCGATTTGGATCGCAGCAAGAGCAACAGCGGCAAACGCTTCGTTTATTTCGAACAAGGCAATGTCGTCGACCGTTTTTCCCGTTTTGCGGAGCAGCTCGTTGATGACAAGTCCCGGCGTTTTTGGGAAATCTTTCGCCTCAACGGCGATGGCGGTGTGGGCGACAACAGTCGCGAGCGGCTCAAGCCCCTCGCGGGCGGCGCGCTCCTCGCTCATCAAGACGAGCGCCGCGGCGCCGTCGTTGACGCCCGGGGCGTTGCCGGCAGTGATCGTTCCTTCCGGGTCAAACACCGGCGGCAGTTTCGCCAACGCTTCAAGCGACGTGTCTTTGCGCGGCGCCTCGTCGTGTTCGACGACAAGCGGCTCTCCTTTGCGCTGCGGAATCGTCACCGGAACGATCTCTTCCGCGAGCCGACCGGCTTCGATGGCGGCAATGGCTCGCATATGGCTGCGGTACGCCCACTCATCCTGCGCCTCGCGTGTAATGCCAAGTTCACGCGCTGTATTCCCGCCATAAACGCCCATATGGACGCCGGTAAAACTGCATGTCAAGCCATCATACACCATTAAATCCTTCACCGTGCTGTCGCCCATTCGCAACCCCCAGCGCGCTTTCGGCAGCACGTACGGGGCGTTGCTCATCGATTCCATCCCGCCCGCGACAACGACATCGGCGTCGCCTAAGCGGATGAGCTGATCCGCGAGCGTCACGGCGCGCATGCCCGATGCGCATACTTTATTGACCGTCTCGGTGCGAACATGCCACGGAATGCCGGCATGGCGCATCGCCTGCCGCGATGGGAGCTGTCCTTGTCCGCCTTGCAAGACGGTGCCTAAAATGACATGATCGACTTGTTCCGCGCTCACATCCGCGCGGGCAAGCGCTTCTTTCACGGCAATGCCGCCGAGTTCTGACGCTGACAGCGCTTGCAAAGAACCGCCGAGTTTTCCGAACGGGGTGCGCGCCCCGCTGACAATCACTGTTTTTCCCATATTCCTCTCCCCTTTTCATCGGATAAGAAAGCGATTACAAAACACAGACTGAACGCTCGCTCGGTCGTGGTGCGAAAGAGAAGGTGTACGATCATACACCTTCTCTTTCATTATACTTATTATTTTAAAAAATAGAAATTGTCTTCGCAACTATTTTTACGACGCCGCTTCTTCTTTTTCTTCACCAAATACTGATTTTGCCAAAATCTCGGCGACATCGTACGTAAAGACGCGGTCTTCCACTTCCTTGGCCTTCGTGCCGTCTGACAACATGGTCAGACAGTACGGACAGCCGGAGCTGATGACCGTCGGATTGACAGCGAGCGCTTGCTCAGTGCGGGCGACGTTGATCCGGTTGCCGGTCGTCTCCTCCATCCACATGAGGCCGCCGCCGGCGCCGCAACACATGGCGCGTTCGCGGTTGCGCTCCATTTCGACAAGCTCGACGCCCGGGATAGCGCGCAAAATTTTCCTTGGCGCGTCATAGACGTCATTGTAGCGCCCTAAATAGCACGAGTCATGGAACGTAATGCGCTCATTCACTGGATGTTTCGGCACGAGCCGCCCTTCTTCGATGAGCTTGGCGAGCAGCTCGGTATGATGATACACTTCGGCCTCGAACCCGAAATCCGGGTATTCATTTTTGAACGTATTGTAAGCGTGCGGGTCGATCGTCACGATTTTCTTGACGCCCGCTTTTTCAAATTCCGCGATGTTGTTCGTCGCTAATTCTTGGAACAAAAACTCATTTCCTAACCGGCGCGGCGTATCGCCTGAGTTTTTCTCTTTGTTCCCTAAAATCGCAAACTTGACGCCCGCTTCGTTCAGCAGTTTGGCAAACGCAAGGGCGATTTTTTGGCTCCGGCTGTCATACGACCCCATCGAGCCAACCCAGAACAAGTACTCGATTTCCTCTCCCGCTTTCGCTGCCTCTTTGACGGTCGGCACATGCACATCATCGCGCAGCTCGCGCCAGTTCTCCCGCTCTTTTCGGTTCAAGCCCCACGGATTGCCTTGGCGTTCGATGTTCGTCATCGCCCGCTGCGCGTCCGGGTTCATCCGTCCTTCCGTCAGGACAAGATAGCGGCGCAAGTCGATGATTTTATCGACATGCTCATTCATGACCGGGCATTGGTCCTCACAGTTGCGGCACGTCGTACAGGCCCAAATCTCTTCTTCGGTGATGACATCGCCGATTAAGCTTGGCATTTCGATCGTCGCCGCCTGCTCCGACGCCGCGGCGAACGCGAGCTGATTGCCCCTTGTATGTTTGAAAGCGAACGCGGGCACCCACGGCGTGCGTGACGTGACGACCGCCCCTTTCTCCGTCAAATGGTCGCGCAATTTTAAAATCAAATCCATTGGCGACAACATTTTCCCCGTGCCGGTCGCCGGACACATGCTTGTGCAGCGGCCGCATTCGACACAGGCATACAAGTCGATCAATTGCTTTTGCGTGAAATCCTCAATTTTGCCGACGCCAAACGATTCTTGGCTTTCGTCTTCAAAATGGATCGGGGCAAGCTTCGGCCGCGTCAGCCGGCTGAAAAAGACGTTGATCGGCGCAGCGATCAAATGGGCGTGCTTTGATTGCGGCACGTACACGAGGAACGTGAGCAAAATCAACAGATGCACCCACCAGGCGATAAAGAAGAGCACCGCAGCCCCCGTTTCGCCGACCCAGGAAAACGCGGCAGCAATAAGCGAGGCGACCGGCTCGCTCCATGTCGCTTCTTCGCCGTGCCAAATGATGCTCATCCCGTTGCCGAACAACACCGACAGCATGAGCCCGGCGATGAAGATGAGGACAAGCCCAGCTTTCAAGTCGCGCTTTAAACGGACGAGCTTTTCAATGTAACGGCGGTAAAAGGCGGCGAGCACCGCGATCAAAATAAGCAAGGTAACGATTTCTTGGAAAAACGTAAATCCCGCATACAGCGGCCCAAGCGGCAAATGCGCCCCCGGCGCAAGCCCTTTGATGATGAAATCAATCGCGCCAAATTGAACGAGAATAAAGCCATAGAAAAAGACGACGTGGATCAGTCCGCTTTTTTTGTCCTTGAGCAGCTTTTTCTGGCCGAACACGTTGACCCAGATGTTTCGCAGCCGCTCTTTTACTTTGTGGTCAAACTCGAATTTTTTGCCGAGTTTGATGTACATCGCCCGCGTTTTTACGACATATGCAAACAAGTAAATTGCGTAAGCGGTTACAAGCAAAAACGCGAGCCAGTTCACCACCAACAAGGCATTCATCTTCTCTCCCCTTCCCCCGTTTTTCGAGCGAATGTGTTGCCATAACAAAAGAAATTTTCAGAATTCGCTTTATGTCTATTGTACAAATGAATGAGCATTCAGTCAATAGCCTTTTTTTCATCCCAGCCGCGAAAACTTTCCCTTTGCAACGGAGCGATCGCGGGGGAATCATCGATTTGTTCAGCCCTCTATAGACTCCCATGACGAAAAAAATTCATCAATATGGAAATTTTATTCATTTGGGGTTTGGGTATGTTCACGGTAGATGCAATTTGAAACGTTTTGCGCGTTCTCGGGCACATTAATAAATACCGAATCGACATAGGAGGAGAAGATATGGTCGTCATTTCCGTCATTGCCATCGTATTGCTGCTTGTTTATCTTGATGACAAGCTTGGACAGTTCATCTTCCGCAATGGGCGCAAAAAAGTCGTCTACCCGGAGCGGAGAAGCGATATTTCCCTCTATATCAACGGCAGGCATTTATTTTCTGATTACTTCGCTGAACTAGGCCGCGCCCGCGATCATATTCACGTCTTGTTTTACATTATAAAAAATGACGAAACGAGCGCGCCATTTTTCCAGATTTTAAAGGAAAAAGCAGCTGCCGGCGTGAAAGTGCGAGTGTTGACCGATTGGATCGGCAGCTTTGGACTGCCGAAAGCGCTCATCCGTTCGCTCGAGGAAAGCGGGGTGGAGTTCGCCTATGCCCGAAAGCCGCGCTTTCCGTTTTTCATTTACCGCCTCAACCGCCGCAACCATCGGAAAATTACGGTCATCGACGGTCGGGTCGGCTACATCGGCGGCTTTAACATCGGCCGTGAATACAACGGAAAAGACGCCAACTTCGGCGAATGGCGCGATTACCACTTAAAAGTGAACGGCGAAGGGGTTCACGACTTGCAAGAACAGTTTTTGCACGACTGGGAAGAAGCAACGGGCCGGACGGTGCCTGACAAACATCGCTACTTCCCGCCGCTTTCGGCCGGCGCCATTCGCCATCAGCTCGTCGCCACCAACGGCGCTGCCCTTGAAGAACAGTTTATCGAGGTCATCCGCCAGGCGAAAAAAGAAATTATGATCGGCAGCCCATACTTCATCCCAAGCCGGCCGCTGTTTAACGAGCTCATGCAAGCGCTTCGGCGCGGGGTGCGTGTGACCGTCCTTGTGCCGCTGAAGGCGGACCATTTATTTGTCAAAGAGGCTGCCTATCCGTACTTTTATCGACTCTTGAAAGCCGGCGCGCGCATTTACCGCTTTTACCAAGGATTTTACCATGCAAAAACGCTCGTCATCGATGAGGAGTGGTGCGACGTCGGCACAGCAAATTTCGATCGGCGCAGCTTGTTTTTAAACAGCGAAATCAACTGCTATGTGTTTGACCGCGCGTTTACCCGCCTCGTCAAACGGGCGATCGAGCGCGATTTGTTGCGCGCCGAGCCGCTGACGGTCGACTTTTGGCAAAAACGTTCGCTTCTTGACCGCGGCAAACAGTCGATTTCCCAGCTCATCTCCGCCTGGCTTTGACCGGTCTGAAGTTCCATTTCCCTCCCAAGCAACAGAAGAAGCAAAAAAACCCGGCCGGCGCTTCCGGCGGCTTGATGCTGCCAAAATTGCGCCAACCGGGTTTTGTTCCCCGTTTGATCATGCAAGTGCTTACTTCCAAAACACCGTGAACCATTGAAACAACCGCATGCCGAGATACACCCCGACGATGCCGGCGATGCCGGCCAACGCCGGGGGAGCGGGAATCGGCAACCGAAGCAAGGTGAACAAAAAGCCGACAACGATGCCGGTGATGAGCGATAGTACAACTTCTTTCATTTGTTGATCCTCCACCACTGTTTTTCTTTAGAATGCCCAAACAAAAGAGGGAGCAGTCGCTCCCCCTCGTTCGTTTACATTTGTTCCGGCGCTGAAACGCCAATGAGCGCTAACGCATTTTGCAGCGTAATTTGCACCGCCTTGACAAGCGCGAGGCGGGCTTTTGTTTTTTCGATGTTGTCCAGATCAAGCACTTTTTCCGCGTTATAAAAGCTATGGAGCGCGGAAGCCAAATCGAATGCATAGGCGGTGACGCGATGCGGCATCCGCTTGAGCGCCGCCTCGGCGACGACATCGGGGAAATCGCCGAGCACTTTGAGCAGCTCGATTTCCTTTTCCGTTTCCACAAGATGGTGAAGCGCTAAGTCGCCGTCATAGGAAATGTGTTGTTCCTCCGCTTGGCGAAGAATGCTCGAAACGCGGGCGTGCGCGTATTGGACGTAGTAAACCGGGTTTTCATTCGACTGCGACACGGCCAAGTCCATGTCAAAATCCAAATGCGTATCGCCCGAGCGCATCGCAAAGAAATAGCGGACGGCATCGACGCCGACTTCTTCCATGAGCTCGCGCATCGTCACCGCCTTGCCGGTGCGCTTGCTCATTTTGACGCGCTCACCGTTTTGGTATAGGTTCACCATTTGAATGATTTCCACTTCAAGCGCCTCCGGATCATAACCGAGCGCAGCGATCGCCGCCTTCATGCGCGGAATGTAGCCGTGGTGGTCCGCCCCCCAAATGTTGATGAGCTTTTTGAACCCGCGCCGCAGCTTGTCTTGATGGTAGGCGATGTCCGGAAGCAAGTACGTATATGTGCCGTCCTGCTTAATTAAGACGCGGTCTTTGTCGTCCCCAAACGCCGTCGAACGGAACCATGTCGCCCCGTCCTGCTCGTAAATATAGCCGCGCTCGCGCAAAGTGGAAAGCGCTTCGTCGATTTTTCCGCTTTCATAGAGCGATGTTTCCGAATACCAGACGTCAAACGGCACACGGAAGTCGGCCAAGTCTTTTTTGATTTTTTCAAGCTCATAGCGGAGCCCATAGTCGCGGAAAAAGGCAAGCCTTTCTTCTTCCTCCATTTCGACAAACCGGTCGCCGTACTCTTCGGCAAGCTTTTTGCCGATTTCGACGATATCGTCGCCGTAATAGCCGTCCTCCGGCAACGGCATATCGACACCGAGCGCCTGAAAATAACGGGCTTCGACCGATTTCGCTAAATTGTAAATTTGCTTGCCGGCGTCATTAATATAGTATTCACGCGTCACGTCAAACCCGGCTTTCGCCAAAATGTTGCAAAGCGAATCGCCGACCGCCGCGCCGCGGGCATGACCTAAATGCAGGTCTCCGGTTGGATTGGCCGAGACGAACTCGACTTGCACTTTTTCCCCGTTGCCGACGTTCGATTCGCCATACGCTTGTCCCGCCTGCAAAATCGCCGGCACGACCGCCGTCAAATAGCGGTTGTCCATGTAAAAGTTAATAAACCCCGGCCCGGCGATCTCGATGCGGGCGACCGACATGCGTTCGCGGTCAAGCTGCCCGACGATGGCTTCGGCGATCGCCCGCGGCGGTTTTTTCGCGATGCGGGCGAGCTGCATGGCGATGTTCGTCGAGTAGTCGCCATGCGCCTTGTCGCGCGGCACCTCAAGCAGCACATCCGGCAGCTCGTCGGCCGAAGCCAGCCCTGCTCTTACCGCCGCCTGGCGGATTTCTTCTTTCATCTTTTCCTTGATTTGTCCGACAATGTTCACCGCTTATACCCCCTTAAATGTCAACGTCAACGTATGGCGCCCGCTTCGCTCATCGCCTAGCATCAGTTCATAGGAAAGAAAGAGCCGCCCCTTTTTCCGCTGCTCATCATAGTGAAACTCCATGGAGCTCGTTTTGGCCGCCAGCGCCCATCGTCCAAACGCTGTCCCATAATGGCCCGATGTTTCTTGGCGGCGGCGGAACGTTTGCCGCATCTCGACCGCTCCGGAACGAAGGACGGTCACCTCGTCAGGCGCGATTTTCACAATGTTGTTCACCCGCCCGAGTTCGTTTTCTTCGGCAAACTGCAAATAAACGGTTTCCCCTTTTATGTAATACGTGCCATCCGCCTCAAGCACAACCGTCTCTTGGCGCGGACCGTCGCGAATGACAGCCACTTGGCGGAGGCGCGCCGGGATGCCGTTTGTTTCCTTCATATCGATGAACACACCTTTGCGAACAAACAGTCATAATTTATAGTATAATGAACTGTTTCGCTCCATTCAAGAGGGGACAAACCCGATGGCAGATTTCCGCTCCAGTGGGCAAAAAAAGGGGCTGACCCAAAAGGTTGTTTTTCCTTAAACAAAACACAACATATCGTTTCTTAATGATTGTTTTATACCTACATACGGTAATAAGAAAAGGTGTCCCGATCCTTTTGGGACACCCTCTTTGTTCCATCGGTATTTTATGATGACGCCCGAACATTTTTTAACACGTTAATAGCAAAAAGAATGACACCTATCACGACGAGCACCCCGCCAATCGCTGTCACCGGCACGAACGCTTCGTTGCCGTAAACGACGAAAATGAGACCGATCATCATGACCGGCAGGCCGATATTGTGCAGCCAGAAATGCACTTTCGCCCATTTCGTCGCCGCCGCTTGTGGAAATAAATGATAGATGATGCCAGCAAGCGTCAAGGCCGTCCAGCCAAGCAAGTTGATATGGACATGGACCGGGGTCAGCGCAAACGAATGGGTCATCGACATGCCAAGCCCCATACAGACGCCAATGACAAAGTACACAACGGAAATTTTGATCAGCTTCACGCCCATCTTCATTCCCCCTCTCCTTTTTCTGTAAATACATTACATATTATTACGCTCCGTACGCTCATATTCCTGCATCTTTTGTCCCACCAAAGAAAAAAGCGCCCTCGCAAACTTGCGATTTAGGCGCTTTTTCTCATTTTTCACTTCGCCACCCAGCCAAGCAGCATTTCTCTCACAAGCTTGCTCGCCGTATTGGCCGTTTGTTCGGAATGGTCGTAAATCGGTGCGACTTCCACCAAATCGGCGCCAACGACTCGCACGTCGGAGCGGGCGATCTCGTGAATGGCCGAAAGCAGCTCTTTTGACGTAATGCCGCCGGCATCGACCGTCCCAGTGCCTGGGGCATGAGCGGGATCAAGCACATCGATGTCAATCGTCACATACACCGGACGGCCAGCGAGCTTCGGCAACACGGAGCGGAGCGGTTCAAGCACCTCAAACTTGGCGATGTACATGCCGTTTTCTTTCGCCCATTCGAACTCTTCCTTCATGCCGGAGCGGATGCCGAACGAAAAGACATTCGTCGGGCCGATCAGGTCAGCGACCTTGCGGATTGGCGTCGCATGCGACAGCGGCTCGCCTTCGTAATGTTCGCGCAAGTCCGTGTGCGCATCCATATGAATGACGGCCAAATCCGGGTAGTATTCATACACCGCTTTCATGACCGGCCAGGAGACAAGATGCTCGCCGCCAAGGCCGAGCGGAAATTTGCCGGCGTCAAGCACCTTTTTCACGAACTGTTCAATCAGCTCCAAACTGCGGGCCGCATTGCCAAATGGCAGCGGAATGTCCCCAGCGTCAAAGTAGCGGATGTCTTTGAGTTCGCGGTCCAAATATGGGCTGTACTCCTCAAGCCCGATCGACACTTCGCGGATGCGGGCCGGGCCAAACCGTGAGCCAGGCCGGTAGCTGACCGTCCAGTCCATCGGCATCCCGTAAATGACGGCTTCGCTTTCTTCAAAATTCGGATGGCTGCCGATAAACACGTTGCCCGAATAGGCTTCATCAAATCGCATTGCCTGCGCCCCCTTACTTCGTTAAATCCGCGACAAATTTCGGCAAGACGAAACACGCTTTGTGCAATTCTTTCGTGTAATATTTCGTCTCAATGTCATGGAACCGGTCGTCGCTCACAGCGAGCGGGTCGTATTTTTTCGAGCCGAGCGTAAACGTCCAGAGCCCGCTCGGATACGTCGGAATGTTCGCCGTATACAAACGGGTGATCGGGAAAATTTCTTTCACATCGCGGTATACGTTGCGAATCAAATCGGCCTTAAACCACGGATTGTCCGTTTGGGCGACGAAAATGCCGTCTTCCTTCAACGCGTTGGCGATGCCGGCGTAAAACCCTTTTGTGAACAAGTTGACCGCTGGGCCGACCGGTTCGGTTGAGTCAACCATAATGACGTCATACTCGTTTTCGCTTTTGGCGATATGCATAAACCCGTCATCGACTTTCACTTCGACGCGCGGATCATCGAGTTTGCCGGCAATCTCCGGCAAGTAGGTTTTCGAGCACTCGATCACTTTGCCGTCAATTTCGACAAGCGTCGCTTTTTTGACGCTTGGGTGCTTCAGCACTTCACGAATGACGCCGCCGTCGCCGCCGCCGACGACAAGCACGTTTTCCGGATTGGGGTGGGTGAACAGCGGCACATGGGCGACCATTTCATGATAGACGAACTCGTCTTTTTGTGTTGTCATGACCATGCCGTCTAGAATGAGCATGTTGCCAAACTCCGCCGTTTCGACCATATCGAGCTTTTGGAACGGCGTCTGTTCTGTATGTAAAGTGCGGATGATGCGTGCGGTGATGCCAAAATGCTCCGTTTGCTTTTCGGTAAACCAAAGTTCCATCGGTAACATCCTTTCTCCGAGCGTTGCTTACTATACAAGTTTTCCTTAGCCAACGAAAAACTAAACATGAAAAAGTATAGAGCAATCTAGCAAAAATGCAAGAGGAACAAGTTTAAAATAAAAAATTTTTTTTCATACTGGTAAGAAAAAGCGGAAAACCTCGCTGGCGAAGCCTTGACAAAAGCAAGGCGGCGCATTCAGCCGGGCGTCCGCCCGCATGTCTAAAACAACGCCAAAACCGTTGAGGTGATGCGCAATGGAACCGATCCCGGGCAGCCGTTTTCGCGGCACGTGGAAATATGTGCGCGCCGCCGTCTTTATCGGCTTTTTTCTCGTCATCTTTGCCTTCGCCGCTCTCGGGAGCTTTGTGTTGTTCGCGAAAATCGAAGGCGCCCCGCCGGTCGCCGTGCCGCAGACGACGATTTTTTATGCCGCTGACGGCAGCAAAATCGGGGAAAGCGACCATGGTCAAAAACGCTATTGGGTTCGGCTCAAAGACATGTCCCCGCACATCATCGAAGCGACGATCGCCGTTGAAGACCGGAAGTTTTACGAACATCACGGGTTTGATTTGAAGCGAATCGCCGCCGCCATCATTGCGAATGTCGAGGCGATGGCAAAAGTCGAAGGGGCGAGCACGATCACCCAGCAGTATGCGCGCAACTTGTTTTTGACGCATGAAAAAACGTGGTCGCGAAAAATCCAGGAAGCGTTGTACACCATCCGGCTTGAAGCCAACTACAGCAAAGATCAAATTTTGGAAGGCTATTTGAATACGATTTACTACGGCCATGGCGCCTACGGGATTGAGGCGGCAGCCCGCTACTATTTCGGCAAGCACGCGAGCGAGCTGACGCTCAGCGAGGCAGCCATGCTCGCCGGCATTCCGAAAGGGCCGTATTACTACTCGCCGTTTGTCAATGAACAGCGTGCGAAAGCGCGGCAAAAAATCGTGCTCACCTCCATGGTGGAAGCCGGCTACATCAGCCGCCAAGAAGCGGAGCAGGCGTACCGCGACAAACTCGTCTACGCCCGGCACCACAAACAAGAGCAGCCGATCGCTCCGTATTTTCAAGATGTCGTCAAACAGCAGTTGCGCACGAAACTCGGCCTGGATGAGCGGACGATCGAGCTTGGGGGGCTGCGCGTCTATACGACGCTGGATCCGCGTCTGCAACGGATTGCCGAAGAGCAAATCCGTCGCATCATCGACCCGCACTCCGCCATTCAAGCGGCGCTTGTGTCGATGGATCCACGCACCGGGGAAGTAAAGGCGCTCGTCGGCGGACGCAACTACGAAGAGAGCCCATTCAACCGGGCCGTGCAGGCGGAACGCCAGCCAGGGTCGACATTTAAGCCGTTTTTGTATTACGCGGCGATCGAGCAAGGATTCACCCCATCGACCCAACTGCGCAGCGAGCTGACGACATTTACGTTTAACGGCGGCCGATCGTCGTACACCCCCCATAATTACAATGACTACTATGCCAACGGCCCGATCACGCTCGCCGAGGCGCTCGCCGTATCCGACAACGTCTTTGCGGTGAAAACGCTCCAGTTCATCGGCGCCGACAAACTCGTCGACACAGCGAAAGCGCTCGGCATCACAAGCAGATTGAAAGCAGTGCCGTCGTTGGCGCTCGGCACCTCGCCCGTGAAAGTGATCGACATGGTGGCCGCGTACAGCACGCTGGCCAACTACGGCAAACAAACCGAACCGGTGTTTATTCAAAAAGTCGTGGATGCAAACGGAAACGTGCTATATGAACATAAGCCGGAGAGCCGGCAAGTGCTCGACCGCGACGCGGCGTTTGTGACGACCCATTTAATGACCGGGATGTTCGACCCGAAGTTAAACGGCTATACAACCGTCACCGGGCAGTCAATCATCGATGACATCACGCGTCCGTACGCCGGCAAGTCGGGAACGACGAAAACGGACAGTTGGATGATCGGGTTCGCCCCGCAACTAGTCGCCGGCGTCTGGACCGGCTACGATCGCGGAGAAACGATGGATCGTCCTGCGGAAAGGCAATATGCCAAACAAATATGGGTTCACTTTATGGAACAAAGCCTCGCTGGCGAACCGAAAAAATCGTTCAAACCGACCAAAGGCGTCATCGGCGTCTACATCGACCCGCAAAACGGCAAGCTGGCCACCGACTCCTGTCCGGTGAAACGAAAAACGTACTATCTCATCGGTACAGAACCGACCGACTATTGCACCGACCATTTGGAAAAGAAAAAGAAGAAAAAAGAAGACAATCAAAGCTGGTTCGAGAAATGGTTCCCATGGTTTTAAACAAGAAAATCCCCTGCGTGCATACGCAGGGGATTTTCTTGTCCTAGTTTTCCTGTGTTATACATGTAGATTTAGTTTATCCTTTTTTTCAAACAAGAACAAGCCCTTGCCCATATCTTTTCACAAAACCGTCACATTTCCACTTCCAAATCTTGTTTCAGCTTGTCGCTCGAACGGTTCCACATCCCGATGTCATGCCCTTTCAAAAAGTCGGCGAGCACCCGTTTTGATTTCGCGTCCATATGATCGACAATAATGTGCCGCTTTAGCGATTTATCGAGCCGGTTCACATGTTCCGGCAATAACTTATAGCCGCGGCGCGCCTCACGGTCGATCGTCATTTCGCACGCCGTCACCCCGGCGTAATACGGGCCGTCCTCGCGTCGTTCAATCGTCACCCAGACGATCCAATACGGCTTGCCGTTTGGCACGGCGGAACGGTCGGGCAAAAACTTGATGCCGCGCTCGACGGCGCTGCGCGCATGCATCGCCCCCATATCGACGAACGCTTCGCCCGCTTCGACGTCAATGATGACCGGCGAAACGTTTTCTAAGCTCAACGCCCCGGCGCCAAAGCCGCGGTGCCCGTCGGTCGGATCGTCTTTGATGATATTAAAGCCGATGTTTTTTTTCTTTTTTTGCTCCATTCCGCTTGTTCCTCCTTCCTTACATAAACAAATTGGCGACCAACGACTGCAAGTTTTCCAATACAAACGGCAGCGCCACTTGAAACACCGGCTCAATCGTATAGCGGTCAAGCGGCGTGAGCACAAGGATGAGAAAAATGAGCGCCCCGTAGCTTTCCCATTGCGTCATTTTCGCCCGCAGCCCATCCGGGGCCAAGTCTTCAATAATACGATACCCATCAAGCGGCGGAAACGGCAATAAATTAAACAAAAACAAGACAGCGTTCAAGCTGATAAAAATTTGGAAAAACAGATCAAACCCGGCCGCAAACCAATCTGGCAGCGCCCGCATGAGGCCGAAATCGATCATCGCGTACCAAATGACAAATCCAAGCGCGGCAAGCACGAGGTTGCTCAGCGGTCCGGCAACCGACACGAGAATGCCGGCAAGGCGCGGATTTTTGAAATAAAAGCGATTGACTGGCACCGGGCGCGCCCAGCCAAACCCTGCGAGAAAGATAAGCAGGGTGCCAAGCAAATCCAAATGGGCAAACGGTGATAACGTCAGCCGCCCTTGATTTTTCGCCGTCGGATCGCCGAACTTGTAAGCAACGTAGGCATGGGCGAACTCATGCACGGAAAATGCTAACGCCAGCGTCAAGAGCACGTACGGAATTTCACTTAACGAATACGGCAAAATTCGATCCACTTCATAAACTCCTTTTCCCTATATTCACTATCTTTAGTATACATGATTAGCAGAAAAAAGTGGACTGAACTTCCTCATCCCGTGGTATAATAAGCGCGACAGCACTCGACAATGAAATGGGGGGACAACCGTGCCGTACGTAACGATCAAGATGCTCGCCGGCCGCACGGATGAACAGAAGAAAGCGCTTGTTGAAAAAGTGACGGACGCCGTCGTCGAGACGACAGGGGCGAAACGGGAGAGCGTTGTCGTATTCATTGAAGAAATGACGAAAGACCATTATGCGATCGCCGGAAAACGGCTGAGCGATGCGGAGTAACAAACAGGGGGGCGCCATCAGGCGTCCCCGTTGCTTTTTGGAATAAAAACGAATATTATTATAGTTGTCTTTCATATTGTTCGCCTTTAGGAGGTTGCCTATGATTCGTCTTCCGCACCATGCCAGCAATCGCAAAACGGAATTTCTCGCTGGCCTGACGACTTTTTTCACCATGGTGTACATCATCGTCGTCAATCCGGTCATCTTATCAGATGCCGGCGTCCCGTTTGAACAGGCGTTCACCGCCACCGTCATCGCGACCGTCGTCGGCACGCTATGGATGGCCATCTTTGCCAACTATCCGATCGCCATCGCGCCCGGCATGGGGCTGAACGCCTATTTCGCCTATTCCGTCGTCGGCTCGCACGGCGGCATTTCGTACGAAACCGCGTTTTCCGCCGTGTTTGTGGCAGGAATGTTGTTTTTGCTGCTGTCGCTCACCCCGCTCCGCAGCAAGCTGATCGAAGTGATCCCCGACAGCTTAAAACACGGCATCACCGCTGGCATCGGGCTGTTTATCGCCTTTATCGGCCTGCGGCTGACCGGAATCATCCAAGCCCATCCGCAAAATTTGGTCGCGCTTGGCGACTTGCATGCCCCGTCGGCCGTGTTGACGCTCATCGGCCTGGCGGTGACGCTCATTCTGATGATGCGCGGCGTCAACGGCGCCCTGTTTTACGGCATGGTCGTCACCGGCATCATCGCCTATGCGACCGGGCAACTTCACTTTGACAAAGGCATCGTCTCGCTGCCGTCGCTGCCAGAAGGGCTGATCATTACCAATCCATTCGCGGCCATCGGGGACGTCATCGGCCATAGTTTGTACGCGGTCGTCTTCTCCTTTTTGCTCGTCACACTCTTTGATACGACCGGCACAATGATCGGCGTCGCCCAGCAAGCCGGACTGATGAAAGGGAACACGCTGCCGCGCGCCCGCGAGGCGCTGTTGGCAGACTCGGTCGCGACGACCATCGGCGCCATGTTTGGCACAAGCCCGACATCAGCGTACATCGAGTCATCAACCGGCGTCGCCGCTGGCGGACGCACCGGCTGGACGGCGCTCGCCGTCGCTGTCCTGTTTGTCATCGCGGCCTTTTTCAGCCCGCTGGTCGGCGCGGTCGCCGGGTTATCGGCCATCACCGCCCCGGCGCTCATCATCGTCGGGAGCTTGATGATCAGCAATATCGCCCATATTTCGTGGCATCAGCTCGACGAGGCGTTCCCGGCCTTTCTCATCATCTTAAGCATGCCGCTCACCTCCAGCATCGCGACCGGCATCGCGCTCGGCTTCATCTCGTACCCGCTCTTAAAAATCGCCCGCGGCCGCTGGCGCGATGTGCCGTTGCTGCTGTACGTGCTGGCGGTGCTGTTCTTTTTGCAGCTGGCGTTTTTGCCGCATTAACCAAAAAGAAGAAGGAGGTGTCCCAAAAGGATCGGGACACCCTCTTTCGTCTCTATATATACGCACTAACCGCTTCTTTCGCACTATATTTTGTGTCTATCCTGAAGACAGACGGCTTTTTGGGTCAGCCCCTTTTCGTCTATGGCCAACTGATGATACGTTGAAGCAGCTTTTTCCGCCCGCCTACACGCGAGTTTTGTTGTGGCATCGGCTGCGCAGCGCCTCAATGTACGCGTACGCCTCATCGATTTCTTCTTCCGTATAGCGCTGCTTGCTTTTTAACACCGCAATTTTCTCTTTCACTTCGTCTTTCGGCAAATGTTCAAAATAAAGTACGGTGGACACAAGTTCCAAAAAACGGGCATTTTGTTCGTTCATCGCTTGCATGCATTCGGCAAGACCCGGCATGTCCCAGTCATAATGGCGCAAAAACTGTTCGCCCGCTTCGGTCAATGTATAGCGATATTGCATATAACCGCTCTTTTTCTCTTTCACTTCATGCAAAAAGCCGAGCGCGCACAGCTCTTCGATGCGGCATGTCAGCTCTTCCGAATACGGGCCGTAAAAGTGGAAATCGAATTTCTCGTAAAACGGAAAGTCGAGCTTTTTCGCGATGTAGATCATTTTTTGCAGCTTTTTGCGGCCGGCAATTTCCCCGGCGGCCGCCAACGCCTTCATTACTTTCGCATGCTCTGTGAGCACTCTCCGTCATCTCCTAACCCTTTAAAATTTCCATAATCTTTTTCTTCACTGTCCGCTTCGTCGACAAGTCTTCCAGGAAATCAGCTGGGAAATACAGCTTATGGTCGGTGCGCCGTTTCCCGGAAATGGCGTCAACGAGCACCGATTCGCGCGACAGCTCGCGAAGCTCCCCGTTTGGCATCAACAAATAAATCGGCAGGCGTTCGCCTTCTTCTCCCGGCCGATAGAAGTCGTACGGCAAATCGGACGAGGAATCGACAACCAAATAATAGTCCGGGTCAATCCCTGCTTTTTGAAACAAACCGGTCAGCTCAATGAGCTTCGCCATTTGCTCGTTCGTCGGATGGAACTCCGTATATTTGAACAGGCGGCGGCGGACAAACCGCTGGCACAGATCGCTTAAAATCGGATCCCGTTCGTATTGCCATTGCTGGAAGTAAAACAAGATGACTGCCTCATCCAGCGCCAAGTAATCGCCAAGCGGCGCGTTTCCCGCAAAAAACGACAAAAAGTGAACCGGCTTCGTCTGAAAACGATACCCCTCTTCATACAGCTTTTTCGCCCGATGCAAAATTTTCGTCAAAATGACTTCCGCACTGCGCGTCACGGGATGAAAGTACACTTGCCAGTACATTTGGTAGCGGCTCATGATGTAATCCTCGACCGCATGCATGCCGCTCCGCTTAATGACGACTTGGTCTTCGCGCGGACGCATGACGCGCAAAATGCGCTCCATGTCAAAATAGCCGTAGCTGACGCCGGTGTAGTAGGCATCGCGCAACAAATAATCCATCCGGTCGGCGTCAATTTGGCTCGAAATGAGGCTCACAACAAGCTTGTTCGGGTACGTTTTGGCGATCACTTCAGCGACCCTTCGCGGAAAATCGTCATCCACTTGGCGAAGTGCGGCGTTCACTTCTGTATCGCCTAAAATGATGGCCTGTGTAAAATCTTCGTGGTCAAGGCGAAACACCTTCTCAAATGAATGGGAAAACGGGCCGTGCCCTAAATCGTGCAAGAGCGCCGCGCATAGGCAAAGAAGGCGCTCGCTATGATCCCAATGATCGCGGCCGACAAACACGTCGTCAATGATGCGGCGGATGATTTCGTAAACGCCGAGCGAATGGTTAAACCGGCTGTGCTCGGCGCCGTGAAACGTCAAATATGTCGTGCCGAGCTGCTTGATGCGGCGCAGGCGCTGAAATTCTTTTGTGCCGATCAAATCCCAAATCACTTTGTCGCGAACATGTATGTATCGGTGCACCGGATCTTTAAACACTTTTTCTTCGTCAAGCTGCCCGCCGGAATACATCGCATCCTCCTCTTCCGTCTCCAACATACATCTATTATACGCCGTTTCTTTTGGCAAAGAAATAGTTGACTTTTTTCTCCGTCTTTCTCCATTATTGACGGAAAAAACAAAAAATCACCTTCTTTCGGCAAAGAAGGTGATCGGTTATCGCTTTTTCAACCTTTCAGCAATTTTATCAATCAGTTCGTCTTCCGTCAGCGCCGCCACCGGACGGTTGTTGACGAAAGCAAACGTCTTTTTCCGCCCTGGGCCGCAATACGACTGGCAGCCGATTTTGATGACCGCATCCGGATCAAGCTTTTTGAGGCGCGGAATCAATGTTTTTAAATTCGGCGCCTTGCAGTCGTCGCAAACGCGAAACTCATTCGCCATCACTCGTCATCCCTTTCCGCAGCGTTTGCTTTGTGTATTCTACCGCTTTCGTGAGAAAATTGCAAGTTGGCATGCTTTCACCCTTGTAATTTGCCAATCCCATAAACTTGCAACGTATAATTTTTTTCCTTTTGGTCCACCCTTTTACTAGCATGGGAAAAAGGAGTGGAGAACAATGAAACAACGGCAAGACGCTTGGACGGAAGAAGACGATTTATTGTTGGCAGAGACCGTATTGCGCCATGTGCGTGAAGGGAGCACCCAGCTGAACGCGTTTGAAGAAGTCGGCGACAAGCTAAATCGGACATCGGCCGCCTGTGGCTTTCGCTGGAATGCCGTCGTCCGCCATCAGTACGAAGAAGCGCTGCAGCTGGCGAAAAAGCAGCGAAAAGAGCGGCTGCGGCTGCTGGCCAAACAAGGCGGCGCGAAAAAGCGGCGCCTGTATGAACCACCGATGCCGTCATTGGAGGAGTTGGGCGATGTGATGCAGCTGCCAGCTGTCGTCCCATCCTCTCCGCCGCAACAAGTGACGCTTGATCAAGTGATCGCTTTTTTAAAAACGTTCCAATCCCATGAGCGGAAACGGGAGGCGCTGATCAAAGAAAACGAGCGGCTGCGCCGCGAAATTGACGAACTAAAGCAAAAAAATAAAGAACTTGAAGAAAAGGTTGCTAAATTAGAAGAAAATTCGTCGACCGTCCAAGAAGATTTTGAGACGCTCGTGAAAATCATCAACCGAGCGCGCAAAATGGTGTTAAAAGAGGAAGAAGAGCGGGGGCTGACCTTCCGTATGGACCCGAACGGAAACTTAGAGAAAATCGCCGAGTAACGAAAAAGGATGCCGGGTGAAAAGCCGGGCTGATCCCAAAACGCACTCGCGTTTTGGGATCAGCCCCTTTTTTGTTGGCGAACGTCCATCATTCGCGCCAAGGTTGGGCAGGGCATGGGTCGCGGTCAGCAGCGACGAAGCGCCTTATCGAAGCGAAAAGGGCTTTACGGCTCGACTTCTCTCATCGGCTCTCCTGAAGATACGTTGGCATTTCGTTCGACGATGCGCGCCCAATACTGCTCATACCAATTCCATTCGCCGTTCTCGAGGGCAGACGAATATAGCTCGCCGCCAAACGACTGCAGCGTGCGCCAAAGGGCGACAAGCAGCTCATCGATCGACAACTCGCAGCCGAGAAGCTCAGACAGCGACGCCATGACAGCTGGGACAACATCGGGGTAGGCGAATTTCGTTTTCTCTCCTTGGCGGCCGAGCTCATAAAAGCGGCGAATCAGCTCAGCCCGCGCGGCTCCGCTCCCGTTGACGCAAAGGTAGATTTGCACGGCAACGCCGCCGCGCACCCGACGTTGCGAAATGCCGGCAAATTTTTTGCCGCCAATGCTCAAGTCATAGCTCCCCGGGCAATACGAACCGACGATTTCCCCCGCCTCAACGCGGGCGCCGTATGAGGCAAGCATGGCGGCCATGAGCGCGTACATCGCCTCATACCCTTGCTCGATGGCAATCGTGTTTTTCGTTTCCGGAAAAATGAGCGAAATATTCAACACCCCGCTGTCAAGGACAACGGCCAACCCGCCGGAATTGCGGACGACGACGCGATACCCTTCCTGGCGCAAAAACGAAATGGCCTCATCGATGTACGGAAGCTTCGTATCAGCGGCGCCTAAGACGACGGTATTCTCATGCACCCACGTGCGGACGACCGCATCCGACTGTCCCGCACCAACCGCGGTGCATAATGCATCATCGATGGCAAACGATTGTTTCGCATCAAACAGCGGACCGAAATGCGACTGGTCGATGACCCGCCATTTCGGCTGCCGCAGCAATTCATGGCCCATCGCGAGCAACCCCTTGCATAGATCATTCCAACTCTATTCATTATAACATAATCGCCATTAGCAAATGGCGCAAAAAGGACAAGGGGCGCATGCCTCCCTCGTTTTTATCGAGCGGCAGCCCCGTCACTCCCCAAGCGACTGGGCAGCGGTGATGAGCGCGAGCTTGTAGGCGTCTTCGGCGCTGCAGCCGCGCGATAGGTCGTTCACCGGTTTGTTCAGCCCTTGCAAAATCGGGCCGACCGCTTCAAAACCGCCGAGGCGCTGGGCGATTTTGTAGCCGATGTTGCCTGCCTCAAGGCTCGGGAAAATAAAGACATTTGCGTCCCCTTGAATGACCGAGTCCGGCGCTTTCTTTTTCGCCACCTCTGGCACAAACGCGGCGTCAAATTGAAACTCACCGTCAAGGATCAGATCCGGCGCCATTTCCTTCGCCAACCGCACCGCCTCAACGACTTTTTCCGTCTCCGGCGACGAGGCCGACCCTTTCGTGGAAAAGCTTAACAGCGCCACGCGCGGCTTAAGGCCGAACATTTTCGCCGTCTGCGCGCTCTCGACCGCAATTTCAGCCAAATCTTGGCTGTTAGGAGCAATGTTGATGGCGCAATCGGCAAACACATATTTTTCGTCGCCGCGCACCATGATGAACACGCCGGACGTTTTGCGAACGCCTGGCTTCGTTTTAATGATTTGCAAGGCTGGTCGGACCGTATCCGCCGTCGAATGTGCCGCCCCGCTGACGAGGCCGTCGGCCGCTCCCGTATAAACGAGCATCGTACCGAAATAGTTTTCATCGAAAAGCAACTCGCGCGCCGTTTCTTCTGTCACTTTCCCTTTGCGCCGCTCCACAAACGCCGAAACCAGCTCATCAAACCCGCCATAGCGGCGCGGGGTGACAATCTCCACCCCTTCAAGCGGCAAGCCAAGCGCCGCGGCTTTCACCCGCACAGCTTGCTCATCGCCAAGGACGATCGGCTGCAGCACTTGCTCCGTCGCCAAACGGCTCGCCGCCGTTAAGATGCGGTCATCGGTTCCCTCGGGAAACACGATTTTTCGACCCGTACCGGTTACTTTCGCTTTTAATGCCGTAAATAAATCGGTTGTCACGATCCAATCCTCCTTATGCTAGGCCAGCCCGCCCCGGTTAAGGCACGCCCGGCTCATTTCGGCATCCACAAGCCATTTCCACTATTAAGCATACCGCTTCTCGCCAGAAACGCAACGCAGGTAAGCCTTTACAACAAATAATTCACCTTTTGCCACAATTCAGTCTACTTCCACTTTGATACGCTGATAGCCGCTTTTTTGGGCAAACTGTGATATAGTGATACTGTACAATTTGTTGATAAGGAGTGACGATGATGAGCGAAGCGGCCCAAACGTTGGACGGTTGGTATTGTTTGCACGATTTCCGCACGATCGACTGGAGCGCGTGGAAAACACTGCCGAACGAAGAGCGCGAGGCAGCGATCAGTGAGTTTTTAGCGCTTGTCGACCAATGGGAGACGACTGAAAGCGAGAAGCAAGGAAGCCATGCCGTCTACACGATCGTCGGGCAAAAAGCCGATATTTTGTTCATGATTTTGCGGCCGACGCTGGATGAGCTGCATGAAATCGAAACAGCGCTTAACAAAACGAAACTCGCCGACTATTTATTACCTGCGTATTCGTACGTTTCGGTCGTGGAGTTGAGCAACTACTTGGCGTCCGGCAGCGAAGATCCGTACCAAATTCCAGAGGTGCGCCGCCGTTTGTATCCGATTTTGCCGAAAACGAACTACATTTGCTTCTACCCGATGGACAAGCGGCGCCAAGGCAACGACAACTGGTACATGTTATCGATGGAACAGCGGCGCGAACTCATGCGCGCCCACGGCATGACCGGCCGAAAGTACGCCGGCAAAGTGACGCAAATCATCACCGGCTCCGTCGGCTTGGATGATTTTGAATGGGGCGTCACCTTGTTTTCGGATGATGCACTCCAGTTCAAAAAGCTCGTATATGAAATGCGCTTTGACGAAGTGAGCGCCCGCTTTGGCGAATTTGGCTCATTTTTCGTCGGCACCCGGCTGCCGGTGGAAAAGGTGCCTTCTTTCCTCCATGTATGAAGCAAAGCCCCGAACGATACGGGGCTTTGCTTCGTTTTCGCTGCTTTTTGGACAATCATCCCGCTTTTCTGTCATATGCGGCCTGACCGCTCCATACACATAAAAACAGAAAATCTCTTCAGAAACATTCTATTCGTGTGTCACCATTTTCTTGTTCCACCAATAGCCTATTACTGTCGAAATTCACAACGACTGAGGTGACGATATGGGTCAGATCGCTCCCTCCATTGTAGCCCACACAGAAGAGGAAGTAAAGTTGTTGGCTCGGCTCATGCGAGCTGAAGCGGAAGGAGACGGGCGGCTTGGGATGCTCATGGTCGGCAACGTCGGCGTCAACCGCGTCATCGCCGACTGCCTTGACTTCCGCGGCATCCGCTCTATCCGGCAAATGGTGTTTCAAAGCCCGGGCGGTTTTGAGGCGGTGCAAAAAGGGTACTTTTACCAACGGGCGCGCGAAGTGGACATCGGCCTAGCCCGCCAAGTGCTCCGCGGTTGGCGCTACCACCCAGCGACAAACGCCCTTTGGTTTTTTAAACCACCTGAAGGCCAACCGTGCCCACCGCAATGGTTTGGCCAGTGGAACGTCGGCCGCTACAAATCGCATTGCTTTTTTGCACCGACTCCATCCGACTGCCCACGCGTCTATTCTTAATATTGAGGAGGGTTCTTTATGCCGAACAATCCAGAAAATCAATTTTATCCACCTGATGAGGAGCAACAATCATTTTATTATTCGCCGTTCGGTCAAGAACGGCAACAACCGTATGCATCCTATCCATACGGCTATCCGTATCCGCAGCCGTACTATCCGGCGGCGTACCCGTATTATTACTATCCGCAAGCGGCTGCCGCTCCAACCGTGACGCCGGCGACAGCCGCCGCTCCGACGTTCGGTTTGCAGGCGCCGACGTTCACGGCCCCGACACCGACGCCGACCACCGCCGCTGCGCCTGCGGCGGCAGGAGCGGCGATCCCGGGGATGCTGCCGCTCGAAGAGTCGTACATTGAAAACATTTTGCGGTTAAACAAAGGGAAAGTCGCTACCATCTATGCGACGTTTGAAAACAACCGTGAGTGGAATGCCAAGGTGTTTCGCGGCGTCATTGAAGCGGCTGGACGTGACCATGTCATTTTAAGCGACCCACAAACAGGCACACGCTATTTGATCCCGATGATTTACCTCGATTATGTCACGTTTGAAGGAGAAATCGCCTACGAATATCCGTTTGCCGGCGCTACAGCCGCAACACCGCTTGCTACGTATTCTCCACGCTAAACGGAAAAACTGTCTTTTGACAAGAAGGTTGCCGATGGCAACCTTCTTTTTTTGGTTGACGTGATGGCCATCACAAGCTGCTACTACACGGCCTTATATAATGGTGGTAAATGACACAAAAGAGGTGTCTACTGATGGTTTGGACGTCGCGTGATTTCCTGCTGGGGGTACATCTTATCGCGGCGATCATGTGGGTGGGGGGCGTGGCATTCATCGGCTGGGCAGTGTATCCAGCCTCCCAATTCATGCCGCCTCTTGAGCGCCGGCAATTTTTCCGCTCGCTCATGCAGTGGTCGCATCGGCCGCTCGCCGCGGCAAGTGCCGTCGTCATCGCCACTGGCATATGGCTTGGCACAGCCGCCGGACCGATCAACCGTTGGGCAGATGTATGGCAGACCGCCTATGGCCGTGTATGGCTGACCGCCCTTCTCACAGGCATCGCAACGCTCGCTTGGGGGATGTTCGTCGGCTACCGCAAGGCGATGACGGTGTTTTCCAATGAAGACCTTTGGCGCCAAGCCAATGGCGGTGACGATGCGCCGTTAAAAAAAGCGATGACCTCGATCATTGCCGTTCAGTCGGTCGAAGCGGCCGGATTTGTCGTGCTCATCGTATGCATGCTTTTACTCTCCTAACGGAAACGAGGGGTTCGCATTGCGATATGAACATCGTGAAGAAGATCGGCATTGGGTTTACCGTTTTTCATGGCTTCACTTAATGCGCCCGCCGACATGGAGCGGAACGATCAGCCCTGTGCTGGCCGCCACCGCGCTGGCGGCGAAAAAGGGCGCCGTTCGGATCGAGGTGCTGCTGGCGATGTTAGCCGCCTCTGTGCTGATTCAGTCAGCCGTCAACATGCTGAATGACTATTTTGATCGGTTGCGCGGCCAAGACGATGACAAATGGACGAACGGGCATGGCCATGGACCTGCCCATCGCTCGATCCCTGCCGTTGCTGGCGCCATGCTGGCCGTCGCGGTTGCGTTAGGCGCGTACTTGGCGTGGCAAAGCGATCCAGCCATCGCGTGGATCGGCGCCGCAGCGATCATCTGCGGGATCGCCTACTCAGCCGGGCCGCGTCCGCTCGCCTCGCTCGGTTTAGGTGAGTTGACCGCCGCCGTTTGCATGGGGCCGGTCGTGACCGCACTCGCTTATGCCGTACAAGGGCATGTTCCAGACACCGCTCTGTTTGCCTTGTCCATCCCGTTCGCCTTGCTGATCGCCTCGATGATTTTGACAAACAACATCCGCGACATCGAAAAAGACCGGCCGTTTCGCCGCACATTAGCCATCCGGCTCGGACGGAACAACGCCGTGCGCCTTCTCGGGCTTCTTCTCGTCTCCGCCTACTTGTCCATTGCTGCTTTGATCGTTTGGCATATCGTTCCTTTGCTTGCCGCGGTCACAGGGCTCGCGATGCCGCTTGCCATCCGGCTTCGTCTCTGTTTCCGCCCCGGCGCTAGTCGAACCGAGGAAAGAAGCGGCATGAAATGGGCCGCCCGCCATCATTGGGCCGTTGGACTGTTGTTGACGTTGAGTCTATGGCTTTCGCTATAGAGCGGAGAGGGACGGCGGCAAAAAAACGGAGCGCTCCGCTCCTGCGCTCCGTTTACAACCATTTTAATGCCGCATATCCGATCATCACCCAAGCGATTAAAAAGGCGACGCCGCCAAACGGGGTGATGGCGCCAAGCGGCTTGATTTGCGTAACACTTAATACGTACAAACTGCCGGAAAACAGCACAATCCCCGCCAGCATCACCCAGCCCGCCGCACCGATCAGCCCGACATTCGGCGCCTTGCCAGCGAGCAATCCGACAACAAGCAGCCCTAATGCGTGGAACATCTGGTATTGGACCGCCGTTTTCCAAATCTCCAAATAACGATCCGGAATCTTCCCTTCCAGCCCGTGCGCGCCAAACGCTCCCAATGCGACGGCTAAAAACGCATTGAGCGCGCCGAGAAGGATGAATGTTTTCATAGCTGTTCCGCCTTTCTAATGAAAGATTGTTTTCCCTCATTCATTAATAATAATGGGAATGTTCCCCGACAACAAATTACTAATGTATGTCAGCCACTTCACTCGACAGAACCGGTCAATGGGGAGCGCTACCGACAAGACCCGCATCCAAGCCGGAGAACCGCTTCTTGTTCTTTGGCGCAAACAAGGACAAGCGGTTTAAAGGAGTTCTGTTGATCAAGAATCCCTGTGGAGAAGGCCGTTCCACGGGGATTCGCTGTCCCACTCTCAGAAATCCAGCAACGACTCTCCGTTCGCCTCATCGTCAATGTCAGGGGAGCGTCCCCCGACAGAAACGGCTCCAAGCGAAAGCCCGCCAGCAACCGAAATCGGCCCGCCGACGACAAGCGGCCCGGCTGCGGCAGACGAAGCGGACGGCTGCGGATGGCTTGTTGCCTCCAACATCAAATCGCATAAAACGCGAATGGCGGCGACGTGTTCACGCACCCGCTGCAGGTCGTTCGTGGACCTCGCTTTCCGCAGCTCATCTTCCATCTTGGCGATAACGGCCGCAAACGAGATGGACATCATTCTCTCCTCCTTATTCAGCACGGACGCCGATGTTTTCGATTTGCCAGTCGATCGGTTCGCGTCCGCATTTCATCAAAAACGCGTTCGTCCGCGAAAACGGGCGATGGCCGAAAAAGCCGCGCGCGGCGGAAAACGGGCTCGGGTGCGGCGCTTCAATAATCAGATGGCGCGGATTCGTAATCCGTTCTTTTTTCTCCTGAGCGTTCCGGCCCCAAAGCAAAAAGACGACCGGATCGTCTTTTTCATTGACGAGTTCAATGACGCGGTCGGTGAATTGTTCCCACCCTTTGCCGCGGTGGGAGTTCGCCTGGCCGCGGCGGACGGTCAGCACCGTGTTTAACAATAACACCCCTTGCTCGGCCCATTTCACGAGATAGCCGTTATCTGGTATGTAGCAGCCAAGGTCATCATGCAGCTCTTTGAAGATGTTGACTAATGACGGCGGCACCGGTACGCCGGGCTTGACGGAAAAACTCAACCCGTGCGCCTGCCCCGGGCCGTGGTACGGATCTTGCCCGAGCAGCACGACTTTGACGTTTGCATACGGTGTATAATGAAGGGCGTTGAAAATATCGTGCATATCCGGATAAATCGTCCGCGTTCGGTACTCCACTTTTAAAAATTCGCGCAGCTTCAAGTAGTATGGTTTTTGAAACTCCTCTTCAAGCAGCGGAGCCCAGTCGTTTTTGAGAATCGGCATTGCGAGCAACTCCTTTGCCATCGGCTTTTTCCTTTTATCATTGTAACCAAAAAGACCCCAGCGTCAAAGCGAAGTGAATGTTCAGATTGAGGCAACCACAGCGAAACCTGTTTCCCCAACAGGAAATGCGCCAATCCCCTGCCTCAGCCATCAAAAATTGAGGGAAAGATCAAAATATCCACGAAATCAACCAGCGGAGCAGCCAGACGCCAAGCAACACGTATAAAAAAATGATCAGCGCCCCAGCGGCCCAATTCGTCGGTTTGCCTTGCTTGGCGAGCTCTTCCGCCCGCGCCCGGTGTTCGGCGACGATGTCTTTCGGCAGCCATTTCAGCGCCAAGTAAATGCCTAGCGGCACAAGCAACAAATCATCGATATACCCAAGAACCGGAACGAAATCGGGAATCAAATCGATCGGGCTGAACGCATACGCCGCAACGCCAAGCATAAAGAGCCGCAGCCAGACAGAGATGCGCCGATCGCGGCTGGCCGAATACAAGACAAAAATTTCCCGTTTCAGCGCCCTTGCCCATTCTTTCCACTTTGTGAACATCGCGTTCCCCTGCCCTTTCCTGTTTCATATAGTATAAAATATGGGTATAGGAGTGTAAACATTGCAAGGTGGACAACCTTCCCGCACCATCATCCAGCTAACTCATTGATTATGTGAGGTGAACGGCTATGGACAGGAAACGATTTCATATCGTGCATGATGAACAGCCGGATCGGCATGTTGTATACATAAAAGGGGAGCTTGATCTAGCGACGGCCGAACAGTTTCAACGCGCCGTCGAGCCGCTCGCTGGCGATGCGTCGAAGCCGCTCGTCATCCGCCTTGAAGAGTTGTCGTATATCGACAGCACCGGCATCGGGATGTTTGTCGCACTGCTGAAAACACGCAAAAAACAAGAAGCGCCGTTTATGATTGAGAACGTGCCGCCGAAAGTCCAACGCTTGTTTGATTTAACCGGCGTATCCTACTTGTTTTCGACAATGAATGACACGACAGAAAGGATCGAGGGGCAATCATGAAAGAGCATGAAACCGTCGTACAGCTGTCGATTCCTGCTGATGCGCAGTTTATCGATGTCGCTCGTTTGACGCTATACGGGCTGGCCGCCAAGATGGGATTTTCCTATGAAGAGATTGAAGATATGAAAGTGGCCATCTCAGAAGCGTGCAACAACGCTGTTTTGCATGCGTACAACGGAAGGGGCGGCGTCATTCATCTTCGCTTTGAGATGCGCGCCGATGCACTTTCAATCATCATTAAAGACGAGGGCAAAGGGTTTGATTACAAACGGGTGGCCAAGCAAGCAGCGCCCCTGTCCGCGAAGCCGCTTGAAGACGTCAAAGCTGGCGGCCTCGGCCTGTTTTTGATGGAAGCGCTCATGGACGATGTCACCGTCACCACAAAGGGCGGAACGGAAGTCCGCCTGACGAAATTCCGCCATCGCGGCGAAGGAGAGCATGCCCATGACTGTATATCCCCCTCCTCTGTCCAAGAGCAAGCTTGACGCCCTCATTTCCGCCTATCAACAAACAAAAACGGAAGAAGCGGCGACCGCCTTGCTCGTGCGCTTCGAGCCGCTCATTGCGGCCGCAGCGAAAAAAATGGCGCGCAGCCGCCCTGACTTTTACGAAGACTTGTTTCAGATCGGACGGCTGTCGTTTTTGCGCCTCCTCGATCATTATGACCCGAGCCAAGGTGCAAGCTTTGAGTCATACGCCATGAAAAGCTTGATCGGCTATATGAAAAACTATTTGCGCGACAAAGCATGGTACATCCAAGTACCGCGCAAGGTGAAAGAAAAAGGAAGCAAAGTGCAGCAGGCGATCGATGAGCTGACCGTCAAGCTCGAGCGTTCGCCGACGCTCGATGAGATCGCCGGCCACTTAGGCTTATCGGTCGAAGAAACGATCGAAATTTTGGCCGGACGGGACCATTACCAAGCCGTTTCGCTCGATGCCCCGGTGCAAGATGGGGAAAAGGATGCGACGACGATCGGTGAATTCGTCGCTGATGAAGCGAACGAAATCGAGTCACTGATCGAGCGAATGGATTTAGAGCAGGCGATCGGCAAACTGAGCGAGCAAGAACAAATCGTCATCGACGCCATCTTCCGGCGCGGGGAAACGCAGCGCTCGTTAGCCGAGAGGCTCGGCGTCTCGCAAATGACAATCAGCCGCATTCAAAAGCGGGCCATCGCGAAATTGAAGCGGCAGCTCGCCGCCTATTCGCCATAACGGTCAAACATCGCGCCGCCTTACGCATCAAGCGGTCGAACTGCCCATGCTAGCGGCGGCGCAGCAGCAACAACGTCTGGTCATCTTTTTGTTCGTATTGATGATACGCTTGAATATGCTCGTACAACTCGCGCACGATCTCCGGCGCCGGCTGATCAAGGTTGACGCGGGCGACCATCGCGGCGAGAACGGAAAAGTCATCGTCCGCCTCTTCGGTACGCTTTTCCGTCACCCCGTCGGTGTACAGCAGCACAAAATCGCCTGGTTCAAGCACAACCGATTTGGTCTCAAATGAAAATTGCGGAAACAAGCCGAGCGCGCAGCCTTTGGCGCCTAGCGGCACGCATTGCTTCGTTTTCGCCCGATACCAAAGCGCCGGTTCGTGTCCAGCGCACGCGTACGAGAACGTATGTGTTTTTTCGTTGTAATTGCCGACAAACATCGTGACAAACATCGACGGCTCCGTGTAGTCGTAGGCGAATCGGTTCAGCAGGTCAAGATATACGTGCGGCTGTGTTCCGTAATGGACGGTCCGGTCCAGAATAAATTTCATCAGCGTCATGAGCATCGCCGCTGGAATGCCTTTTCCCGATACATCGGCAATGCCGACGGACACCGATGTTTGATGGACAGCAAAGTGATAAAAATCGCCGCTCAACACTCGGGCAGGGACGCTGAGGACACCGATGTCGATGTACGAAGGCAAGTTCACTTTCGAAGATGTCTGCAAAAGCGACCGCTGCATATTTGCGGCAAGCGACAGTTCAAAGTCGAGTTGTTCGCGTTCACGCTCAAGCCGCTCTTTCTCTTTTTTCTCCGTCATGTCGCGCAAGACGGCGACAAGCCCCGCCAGCGCACCGTTTTCCAACACCGGCGCCAGCGTATAACCGACTGGCAGGCAGACGCCGTCGCGGCGGCGAAACGGCTCCTCCTCGACGCGAATCACCTCGCCGCTTTTCAGCCGTTTGACGACGCGCCGCAGCTGCTTCCAATCCCACTTGTCGCCGTCTGGCCCCGCGAGCGAGACAAACGAAAACAGTGGCTTGCCTTTCGCCTCTTCCAAAGTGGCGCCGATCAACCGGCTCGCCTCCGGATTCATCCAAACGATTTGCCCGTCGCGATTCACCATCAGCAATCCTTCTCCAAGGGCATTCGCCATCATCTCGAGCTGTTGTTCACGGTGCTTCAGCTCCACGTACGGCTTTTCCACCGTTTCCATATACATGGCACGCACGACATACAAAAATCCAGCCATTTCATAAAGCTGCCCCCATAGCCCGTACCCGCTGCCAAGCATGAGCAACCATTGACCGAGGGCAAATAATAGAAGCGCCATAGACCAGTATAGGGAAGCGGGAGCCCTCCCTTGCCGAAAACGCCGCCATGCGAACACGGCCGCCGCTGCATCAAGCAAACCGACCGCTCCTTCCCCTGCGCGCCACCAAAACGGCCAGCGGCTCGTCCCATGCGCCGGCCAAAACGGGGACGTGATGTGGATGAACAAACTAACAGCCGCCGTATACAAAAACGCGGCCAAAAACGCCTGCCAGCGTTGCCCGCTTTGCCGTTCCATCACCTCATCGGGCCGTGAAAAGAGAAAGAGCAGCCCCCAAGCAAGCGTAAAGCGGGCAGCGAGCGAAAATAGCGCCGCCAAAACGTCATCCTCTGTGAAGGAAAGGACAAAGTGAACAGAAAAGAGCGCCCCCGCAGAAAAAAACAACGCCCCCATCATGAGCCGCTCGGTTGACAGCGTATGCGGAAATACAGCCCATCCTTGCAAGGCGACAAGCCAACAGACGACGACAGCGGCAAACCCTAAAGAAAGATGAATAGGATGATAGAATTCGGGTAAAAGCAGCAGCTGACCGCCAGCGAACAGAAGCACGCCAAACAGCCCGGCCGCCAGCGTTGCCGCCATGCCGTGCCAACGCGCTGGCTGATATCGTTGATCCTTGTTCACAAATGGTGAACCTCCACTCCTCACGGCTATATGGCTTATTATACCATACGTTGGACATCAATCGCATACGAACGTCGCCGCCTCCTCATTTTCGCTTCCGCCGCCGGAACAACAAAAAGAACGCTCTCTAAACAGAGAGCGTCCTCAACCGCGGTCATTTCCCATGCAATTTTGAAATCGACATCATGAGGCCGGCCGCGCCGGCGGAGACGGTGAAGCGTCATTTCTCATGACATTTCGAAATCGCCAACCTATTCAAAGCGTCTCATTAGAACGTGTGAGCCAAGTCTTTCGCTCGGGCGATGGCGTTCGCTTTTATTTCTTCCGCCTTTTCCGGCATCGCCGCATGCCCTTCGACAAACAGTCCTTCAAACGACGGCACGCCGAAAAACTGCATAATGACACTTAAATACCGATGTCCCATCTCCATTTGTGCCGCCGGGCCTTCCGAATAAAATCCGCCGCGCGCCTGAATATGGAGCGCTTTTTTATCGGTGAGCAGCCCGATCGGCCCTTGTTCTGTATACTTGAACGTTTTTCCGGCCACCGCCACGGCGTCAATGTACGCTTTCAATACGGGCGGGAAAGAAAAGTTCCACATTGGCGTCACAAAGACATATTTATCGGCGGAAATAAACTGTTCGCACAGTTCGTTCATCCGCCCGACTTTCGCTTTTTCTTCATCAGACAGCTCTTCAAACGATTTCCCGGAGCGAAGTTTGCCCCAACCGCTGAATACGTCAACATCGATTTCCGGAATGTATTCTTTATATAAATCGAGATGGATCACCTCATGGTCCGGATGCACTTGTTTGTACGTCTCAATGAACGCCTTTCCAACCGCCATGCTGTACGATTGCGTGTCGTCGTGAGGATGGGCGGTGATGTACAATACTTTCGTCATGATGCATACTCCCTTTCTTGATGATCTGAGCATTTTAGTGTTTGCCATTTTTAAACATGACATGCATTTTACCTCTACTTCAAATATCTCGAACAAGAGATAATTATAGAAAGATGATGCGAATTTGGCAAATCATTTGCCCAAAAAAAAATTGCCCTTGAGGCAATTGGCGTGCGGATCGGTTATTCGCTTTGTTCAACAGCAAACGGATTGCCGCTAATTTGTTTTCTTATTTCATCCGTCAACGTAAACGGTTCGTTTTTCGCGGCGTTTTCGCCGGCGTCACTAGGCTGATGGCCACTGCCATCGTAATAGATCGGTTTTCCTTCCATGATGGCTAACCCCCTTGATTCGTGCAGGATGCAGGAACTAGTCTATGCTTCTATTTTACCATTTATGCGGCGGAAATTCGATGGTTTTTTGAAATTTTAACTATAAAAGCGGTTCCGTTTCCAGACTTTTTTCAATCGCCTGCTTCCTTGTTTGGCAAAAAAGCCGATAAAAAACCGGGGCCTCACGAATGCCCCGGCGTTCCCGTCATCAAAAAGCGATTTTTTCATCCAAAAAGGCTTTGAGCTCCCCAATCGGCAACCGCACTTGTTCCATCGTGTCGCGGTCGCGCACGGTCACTTGGCCGTCTTGTTCAGACTCGAAATCGTATGTGATGCAAAACGGCGTGCCGATTTCATCTTGGCGGCGATACCGCTTGCCGATCGAGCCGGTTTCATCATAGTCGACCATGAAATGTTTCGCCAGCTCTTCGTAAATGCGGCGCGCCCCATCAGCGAGCTTTTTCGACAACGGCAAGACAGCCGCTTTGTACGGTGCAAGCGCCGGATGCAAATGCATCACCGTCCGGGTCGTGCCGTCTTCCAGCTCTTCTTCGTCATAGGCGTCGATCATAAACGCCAACGTGACGCGGTCAGCGCCAAGCGACGGCTCAATGCAGTACGGGATGTAGCGTTCATTCGTTTCTTGGTCGAGATAATGGAAGTCCTCGCCCGAGTATTCCATATGCCGCTTTAAGTCGTAATCCGTGCGCGACGCGATGCCCCACAGCTCGCCCCAGCCGAACGGGAAATGGTACTCGATGTCAGTCGTGGCGTTGCTGTAGTGGGACAATTCTTCCTTCGCATGGTCGCGCAGGCGGATGTTGTCCTCCTTCATGCCAAGCGACAGCAGCCACTCCTTGCAAAACTGCTTCCAATACTCAAGCCATTGCAGCTCTTCGCCCGGTTTGCAGAAAAACTCGAGCTCCATCTGTTCAAATTCGCGCGTGCGGAACGTAAAGTTGCCCGGCGTAATTTCATTGCGAAAACTTTTGCCGATTTGCGCGATGCCAAACGGCAATTTTTTGCGCATCGTGCGCTGGACGTTTTTGAAGTTGACGAAAATGCCTTGCGCTGTCTCTGGGCGCAAATAAATTTCGTTGGCGCTCGACTCGGTGACGCCTTGGTACGTTTTGAACATTAAGTTGAACTGGCGAACGTTCGTGAAATCGCGGCTGCCGCATTCCGGACAGGCGATGTCGTATTCCTTGATGAGTTCATCCATCTTGGCAAGCGGCAAACCGTCGACGATCATCTCGATCCCTTTTTCCTCGAGCGCCTTCTCAATCAACTTATCGGCGCGATGACGCGCTTTGCACTGTTTGCAGTCGACCATCGGATCGTTGAAGTTGCCTAAGTGGCCGGACGCTTCCCACGTTCTCGGGTTCATTAAAATGGCGGCGTCGAGCCCGACGTTGTACGGCGACTCTTGAACGAATTTTTTCCACCACGCCCGTTTAATGTTGTTTTTCAGCTCAACGCCAAGCGGGCCGTAATCCCATGTGTTCGCCAGCCCTCCGTAAATTTCCGACCCCGGAAAAACGAAGCCGCGATGCTTGGCATGTGCGACGATTTCTTCCATTGTGACAGCCATCGTGTTCATCCTCCTTCAATGTGATGTCCACCAATCAAAAACGCCCTCGCCCCTAGGCCTGACGCCTAGGGACGAGAGCGTAGCTCCCGCGGTTCCACCCTAGTTGATGCGCAAATCACGCATCCCCTTTTTGCCATTTCCGCTCCGGACTGCCGTTTCATTAACCATCTTCGCCGGGCTTCCACCGTCCCCGGCTCGCTTGGGAAGAGAGGGTTAACTACTATTGATCCGTCATCGCGATCCATATATGATTTTGTCCACTATCATAACAAACCCCAAAACCTTTTGTCAACGCCATCCTGCCTTTTTTTGCATCCAAAACCGCGACACGATCGGCTGACCGTTCCAAATGACTTCGGTGTCCGCCCGGCGCTTCGCGACTTCCGGCTCGTCAAGCAAGAGCCAAAAGTTTTTCACCGGCAAGTCGCCGAGCCCATGCTTCTCGCAAAGCCGCCGCAAATATTGGCGCCGCTTGCCGCCTACCTGTCGCGACACGTTGTCGCCGTCCGGGCTGAATGCATACAAGACCGTCGCCGCCGCGACACGGGCGACGCGACAGACGACCGCCGCGCGCAAAAAGAAGTCCCAATCCCAATAATGGTGGACAGACGGGTCAAAGCAGCCGATCTCGTCATGGAGCGATTTTCGATACACGCTTCCAGACGGGACGTACGTCGAAAACGTCCGCATCGCTTCCAAATCATACTCATAGGCAAATAAAAAACGGGCGGATGGGACGCGCTGATCGTTTTCCACCCGATACTGGACAATTTCCGCATCGGCATAGGCGAAGTCCGCATGCTCGAGCGCTGCGACCATCCGCTCGAGATGGCACGGCAACACTAAGTCATCGTCGTCGCAAAGCATGATGAATTCGCCGCGCGCCGCTTGGACGCCTGCGTTGCGGGCCGCGACATGTCCTTCGTTGTCGCGGCGGTCGATGAGACGGATGTCAAGCTCCGGGTACAAGACGACGACATCATGAACCGGAACGCCGCCGTCATTGACAATGATGACCTCAAACGGCTTGTACGTCTGCCGGCTTAACGACTCGAGCAGCTCGGCAAGCGGATACGGGCGATTGTACGTCGGAATAACGACAGACACGGACGGACGCAAGATTGATTCACCGCCTCTCGCACTGGCTTTCCCCCTTGGCGTCCGCGGGCGTCGATGCGCACACCCACCAAAAGCTTGGCCAATCAAAAAAGGGGCTTACCCTTAAGGTACCGCCCCTGCCGTTTGTTTGTCAATTTCGGCGTGCCTCCCCTAACGAGCGCCACGAACCAAAGCCCCCAACTCTCATGAGAGATCTGTCTTAGAGAATGTCCCTTACAACGATTTTCCTCATGCAAGCTCCTGCTGCTTCGTCTCGCTGCCCAACACCGCGACCGCCAAAACGGCGACAAGGACCGATAGACAAAACAGCGTGAAAATGGCCGTCACCGACACCCCTTGGGCGACAAGCGAGCCGACCAACAGCGGGCCGAAAATGCCGCCGATGCGGCCAAACGCCGCCGCCATGCCGGCGCCGGTCGCACGAATCGACGTCGGATACTGCTCCGGCGTATACGCATACAGCGCTCCCCAAGCGCCGAGGTTGAAAAACGACAAGAAAATGCCGGATGCCATCAGCCCGACGAGCGACTCGGCCGTGCCGAAAAAGTAAGCGCTCAATGCTGTGCCAAGCAAGTACGTGACCAAGACAAATTTCCGCCCCGCCCGCTCGATCAGCCATGCGGCGCTGAAATAGCCGGGCAATTGCGCCAGCGTCATGATGAGCACATATTCAAAGCTTTTAATTAAACTAAACCCTTTCATCACCATAACGCTCGGCAGCCATAAAAACATGCCGTAATACGAAAAGACGACGCAAAACCAAAGCAACCAAAGCATAACCGTCTCTTTCCGATGGGGAGCGGACCATACTTTGACGATATTGCTCCACACCGTCTCCTCTTTTTGCGCGGCCGCAAACCGCGGCGAATCGGGCAGGCGGAGGCGCAAATAGATCGCATACAGCGCCGGGATCGCCGCCAGCCATAACGCCGTCCGCCAGCCGTAAGCCGGTATGACGAAATACGAGATGAGCGCCGCCAACAGCCAGCCGCCCGCCCAAAAGCTCTCGAGCAGCACGACAACCCGTCCGCGGTCTTTAGCCGGCACCGCCTCCGAAACGAGCGTTGACGCGACCGGTAGCTCGCCGCCAAGCCCCATGCCGATCAAAAAGCGGAACGCCAAAAACGCCGCCAACGTCGTCGTGAGCGCCGACAGCCCACTGCCGACCGAGAACAATAACAACGTCAAAATAAAGACGTTTTTTCGACCGATCCGGTCCGCAAGCAATCCGAACACGAGCGCCCCGACCGCCATGCCGATCGAGTTGACGCTGCCGATCCAGCCGACTTGCCCGGCCGTCAAGTTCCAATCTTTTTGCAAGGCGGCCATCAAAAACGACAACATGCCGACATCCATCGCGTCAAACAGCCAACCGAGACCGGCAATGCTTAACAGCTTGCGCTGGGAAATCGTCGGTTCGTTCATGTGTATCCTCCTGTCATTATCGATGTAAAGACATCATCTACTGTTCATTATAGAGGGGGACGGAAGTAAATTCAATCCCGTATTGCTCATTTTCTCACAAAATGAACCGCAACAGTCATAAAAAGCCGCCGAAAAGCGATTGCTCTCGGCAGCTTTGCTCGTGCCAATCCGTCTTATAATTCCCATTTCTCGATGTCCATCTGAAGATGCCCATGAGCGCCAAAGAAAATCGTTTGGTCGTCCGGATGCGGAAAAAACCGCGCAGTGAACGTCTCTTCACCATCATTGACGAACAGTTCGATCGATGACGTATCAAGGAAAACATGAAGCGAACGAAGACGTGGCAATCGACATTGCCGCTTCTCCGTCAGCCCGTTCACAAAGCTTTTCCGTTCAAGCGTCAATACCCCTTCGTCACTATTGTAAACAAGGCGAGCCGCATGGCGAAAGTAAATTTCCATCATGCTTCCGAACAGTTCGATATTGTCGAGGCGAAGTTCGATCGCATCTCCCTCGAGTCCCGGCCATGACCTCAGCTCATTCACCACAGTGGCGCTTGGATATGCTACTTTTTGTTTGCGCAACTGTTTCAGCTCTTCCACTGGCGTCTGTCTCAGCTTGCCGCCAGTGAGGCGAAGTTCGCGCGGCAAGGTGAGCGCGTGCACCCAGCGGTGGCTCACTGTCGGCTGGCGGTCTTCATTCTGATCCGGCACACCCATCCAGCCGATGAGGATGCGCCGCCCGTTCCGGTCAAGCATCGTTTGCGGGGCGTAAAATTCAAAGCCGCGATCAAGCTCCTCAAACGTCCCGTGAAGGAATTCGGCCCGTTCGTAGTCGAAGCGGCCGACAAAATAACCTGACTGGTAGACGTTTTGGTAGCGCATGCCGTCCGGTTTTAATCCTTGCGGGCAGACGATGAGCACGTCTTGCCCATCTAATGGAAACAAGTCTGGGCATTCCCACATATAGCCAAACGGACCAAGCCCGTTCATGTTGCCGCCAGCAATTGGGCCAAGATGCTCCCAATGACAAAGATCAGCGGAACGAAACAGCACCGCTTTTCCATCGCCGCTTTCGCTTTGCGCCCCCAAGATCATATACCAATGGCCCTGATACCGCCATACTTTCGGATCGCGGAAATGGGCCGTATATCCGTCCGGAAGTGTAATGACGACGCCTTTTTTTGTAAAATGAATGCCATCTTCCGATACGGCCATGCATTGGTACGTTTGGCGGTTTCCTTGTTCATCTTTCACATTGCCAGTGTAAAACAGCACGAGCTTTCCATCGCAACTAATCGCACTGCCGGAATAGCAGCCATCTTTGTCATACCATTCGCTTGGCGCTAACGCAATCGGCGCTGCTTGCCAATGAACCAAGTCTGGGGATGTATAATGCCCCCAGAACTTGGCGCCATGGCCGGTGCGAAACGGCATCCATTGGTAGAAGACGTGATACGTTCCGTTCCAGTCGATCAGCCCGTTTGGGTCGTTCATCAACCCGACAGGAGGCATGAGATGGTAGCGAAGCCGATACCGGTCACGATTGACAAGAGTCTCATATTTTTCGACTTCAGCGTATGCTTGTTCAATAAGTTTCTGTTCGCGTTCGGATTTCATCCACACGCCCCTCACTCTTCTTCTTCACGGAACTTTAGAAGGAATGTCGCCACAAACGCTGAAACGACGGCAATGGCAAAACCGATTAAGTAGTGCATTAAGTTCGTGAGCCCTTCCGGCGCAACGATGGCGATCATCGGGATGCCGGTCAACCCGTAGGCATTAGCTACTACATTCGTAAATACGACGTACGCTCCGCCGAGCGCGCCGCCAATGACCGCAGCGATAAACGGCTTCCGGTATTTTAAGTTCACCCCGAAAATGACTGGCTCGGTAATGCCTAAAAAAGCTGACAAGGCCGCCGGCAACGCAATCTCTTTTGTTTTTGTCCGCTTCGATTTGACAAATACAGCCAAACCGGCGCCGCCTTGGGCGACGTTGGCCATCGACCAAATTGGCAGTAAATAGTTGACCCCAAGTTTCGCCAACAAGTTCGCTTCAATGGCATGAAAGCTATGATGCACACCAGTAATGACGATCATCGAGTACAATCCACCAAAGATAAGGCCAGCTAACGCACCGCCATAATGGTAAACAAAGTTCAACACCGTCGTAATCCCATCGCCAAGCAAATTGCCGAGCGGACCAATGGCCAAAATCGTAATAAATCCCGTCAAAATGACGGTCACAAATGGAACAACAAGCAAACTGACCGCATGAGGAACAACTTTTCGCAATCCACGCTCCACTTTGCTCATCACATACGTCGCCAGCAAAATCGGCACGACCGTCCCTTGATACCCGACCATAGCGATATCAAAGCCAAGAAAATGCATATAGTTTGGCTTGGCCTCGGCCAATCCCCACGGGTTTAATAGCGCCGGGTGAGTCATAATACCGCCCATGACCGCCCCTAAAAACGGCGTGCCGCCAAATTCTTTCGCCGCGCTAAAGCCGATTAAAATCGGCAAAATAATAAACGCCGCACTCGAAAACATATCAAGCAAAATATACAGCGGGCTGTCTGCCGCCACCCATTTGAACGCCTTCATCATCCCAAGCAAACCCATTAACAAACCGCTCGCGACAATGGCTGGGATGATTGGGACAAAAATGTTTGACAACGTCTTCGCAAAGCGGGCGAGCGGATTCATTTTTTGCTTGATGGCTTCTTGATGGGCATCAGCATCACCTTGCTGTATCCCTGCTTCCCGGGCAAACGCTTCATACACTTTATTCACCACGCCGGTGCCAAAAATAATTTGAAACTGTCCGGAGCTGGAAAACGCCCCTTTAACCCCTTCAATGTTTTCAATGGTTTTTGCATCAACCTTTTTCTCGTCCTTTAAAACAAGCCGAAGCCTTGTTGCGCAATGGGTCGCGCTAATGACGTTTTCCTTCCCGCCAAGGAGCGGGATGAGTTGTTTAGCAATGTGTTCATAATTCATCGGTGAACTCCTCTCCTTCTGAATGATGGTGAAATGAAAAACAAAAAAGACCTAAAACATACAAAGGGCGATCTAGCGGCATGACTCACTTGCCGTTCCCTTCATACGTTTTAGGTCTTGCCTGCTCGAAGCAGTTACAATCCCGCAATATTTCGTTGTCTGTTTTGCATTATACGGCAACCTGCTGTTTTTGTCAACGCTTTCGCAACCGTTGGATATGGAGGACGATATAGGCGAGTTCCTCCTCCGGAAAACGGATGCCATATTCCTTCTCTGCATAGGTTGCCGCTTTTTGTGTACACGCCCATTCCTTTGCATATTTTGTCTGAATGAGCGCAAGCATCTCCTCATCCATCGAATGAATCGGCTCCCCGTTTTCGATGCGGCTTAAGGCAAAGCGCAAATGAGTGAGCAGCCGCTGGTATGAAATGCTTTCCTTATCGATCAATATGCCGAGCTCCGTTTGGATAAGGTCAACGAGTTCATGAATGAGCGTCGTCTCGCGCATCGTTTTGTTCATGCTGGCGGCATCGAGTTTCGCCGTATGAATATGAAGGGCGATATGGGCCGCCTCGTCATCGGGAATCTCGATGCCAAGCCGCTCTTTGATCAACTGTTTCGCCCATAGCCCAATTTCATACTCCGCCTTATATAGCACTTTAATTTCATTGAGCAATTTGTTTTGAATGCGGTAACCTTGCTTCAACCGCTCGATGGCAAACGACAAATGATCAGTCAGCGCAATATGAATATGGTCGCTGAGCGGTGCTTGCAGTTTGCCTTCCGCATAGCTGATAATTTCTTCGGCAATATCGATATGTTCTTCTGGCAACGTGCGAAGCAATTGCTGGAACTTCTCATTTTCTTCTTCCATGACGAAAATTTTCTCAATGCGGCCCGGGGGGATGAGATCGTTTTTCCGCTTTTGAAACGCAATCCCCGGGCCCATGACAATTTTCTCTTTGCCTTCATCGAGCACGACAACGGCGTTGTTGTTTAAAATCTTATGGATGCGAAACGCCATATGTCCTCCCTGCCGCCCTTATTTCATTTTCACATGAAACAAGACCGTCTCACCTTTTGCTGCCGATGTCCCTGCTTTTTTCTCCAAACTTTCAAGCGCATCACCATTCGTGATGATGATCGGCGTCACCGCGCTTTTCGCTTTCTCGCGCACAAGCGGCAAGTCGACAGAAAGAAGCCGATCGCCCCGTTTCACTCGGTCGCCGGCTTTGACATAGGCGGTAAACCCTTCCCCGTTCATCGACACGGTGTCGATGCCGACATGGATGAGCAGCTCCACACCCGCTTCCGAACGCAAGCCGATAGCATGCTTCGTCGGAAAGAGTTGGACGATTTCCCCGTCCACCGGAGCGACGACATCCCCATCCGCCGGATCGATGGCGATGCCATCGCCCATCATGTTTTGCGCAAACACCGGATCCGGCACGTCTTCAAGCGGCACAATCGTTCCGTCAAGCGGCGCGGTGATCGTCTCTTCCTTCGGCTGCTGCTTGCCAAACCATTTTTTGAACAACGGGCGTCATCCTTTCTGTTCAGTTCGTCTGACAACAAGTATACCTGAACAGAAGGAAACTGCAAACGGTGCCGCTTGCCCTTTTGAACAGGTCAGGCTTGCTCACGCAGACGCCGGCAAATTTCTTCCACCACTTCCTTCGTCGTCGCCGTGCCGCCAAGATCCGGCGTTTTGATGCCGTCAGAGGTGACATCCTCGATCGCTTGCAACAAGAGGGCGCCGAGCTCTTCTTCAACGAAATGGTCAGACATCAACTTCGCCGTCTAAATTTGCCCGATCGGATTGGCGATACCTTTGCCGTAAATATCCGGCGCCGAACCGTGCACCGGTTCAAACATCGACGGATATTTGCCGTTGACGTTGATGTTCGCCACGGGAACGGCTTTCTTGCCAATTCCGTCGCTGGGAATGACGGCAATGTCCCATTTTTTCATTCTTGGGAGAATTCCTTCTTTCCTTCCTTGGACAGAAAGCGCAGCCATTCCTTTCTTTCATCATACAATAACGGTGGTGGATTCACATTTATGATAAAATGAAACTACAAATCATATGGACGATGCGAGGGAGTCAATATGTCTTATGATACCGACCCGTTCCGCGGCGAATTTGACAGCCTTGAAGAGTTTGCCGACCGCGTCAGCGACGTGCTGAAATGCCCGGTGACGATCGAAGATGCGAACCATCGGCTCATCGCCTACAGCGCCCATGACGATTACACCGATCCGGCGCGGACGGCGACGATCATCAGCCGGCGCGTCCCGGAAAAAGTGATCAACAGCTTATGGAAACAAGGCGCCATCCCGGCGCTGCTCAAAAGCCGCGAGCCGGTGCGCGTGCCGCCGATTCATGACGTCGGCCTCGGCAGCCGCGTCGCTGTGTCGATCTGGAAAAACGATGAGGTGATCGGTTTCATCTGGGTGCTCGAAACAAACCGGACGCTTTCGCCCGAGGAGATGGAATGGCTGAAGCTGGCGGCAAAAGCGGCGAAAAACAAAGTGCTGCAGCTGTATATGCGCAAAAACAAAAAAGAAGAGCGGGTGCAAGAGCTGTTTTGGAAGCTGCTCACCGGCCACATTGCGCGTGAAGATGACATCCGCGCTCATCTCGCCGCGATGCAAATCCCGACCGCACCGCAGTTTGCCATTGTCGTTTTCCGCTTTGCCGCCGATTTGACCGCCGAAATGGAGCGGCAAATTTCCTACTTATTGCAAACAACCCAGCAACTCCCGCTCCTTCTTTATACGACCGACGGCCGCGATGTGATTTTGCTGGCGGCGCCCAAAACCGACCAGCCGCTCAAAGAGCTGAATGCATTCATCGAGTCGTTCGCCGCCAAAATGAAAGAACGATTTCACATCCACGATGTGCAGTGCGGGTTTGGCGGCGTGTACGGCGCCTATCGCCTCATTGAAAAAAGCTACCGCGAAGCGCTCGCCGTCCTGGCGCTGAAAGAAAAGCTCGGCGATGAAATCAAGTCGGTTTACGGCTATGCCCAGCTTGGCATTTACCAATTTTTTGATTTTTTGCTTGAACAAAAGCGGCAAGGGGAATGGACCAACCCAGCGTTAACGAAGCTGCAATCGTACGACCAGAAACACCACAGCGACTTGGTCAAAACGTTTGAAACGTTTTTTGACCATAACGAAAACGCGCAAGAAACCGCCGACGTCCTCAACGTTCACCCGAACACGCTTGCTTATCGGCTCAAGCGGATTGCCGACATTGCTGAGCTTGATCTCAATGACATGAATCAAAAAATCAAATTATACATTGATATTAAATTAGCGAAATACGAAGCGCGCGGTTGAATTTGTGGAAATCCACAAAAACCGGGCGCTTCTTTCTCTTTTTTGAACAATGCCCGGCCCGTTCCGTCTCTTTTATACTATAAGTAAGGCCACTTCTGACGAGGAGGAACGATATCCATGATTATTGGAGTGCCAAAGGAAATCAAAAATAACGAAAACCGTGTCGCTATTACGCCGGCTGGCGTATTGTCGTTCGTTCAGGCAGGACATACGGTGCTCATTGAGAAAGAGGCAGGGGTTGGAAGCGGTTTCAGCGACAGCGATTACGCCCGTGCCGGAGCACAAATCATCGAGCGGGCGGAAGATGTTTGGGCGCAAGCCGATATGGTGATGAAAGTGAAAGAGCCGCTGCCAAGCGAATACGGCTATTTCCGCCCAGGTCTCATTTTGTTCACCTATTTGCATTTGGCCGCCGACCCGGAGTTGACACGCGCCTTAAAAGAAAGCGGCGTCATCGCCATTGCCTATGAGACGGTGCAAGTCGGCCGCACGCTGCCGCTGTTGACACCGATGAGCGAAGTCGCCGGACGGATGGCGGCGCAAATCGGGGCGCAATTTTTGGAAAAGCCGTACGGCGGCAAAGGCATTTTGCTTGGCGGCGTCCCAGGCGTCGCCCGCGGCAAAGTGACGATCATCGGCGGCGGAGTCGTCGGCACGAACGCAGCGAAAGTCGCCGTCGGCCTCGGGGCAGATGTCACGATTATCGACTTGAACGCGGATCGCCTGCGCGAGCTTGACGACATTTTCGGCAACCAAATTACGACGCTCATGTCCAACCCGATGAACATTGCCGAGGCGGTCGCAGAGGCCGACCTTGTCATCGGCGCTGTCCTCATCCCAGGGGCGCGGGCGCCGAAGCTCGTCACCGAGGATATGGTGAAAGCGATGAAACCGGGTTCGGTCATCGTCGATGTCGCCATCGACCAAGGGGGCATTGTCGAGACGAGCGACCACGTCACAACACATGACAACCCGACGTACGTCAAACACGGCGTCGTCCATTATGCGGTCGCCAACATGCCTGGAGCCGTTCCGCGCACCTCGACGATCGCCTTGACGAACGTCACCATGCCATACGCCTTGCAAATTGCCAATAAAGGCGTCATCCAAGCCATTACAGACAACCCGGCGCTTGAGCTTGGCGTCAACGTCGCCAACGGCGAAATTACGTACGAAGCGGTCGCCCGCGACCTCGGTTACCGCTACGTCCCTGTCCGCGAAGCGCTCGGCAAAACGCTGGCTGCCAACTAACCGTGATGGACGTAGGCGGCAACGCGCGCTGTCGGCCGCCTGTTCATCACTTCCCATTCTTATCATAGATCGCCCGCTCATAGCGGGCGGCTTTTTTTATCGTCCTAACCCGACAAGGCCGCCATTTCTGCAAGTGAGCGTAGGCGGCTGGAGTATGTCACCCGTTGCGTTATGCCAAATCATTTTCGTTCGGCAAAGCGGCCAGTGTATAATGAAAATAGAAAGCTGGAAAGAAGGTGATTTCGTGAACGTTCCGGGAAAACAGGCGGTATCGCTTGAAGAATTTTATCGCATGCGGGAAACAACCGACCGCGTTTTAGAATACATTGATGGCGCTGTGTTGATGTCTCCCTCCCCTTCGACCCAGCACCAACGCCTATCGGGACGGCTGCACGTCCAACTGTTCCATTTTTTAGAAGGAAAGCCGTATGAAGTGTTTCATGCCCCGTTTGATATCGAACTAAAGAACGAACGAATCGAAGGCAAGAAAATTGTCGTCCCTGATTTAACCGTGATCTGTGATCCAAGTGGATTAACGGATACAAAATTTGTCGGCGTCCCAACGCTGATCATCGAGATTTTAAGCCCTTCCAACCAGGCGTATGATCTCGTGTTCAAATTGAACTTGTATATGCAATACGGAGTCGGTGAATATTGGATCGTGAACCCTATGCACTCTGTTGTGCAAATCTACTCGCTCAATGACGACGGACAATATGAACAAGCCGGCGTCTGGAAAGAAACCGGCATGGCATGTTCGCGCGCGCTTGACGGTTTTTCTGTTGATGTAGAACAACTATTTCGTCCTTGAGGGCGGCTTCATGGTATAATCTTGTAGAACAAAGGAGTGATGACGATGACGATGCCAAAAGCATTGACGATCGCCGGGTCAGACAGTAGCGGCGGCGCCGGACTGCAGGCGGACTTGAAAACGTTCCAAGAGCTTGGCGTTTACGGAATGACGGCGATCACGACAATCGTCGCCATGGACCCGCACAACCAGTGGGCGCATCAAGTGTTTCCGGTGGACTTAGCGACGATCGAAGCCCAGCTTGAGACGATCATCGTCGGCGTTGGCGTCGACGCCTTCAAAACGGGGATGCTGCCGACGACGGACATCATTGAACTGACCGCGCGGACGATTGAAAAACATGGTTTGAAAAATGCGGTCGTCGATCCAGTTATGGTGTGCAAAGGGGCGGATGAGCCGCTCCACCCGGAAAATACGGTTTGCTACCGGGAAACGCTCGTGCCAAAAGCGATGGTCGTGACGCCAAACTTGTTCGAAGCAGCGCAGCTTTCCGGCTTGCCGCGCATTGAAACGATCGAGGACATGAAGGAAGCGGCCGGGCGCATTCATGAACTCGGGGCCCAATATGTCATCGTCAAAGGCGGGCGGAAAATTCCGCATGACTATGCGGTTGACGTCCTTTACGACGGCAAAACGTTTGAACTCCTCGAATCGGAGCGGATTGACACGACGTATACGCACGGAGCAGGCTGCACGTTCTCGGCGGCCATCGCCGCCGAACTGGCGAAAGGCCGGCCGGTGAAAGACGCCATTGCGACGGCAAAAGCGTTCATCACCACCGCCATCCGCCACTCGTTCCCGCTCAACGAATACGTCGGGCCCACACATCACGGTGCGTACCGCCGCTACGGCGAACAATAATAGACAAGACCTCGTCCTTGTCTTTTTCCGCAACTCCCCTCCTTGAAATAGGAAGGGAGCGGGGCCTGCGCATATCGAAAAATCAAATGCCTCCAAACGGTTTGCATGGTGCTAAAATAGATGCCATATGGAAATAGAAAGGAAGGTGCCGCCATTGCGCGTCTCGGCTGTCCAATATCATCTTCACACCATCCGTTCGTTTGACGAGTTTGCCGCGCAAGTGACGCATTACGTCAAAACGGCGCAAGAGTTTGACGCCGAGTTCGTCTTGTTCCCAGAATTTTTCACGACCCAATTGCTTTCCATTCCACTTGATGACGGACGGCAAGCAACGATTGATGACTTGCCGAATTATACCGAAAAATACACTGAGCTGTTTGTGTCGCTCGCCAAAGACACCGGCATGTATTTGATCGGCGGCACGCATGTCATCCGCCAAAACGGCAAGCTGTACAATGTCGCTCATTTATTCACGCCGGATGGGCACATCCATCAGCAGGCGAAATTGCACATCACCCCGACGGAAGTGAACGAGTGGAATATCGCTCCAGGCGACGGCGTGCATGTGTTTGAAACGGACAAAGCGACGATCGCCATTTTGACGTGCTATGACATCGAGTTTCCGGAAATCGTTCGTATGGCGCGCGCCAAAGGGGCAGATGTCATCTTCTGTCCGTCGTGCACCGATGACCGGCACGGGTTTTACCGCGTACGGTATTGCTGCCACGCGCGGGCCATCGAAAACGAAGTGTATGTCGTCACGACCGGCACGGTCGGGTCGCTTCCGACGGTCGACTTTATGCGCGCCAATTTCGGCCAAGCGGCCGTCATCACGCCCAACGACATCCCGTTCCCACCCGGCGGCGTGCTTGCGGCCGGCGAGATCAACGACGACATGGTCATTACGGCTGACCTCGACTTATCGCTTCTTCGCAAAGTGCGGGAAAAAGGATCGGTCGCGACATGGCGCGACCGGCGCATCGACTTGTACCCGGATTGGAATCAAGTGAAATAGTCCTAAACGACAAAAAGGGTGCCCCTGCGCAAGGGGACACCCTTTTGCCTATTTTTAGGACAGCAACTGCTTGAATCGATCAAATTGTTCAGCTACTTTCCCTTCTGGCTCCTTCGTCAGCAAGCTGACGATCACAATCGCTGCCAAGCTGGCGGCAAAACCGGGGATCATTTCATACAACAGCCCTTTTAAGTAGGCGGATTGCGTCCAAAGAATGACCGTCAATGCCCCAGCGACCATGCCGGCGAGCGCCCCCCATTTCGTCATCCGCCGCCAGCATAAGCTCAACAGAATAACTGGGCCAAACGATGCGCCAAATCCAGCCCACGCATAGCCGACCAAGTTTAAAATCGTGTCGTTTTTCGTGTACGCCAGCGCCGTTGCGACAATGGCGACAATGAGCACCGACAAACGCCCGACGAAGACAAGCTCCTTATCCGAAGCCGCGCGGCGGAACACGACTTTATACAAGTCTTCGGTCAGCGAGCTCGAGGTGACGAGCAGCTGGGATGAAATGGTGCTCATAATCGCGGCTAAAATCGCCGCCAGCAAAAACCCGGTAATAATCGGATGGAACAAAATGTGCCCGAGCTTAATAAATACCGTTTCAGGATCATCAAGTTTCATGCCGCGCTGCGAAAAGTAAGCGATTCCAAAAAGACCCGTCAACATCGCTCCGACAACCGAGAAAATCATCCAACCCATGCCGATGCGCCGGGCGCTTTTCATTTCTTTGACCGACTTGATCGCCATAAAGCGGACGATAATGTGCGGCTGGCCAAAATAGCCGAGCCCCCAGGCGAATAACGAAATGATGCCAAGAACACTCGTTCCTTTCCACAAGTTCAACAAGTTGGGATCGATGTCGCGGATCGTCTCAATCGTATCTACTGGCCCGCCTGTATGGAACAGCGTCACCACCGGCACCAGAATCAACGCAATGAACATAATCGTCCCTTGCACAAAGTCCGTCCAGCTGACGGCCAAAAAGCCGCCAAACAGCGTGTAAGCGACGACAACGCCGCCAACGATCCACAAGCCCGTATGGTAGCTGACACCAAACGAGTTTTCAAACAGAACGCCCCCTGAAACAAGGCCGGACGATACATAAAACGTAAAAAAGACCATAATGACAATGCCAGACACCATGCGCAACAATTTCGTGGCATCCCCGAATCGGTTTTCTAAAAACTCTGGAATCGTAATCGAATCGTTCGCCACTTCTGTATAGACGCGCAAGCGCGGCGCAACGAACAGCCAGTTTGCATAAGCGCCAAGCGTCAAGCCGATGACGATCCATGCGGCGCTCACTCCATCGATATACATCGCCCCCGGCAGCCCCATGAGCAACCAACCGCTCATGTCGGAAGCCCCGGCGCTAAGCGCGGTCACCGCCGGCCCGAGCGTCCGGCCGCCAAGCATATAATCGGACAAATTCGACGTCCGTTTATACGCCCAATAGCCGATCCACAGCATGCCAACTAAGTAGACAATGACTGAAAATAAAACCATGTCGTGCTCCCCTTCCTTTGTTGTCTTGTCACCCACACTCTTATCATAATGGAACAAATAATATTTATACAATAGTATTTATTTTTTTCCAAATTCGATAAAATAAATGATTTAAAATAAAGATGTACAAAACTCTTTCTTTCTGATATAATATTTAGTAAATTCAGAATCATCCATAACCGCAACTCCCTTTCATAAACATTATTTCATAAAAATTCAATCCACTTGTATTGATCACGGTAAAACCATTGATAAAATACATATTTTCTTATTAAGGAGTGGATACCAAAATGTTCAAACAATTATTTTTATAAAACCTATTGCATAACCAAAAAAATATTGATAGTATGATAATCGTTCATCGACAATGATTCCAAAGGGGGATTTTATAGGATGTTAAAAATGAAGAAAGGTTTGATCGTAGCGGTCGTTGCTGCGTTGTTTATGGCGCTCGCCGCTTGTGGCAAGTCGACAGAAACAAGCTCTCCGTCAGGCGCTGAAAAAGAAGGGAAGCAAAAAATCACCGTCGGGACGGACGCGGCGTTTGCACCATTTGAATATATGCAAAAAGGAAAAATTGTTGGGTTTGACGCCGACCTTTTGGATGCGGTGATGAAAGAAGCCGGCTTGGATTATGAATTAAAAAACATCGGCTGGGATCCGCTGTTCGCTTCGCTGCAAAGCAAAGAAATCGACATGGGCATTTCCGGCATTACGATTACGGACGAGCGGAAACAATCTTATGATTTCTCAGCTCCGTACTTTGAAGCAACACAAGTCATCTTAGTCAAACAAGGCAGCCCGGTGAAAAACGCCCTTGACTTAAAAGGGAAAACGATCGGCGTTCAAAACGCGACAACCGGTCAAGAAGCTGCGGAGAAGCTATTTGGCAAAGGCGATCATATTAAAAAATTCGAAACGAGTGTTGTTGCCATTATGGAACTGCTAAACGGCGGTGTTGATGCTGTCATCACGGACAACGCGGTGGCAAACGAATACGTGAAAAACAATCCGGACAAAAAATTGCAAGTCATTGAAGATCCACAAAACTTCGCTTCGGAATACTACGGCATGATCTTCCCGAAAGACAGCGAATTGAAAGCCAAAGTGGACGAAGCATTGCAAAAAGTGATCGACAGCGGCAAATATGCAGAGATTTACAAAAAATGGTTTGGCAAAGAACCGAATATGGAAGGCTTAAAACAACAACAATAAGCGCACGAACATAGAAAAATGCGTAACTACTAGCAAGTTACGCATTTTTCTTAGAGAAAGGTGAGATCGATGGATTTTCGTTTTGATATTATTGTTGAATACGCCCCTTACTTTTGGCAAGGGCTGCTCGTAACGATCGGCGTATCATTAGCCGGCATCGTGTTCGGCCTCATTCTCGGCCTGTTCATCGGCCTTGGCAAAATGTCGTCCAACCCGATTATTCGTTTGCCGTTTTCGTGGTACATTAACTTTTTCCGCGGTACGCCGCTTGTCGTGCAAATTTTGCTCGTCCATTTCGGCGCCATGCCGCTCTTTTTCGCCCAGCCAAATGCCGTCGCTTCCCTGGCCGTCTCGCTGTCGCTCAACTCGGCCGCGTATGTGGCCGAGATTTTCCGCGCCGGCATCCAGTCGATCGACAAAGGGCAAATGGAAGCGGCCCGCTCGCTTGGGATGACGCATGCGCAGGCGATGCGCTACATTATTTTGCCGCAGGCGTTAAAGCGAATGATTCCGCCGTTTGCGAACGAGTTTATCGTCTTAATTAAAGATTCGTCGCTTGGGATGGTCATCGCCGCCCCGGAAATCATGTATTGGGGGAAAGCGGCCGCGGGTGAGTATTACCGCGTTTGGGAGCCGTATTTAACAGTGGCGTTCATCTATTTGCTCTTAACGCTTTCGTTAAGCAAACTGTCACACTATCTTGAAAGGAAGTATTCGACCCAATGATTGACGTACGCCAGCTGAAAAAATCGTTCGGTTCGCTCCAAGTTTTAAAAGGAATCGATGTCCATATTCGCGAAGGAGAAGTCGTGGTCGTCATCGGCCCATCGGGGTCGGGAAAATCGACGTTTTTACGCTGTTTAAACTTGCTTGAGGATTTCGATGAAGGTGAAATTATTATTGACGGCATTAATTTAAAGGCGAAAGACACGAACTTAAATAAAGTGCGGGAAGAAGTCGGAATGGTGTTCCAGCGCTTTAACTTGTTTCCGCATATGACGGTGCTGAACAATATCACGCTGGCACCGATGAAAGTGCGGAAATGGCCGCGTGAAAAAGCGGAAGCGAAGGCGATGGAGCTGCTCGCCAAAGTCGGGCTGCAAGACAAAGCGCACGTCTACCCGGACTCCCTCTCCGGTGGGCAGGCGCAGCGCGTCGCCATCGCCCGGGCATTGGCCATGGAACCGAAAATCATGCTGTTTGACGAGCCGACGTCAGCGCTTGACCCGGAAATGGTCGGGGAAGTGCTCTCGGTCATGAAGCAGCTGGCCAATGAAGGGATGACGATGGTCGTCGTCACCCACGAGATGGGCTTTGCCCGTGAAGTCGGCGACCGCGTCCTGTTTATGGACGGCGGCTACATTGTCGAGGAAGGGAAGCCGGAAGACTTGTTCGACCACCCGCAGCATGAGCGGACGAAAGCGTTTTTATCAAAAGTGCTGTAAAACGTCGTCTTGCCTGTTTGAGGCAAGACGACTTTTTTAGGCACATATCATGCCCCCTATAATGCAACCACGTTGCCTCTCCATCTCTTCAATGTTCCGTCAACGGCTCCCCCATTTCAGGCATCTATGACACCACAAAAGCTCTTCTGAACATAAAAAGCCGGCCGAACCCCGGCCAGCCTCGCTTTACAACACAAACTGCATCACCCAAATCGAACCGGCGACAACGACAACAGCAATAAAGAAGCTGTATACCATGTTGAACGTTTGCACTTTGCCGCTGTCGCTTTCGTTGACGTGCATGAATAGAAACAGCTGCAAGCTCGCTTGGATGATCGCGAACAAGACGATGATGACGATCACGGCTTTAAGCGGCAGCCCAGACGAGAGCGCCACCCAAAGAGCCGCAAACGTCAAGACGAGCGACAACAAAAACCCAATGATATGTTTCCACGGAAATGATTCGCGATGGCTGTTTGCGCCCATGTTAGATCACCATCCCTAACAAATAGACGAGCGTGAAGATGAAAATCCAAACGACGTCTAAAAAGTGCCAATACAAACTGACGATAAACACTTTGCGCGCCGTTTTCGGCGTAAAGCCGCGCTGGAGGAGCTGGATGATGATCAAAATCATCCAGCCAATTCCTACACTGACGTGGGCGCCGTGCGTGCCGACGAGCACGAAAAAGCTTGATAAAAATGCGCTCGTCTGCATCGTCGCTCCTTCATGGACGTAATGGATGAACTCGCGAATTTCAACCGTAATAAACCCCACCCCAAGCAGAAGCGTCACGAGCAGCCAGGCAATCAGCCCGCTCATGCGGCCGCGGCGCATTTCAAAAATGGCCAACCCACATGTGAAACTGCTCGTCAACAGCAACAACGTTTCGATCAAAACGTCTTTTACCTCAAACAGCTCCGCTGCCGTCGGCCCCGAGCCGGTCCGTTGGAACAAGACGAGATACGTCGCAAACAGCGTCGCAAACAGCGCGACTTCCGCCCCGAGGAAAATCCAGAAACCCAATATGTTCAACCGACTTTCTTGCGTCCGATACTCCAGCGGCACCGTTTCCTCATAGCGATGTGCAGCTTCTCCCATTCGTCACGCCCCCTTCCGCGCCGCTCGTTCCATCCGTTTGATTTCGTCAACCGGAATATGGTAGCCATCATCGTCTTCAAATGAGCGGAGAATCAATCCAAGCACAATGAACAACGCGCCAACAATGGCCAACGCAAACCATTTGAACACGAGGCCGAACCCGGCGACGAAAAACGCCACCGACATCCAAAACGGGCGTCCTGAGTTGCTTGGCATATGGATCGGCTTCAAGTCTTCTTCTTTCACTTGGAAGCCGCCATATTTTTTCTTCATCACCCAATATGCATCCACATCTTCGACAACCGGCGTCACCGGGAAATTGTAATGCACCGGCGGCGACGCGGTCGCCCACTCAAGCGTCCGTCCGTTCCACGGGTCGCCGGTCATGTCGCGCTCGCCGTAGCGGGCGCTGTAATAAATGTTGTAACAAAGCACGATAAACCCGATGCCCATCAACACCGCCCCGACCGTCGCGACGACGTTGAGCGGCGTCCAGCCGAGACCAGCCGAGTACGTGTACATGCGGCGCGTCATCCCCATCAACCCTAGGAAATACATCGGGAAGAAGCAGATGTTAAAGCCGATCATAAACAGCCAAAACGTCCACTTGCCAAGCCGTTCATTCAAGATATGGCCGAACATTTTCGGATACCAATAATGCAAACCGGCAAAGCAGGCGAACACCGTACCCGCGATCAACACGTAATGGAAATGGGCAATCAGAAAATAGCTGTTATGGTATTGATAATCGGCCGCCGCCATCGCCAACATAACCCCCGTCACGCCGCCGATGACGAAGTTCGGAATGAACGCCAGCGACCAAAGCATCGCCGTCGTAAAGCGGATCTTCCCTTTTCGGAGCGTAAACAGCCAGTTAAAAATTTTCACCCCGGTCGGAATGGCGATCGCCATCGTCGTGATCGAGAAGGCAGAGTTCACGGCCGGCCCTGCGCCCATCGTAAAGAAGTGGTGCACCCAGACGATAAAGCTTAAAAACGCAATGCCCACGATCGAACCGACCATCGCCTTATAACCGAACAGCCGTTTCTGCGCAAACGTGCTGACCACTTCCGAGAAAATGCCGAACGCCGGCAAAATGACGATATACACTTCCGGATGGCCCCAAATCCAGAACAAGTTCGCCCAGAGCATCGACATGCCGCCGTTGGCCATCGTGAAAAACTGCGTATCAAACAGCCGGTCAAACGTCATGAGCGCCAAGGCGACCGTCAACACCGGGAAGGCGAAAATAATGAGCACGCATGTGATGAGAATCGTCCACGTAAACATCGGCATGCGCATCAACGTCATGCCCGGCGCACGCATTTTTAAAATCGTGACAAGGAAGTTGATCCCGGTCATCAATGTTCCGATCCCGGAAATTTGTAAAGCGACAGCGTAATAGTTGTTGCCGACGCCATGGCTGAATTCGTTGCCGGCAAGCGGGAAGTACGCCGTCCAACCGGCATCCGGCGATCCGCCGATGACGAATGAAATGTTAAACAGCAACGCACCGAAGAAAAAGAGCCAAAAGCTTAACGCATTCAAATATGGAAACGCGACATCGCGCGCCCCGATTTGCAGCGGAACGACAATGTTCATCAAACCGATGATGAACGGCATCGCCATAAACAAGATCATAATCGTCCCGTGCGTCGTAAATATTTCATTGTAATGTTGCGCGTCAAGAAACTTCATGTTCGGCGCGGTCAGCTGCGCCCTCATCAAAAGCGCATCGACGCCGCCGCGGAAGAGCATCAAAACTGCGCAAATAATGTACATGACGCCGATTTTTTTATGGTCGACGGTAGTGAGCCATTCGTTCCACAGCCATTTCCATTTTTTAAAATATGTCAACACAAACACAATGCCGACCATCGTCAAGACGATGGCGACATCGGCGGCATAAATGAGCGGCTCACCCGTGACAAAAAACTCGCTCCACTTCATCCTTCGTTCCCCCTTTCCTACTCCCCATGATGGTGACCGTTTGTCATCGTTTCATCATGTTGATCGTCATTTTTCATTGGCTTTCCATCTCCATGATGGCTGTTCTGTTTCGCATGGTCAATCCATTGTAAGTGGGTGTTCGAAAACGTCATTCGCCCAACAAGCCCCGGTTTTAAAATTTGTGTATATTTTTTCTCATCGAGCTTCGGGGCGGTTTGTTTCACTTCATTCACCCATTTGCGGAAGTCCATTCCCGTTTGTGCGACGACCTCAAACTCCATATGGGCGAACTTTTCCCCGGAAAAGTTGGCGCTCCGCCCCATGTAGGAGCCGGGCTTATCGGCTTGCAAAATCAGCTCTGTCTCCATGCCGTCCATCGCATATTTTTGCCCACCTAATTCCGGCACCCAAAACGAGTTCATCGGCCCGACCGAAGTCAGCTTAAACTTGACCGGCACACCGGCTGGAATATGGACGTAGTTGACCGTTTCAATGTTTTCTTCCGGATAGCTGAAAATCCATTTCCAGTTCGCCGCCGTCACATGGATCGTGATCGGTTTCACTTTCTCGGTCGGCGGCTTTTCCAACGCAAACGTCGCCTTCACTGTTGGAACAGCGAGCGCAGCGACAATCAAAATTGGAATGGCCGTCCAGACGACTTCAAGCAACGTGTTCCCTTCCTCATCCGGCGGCTCATAGCCGGCATTTTCCGGCTTCTCGCGATAACGAATGAGAAAAACGGCAAATAACGTAAATACAACAACAATAATGAACAACATAAAGCCGACAGACCACATGATCAAATCATACTGCATGCGCGCCACCGGCCCTTGCGGATTGAGCACGGCCGTGCGCTCCACGCAGCCCCCAAGCAAAAACAAAAACGGCAAAACCAGCACCGCGCGCCATCTCGCCCGTTTCATCGCTATCGGTCCTCCCTCTTCCGCCCCAACCATTTCGGGGCCTTCCATGCATTTTCTTTTGTCTCTACCATATCAAAATTGAAAATGTTTGAAACGAATGAGCGAAAAAGTTCATAAATCGGCAAAACATTTGTCACAAACTGTTCAATCATTGTTCAACAAATCGCCACTTGTTTTCCTCGTTTAGGGAAATATTGATGAGAAAGGAGAGTTGCGGAAAAGCCCGCCATAAAACAAGACAGCTGAATTCTTTATGAAAAAGAACCCAGCTGTCCTTCGTTCGTTTGAATGGCATATCCTTGTTGCTGCAACTGTTTGCGAATGCGTGGGTTTAACGTTTGCCACATCCATTGTTCATACAACGCCTTTTTCTCTTCAGGCAATAAATAGTAGTGTCGGCCGGCCTGGCGGCGCGCCCGCTCGGTGACATCATAGAGCGCTAACGCAGCGGCGACGGAAATGTTAAAGCTTTGCACAAAGCCGTACATCGGAATGACAAACGTTCCGTCCGCCAAGCGGAGCGCCTCTTCCGACACGCCGCTATGCTCGTTGCCAAACAACAGCGCTGTCGGTTGGGACAGATCGATGTCGGAAACCGGAATCGTCTCCTCACCAAGATAGCTTGCATACACTTGATACCCTTGACTTTTCAAATCGGCAATGGCCGTTTTGATATCTGGCTTATGGTGGAGCGTCAGCCACTGATCGGCATAGCGCGTCACAAGCCGGTTCGGCGAAAACGGCGCCTTTCCCGTCACGATATGAACGTCTTGAACGCCAAACGCTTCAGCCGTCCGCAGCACCGCCGCTTGGTTATGCGGGTCATCGACCGCTTCGATCAAGACGGTAATATAGCGGGTGCGCTCATTCAAAACCTCATACATCCGCCGAAGCCGCCTTGGCAAAATCATTTCCCAAACCGGACGCGTCGATTCGGTGATCAGCCCTTCTTGCCGCAGCTGTTCCAAAAATGATGTCGCTTCCCGTTCTTCCACAACGCATCCCCCTTTCCAAGCCTAGCGTATTCTGTGTTTCCCATTGTACAAAATGACAGGATGCCAAGGCAATTCATGTATTTTTAAATACTATTCAGATTATTAAATATATAATAACTTGAAAACATTGCTCATTTACAACCTCTTTATCCATCGGTTAGTATTATAATGTAAGCGCTTCAAAAATACTTTTTCAAAAAATATTATTTATTATCAAAAGGAGGAGAAACAATGGAGCAAAAACAGCCGCAATTGCATCGAGGCTTAGAAGAACGGCATATCTCGCTCATGTCGCTGGGTGCGGCGATCGGCGTCGGCTTATTCCTCGGTTCGGCGTCCGCGATTGAAATGGCTGGGCCGGCGATTTTGCTCGGCTATGCAGTCAGCGGCGCCATTATGTTTTTCATCATGCGCGCGCTGGGGGAAATGGCCGTCGAACACCCGGTCGCTGGTTCGTTCAGCCGCTATGCTTATCAATATTTAGGTCCGCTCGCTGGCTACTTGACAGGCTGGAATTATTGGTTTTTATGGGTGGTCACATGCATCGCTGAAATTACGGCTGTCGGCATTTACATGCAGTTTTGGTTCCCGGACACGCCTCGCTGGGCGTGGGCGCTTGCCGCCCTGGTGCTCATGACGTTCATCAACTTTCTCGCGGTGAAAGCGTACGGGGAGTTTGAATTTTGGTTTGCGTTAATCAAAATCGTGACGATCGTCGCCATGATCATCATCGGCCTTGGCATGATCCTCTTTGGCATCGGCAACGGCGGCGTCGCCACCGGCATCAGCAATCTTTGGAAGCACGGCGGCTTCTTCCCGCACGGGATCAGCGGCGTTTTGATGTCGCTGCAAATGGTCATGTTTGCGTATTTAGGCATCGAAATGATTGGCGTAACGGCTGGGGAAGTGAAAAACCCGCAAAAATCGTTGACAAAAGCGATTAACAGCGTCTTTTGGCGCATTTTGATCTTCTACGTCGGCGCACTGTTTGTCATCATGTCCATTTATCCTTGGAACGAAATTGGCGAAAAGGGAAGCCCGTTCGTGCTGACGTTTGAAAAAATCGGGATTCACGCCGCGGCTGGCATCATCAACTTTGTCGTCTTGACCGCCGCCTTGTCGTCGTGCAACAGCGGCATTTTCAGCACCAGCCGGATGCTGTTTAACCTTGCTGAACAGCAAGAAGCGCCGAGCGCATTCGGTCGGCTGACAAAGCGCGGCATTCCGGGCGCGGCCTTGATCGCCACTGCGCTTGTCATGCTTGTCGGCGTATATTTGAACTACGTATCGGAAAAAGTGTTCCAATGGGTGACAAGCATCGCCACATTCGGCGCCATTTGGACGTGGGCGGTAATTTTGCTGTCCCAGCTGAAATTCCGCAAACAGTTGAGCGCGGAACAAGCACAACGTCTCACGTTCAAACTTCCGCTTTATCCGTACAGCTCATACGTGTCGCTTGCCTTTTTGATCGGCGTTGCCGCCCTAATGGCGTATTTCCCGGATACGCGCATCGCTTTGATCATCGGCCCAGCCTGGCTGCTGCTTTTGACGGCAGTATACTTCGCCAAAGGAATGCATCGTCGCCAGCATGGCCAAGCCGAAGAAAAGCAAGCTGGATGACAAGTCCGATCAAAAGAGAGGGTGTCCCCATCCTTGCGGGACACCCTCTTTCTAAAACAAAAAGCAGGAAATGTGCAATCGCAGACCCCATCCTTCCGATCGGTCTATTTCCGTTTGGATCATGACTCGCTTTCACCCTCCAATCCTTTCATTCATCAACCGCTATGTAGGCTTGGCGCGGATGATTCGGCTGATCCGGGTATTTTAAGCGGATTTTCCCTTCCTCCAACAGCTTTCCTAAATAATTGTTGCGCAATCCATCCGGCGTCCGTTCGAGCAGCTCTGCCAGCTCTTTCAGACGCAGCGGCCGCTCGCGGCATAACCGAACGATCAATTGTTCCATGACCGCTGGAGCCAACCGTTTTTTTCGCCGTGCCAATTCTGCCATCTTCCATAGCCGTTCGTCGATCGTTTCCCCTTTTTCGTTGCTGTCATGCATACTGATGTCGTTGTTTACGGAGCTAAGCAAGCTATTTACGAACTTCAACTCTTTATTTATAGAGATCGACGCTCTATTTACGGAGTCAGACTCATTTTTTATGGAGTTCGACCCGATGTTTACGGAGTTTTTGGTTATATTTTCGGAGTTTTCTTCGTTGTTAACGGAGTTAGTGTCTATACTTACGAAGTTTAGTTCGTTAGTTATGAAGCTCTCGGTTTCCTGTCCACTGTCCGGATCCAGCCATTCGGGTTCCGGCTGTTCCAGCTGTCCAGCCGGTTCTGTTTCCATTGTTGCGCTAATTTCAGCTGGAAATTGCAGCGGACACAACACAACGATTGTACGGTCTGGATTCGTTTGCTGCGAGATATCGATCGGGCAAGCAAGCGCCTGTTCCTGCATATCGCACATTCGCTTGAGGCCCGATCCCGCGCGTTTGCATACGTCGATCAGCAAAAACATTTTAAAAATATTCGGGTTGCGCAAATTGCTCGTATGCCCCGCCATTGCCGCTTCAATCGGGATGCGAAACCGTCCCGGGTTGGCAAAGCGAAATGAACGATCCTCTTTTTCGACGGTGATGCCGCCTTCCTCCCCATAATCGGCATGAACGAGCGCATTGACGAGCGCCTCGCCAAGCAGAGCGCGCCCTTCATCCGACCAAACGTGACGCTCCAGCTCAGCCAACACGCGAAAATAAAAATCGTAAATGTTGCCCGACCATGTGCCGTCTTGTGATGTGAACCGCTTCGTCCATCCTGCCGCTTCACCGTCAGTGTGCTCTCGATATTCCAAAAAGTATTGCGGCAGCACCTCGGTGATGATCCGCTCCTCACTGAACATCAACAATCCCGCGAGCGTCAGCCCTTCTTTGCTGCTGTCGCGCAGCTTGCCCCACGCGCCGATTTTGTATAAAAATTCTTTTGTCTCGAGCCCGTTCCACGGATGGCCCGGTTTCACCCGAGCAAACCGCTCGCGGTAATGGCTGACGGTCTCGAAATTGAGCTCACTTAAGCTGTAATGCTCTAAAATCAGGCTGTCTGCCAGCGCATGGGGGCGTTCATGAAACGAATTTGTATATTTATTCACTCCCGATCTTCCTTTGACGTTATTTTTGCAAAACAGTTTGATTCTCTTTTTCTATTGTACCATCTTTCCTTCTCCTTGCGGATAGTTGCCAAAAAAAGAAAACGGTTGTGGATATGTGGAATAGTTCGCCCGATAAAAGGAAAACTACAGAAGACAACATTGACATGCAAGGAGGAGGTAATCATGTCGTCCCTTCCTTCCACCGTAGAGCCTTACTGGCGCGACTCCGTTTCGCTTCCGTCGTTTCCGAAGCTCGATGCGGACATTTCCGCCGACGTCGCAGTCATCGGCGGCGGCATTTCCGGGATTACAACAGCGTATTTGTTGTCGGCGCAAGGGGCGCGCGTCGCCCTTCTGGAAGCCGACCGGCTCCTGAACGGCACGACCGGCCATACGACAGCGAAAATCACCGCCCAGCACGATCTCGTCTATGATGAATTTCTCAACCATTTCGGTGCAGAAAAGGCGCGACTCTATTATGACGCCTGCATGGACGCACTCCAGTTTATCCGCCGCACGATCGAAGAACAACAAATAGACTGCGACTTTTGCGAGCAAGATGCCTATATTTATACGATGTCTTCCTCTTCTTTCCAAAAACTAGTGAAAGAATGGGAAGCGTACGAACGGCTCGGCATTGACGGCGCCTTCGTTGAGTCGATCCCGCTCCCGCTGCCGGTGGCGGCAGCGGTCGTGATGAAGAGGCAGGCGCAATTTCATCCGCTCAAATATTTGGCCAAGCTCGTCGATTCGATCACACAGGCTGGCAGTGCCATTTACGAACACACACCAGCGGCGGATATTGAACAAGGAAAAAGGATGACAGTCATTACGCGAGACAAAAAACGGGTTGAGTGCGACCATGTCGCCGTCTGTTCTCACTTTCCGTTTTACGACGGCGGGTTTTACTTTTCGCGCATGTACGCTGAACGGTCGTACGTATTGGGAGTGACGATCACTGAACCGTACCCGGGCGGCATGTATTTAAGCGCCGATGAACCGAAACGCTCGATCCGCTCCGCAGCGGCAGGCAGCGATACGCTTATCCTGATTGGCGGCGAAAACCATAAAACCGGCCAAGGCGTGCCGACGATGCGTCATTACGAGGCGCTGTCCTCGTTCGCTTCGCAGCTGTTTACGGTGAACGACATCCGTTACCGTTGGTCCGCCCAAGATTTGACGACGCTGGACAAAGTGCCGTACATCGGCCCGATGACGGCAGGGACGCCAAACATTTATGTCGCGACAGGGTACCGGAAGTGGGGGATGACGAACGGGACGGTCGCCGGGATGCTTTTGTCTGACCTCATTCTCGACCGCGACAACCGATACCGCGACTTGTACTCTCCGTCGCGCTTTTACGCTGATCCAAGCATGAAGCAGTTTTTCACGACAAACCTTGACGTCGCCAAACATTTTCTGGAGGGAAAGATCGAACCGGTTATCCGCCGGCCGCAAGATTTGGCGCGCGGAGAAGGGGCGGTTGTCTCGGTCAACGGAAAGCGGGCGGGCGCCTATAAGGACGAGGCGGGAACGCTTCATGTCGTTGATACGACGTGCACCCATATGGGCTGCGAGCTGGAGTGGAACAGCGGCGACAAGACGTGGGACTGTCCATGCCATGGCTCGCGCTTCTCGATCGATGGCGATGTGATCGAAGGACCGGCGAAACAGCCGCTCGCGTGCATTGAACTTGATGACGCGAAGTGACGCGCTGACGCGAGACGGCGGCGCATGCAGAACATCGTTGCAGTGGACATGTCGACCTTGAGTTCCAATGGGGGTTGGGAGCGTATGTTCCTAACCCCCTTATCGTTTTCATTTGCCGATCGCGCATTTCGTGATAAGATGAAAATGAGAGTGGACTGTACGTTGCATGATGTTTTCGGGAGGGATGACGCATGGACTTTGAACCGATTTTTCTCACCCCTGTCTTCCAAGAACGGATTTGGGGCGGCACGAAGCTCGCCGAACGATTCGGCTACGACATTCCGTCTTCGCAAACAGGGGAATGTTGGGCGGTGTCCGCCCATCCACACGGGCAGACAGTCGTCGCCCGCGGACCGTTTGCCGGGATGACGCTCGGACAATTATGGGAGGAACGCCGCGATTTGTTCGGCCACTTCCCGTCTGACCGCTTCCCGCTGTTGACCAAAATTTTGGACGCCAACGCCGACTTGTCAGTCCAAGTCCACCCGGACGATGAATACGCCAAAACGCATGAAGGCGGAGAACTCGGCAAAACGGAGTGTTGGTACATCATCGACTGCAAGCCGGGCGCTCAGTTGATTTACGGCCATTATGCAGAAACGAAAGAAGAGCTGCGCGCGATGATGGAAGCGGGGGAATGGGATCGTTTACTTCGGAAAGTGCCGATCCGCCCCGGCGACTTCTTCTATGTCCCAAGCGGCACGATCCACGCCCTTTGCGAAGGGACGCTCGTCCTTGAGACGCAGCAAAGCTCAGATACAACCTACCGCGTCTACGATTACGACCGTGTCGACAGCCAAGGGCGGAAGCGCGAGCTTCATCTCGAGAAAGCGATTGACGTCACGACCGTCCCGCATCGCGACATCGATGTCCACCCCCATGTCGCCGAATTTCCCGGCGCGACGGTGACGACCTTCGTGGAAGGAGACTACTTCGGCGTCCAAAAATGGGACGTCCGCGGCGCGTTCGAATCAGAGCAGGCAAAACCGTTTCTCATCGTCAGCATCCTCGAAGGCGAAGGCGAGCTTGTCCGCAAAGGACAGACATACTTGCTTCGCCGGGGCGACCATTTCATTTTGCCGCATCAATTCGGCCGTTTCACCATTCGCGGCTCCCTCCAGGCGATCGCGTCGTGGCCGCGGACAGGCAAATAAACGCGGGTGTCCCAAAAGGCTGTCTGTCTTCAGGATAGACACAAAATATAGTACGGAAGAAGCGGTCGGTGTGTATATATAGAAACGAAAGAGGGTGTCCTGATCCTTTTGGGACACCCGTTCTCATTACTGTTGTACATAGAAACAAAATGACCGAATGGTGTTCCATTTAAGGGGCGTCGCCTTTTTGGATCAGCCCCTTCTTTTGTCGAAAATATTAACGGAAGAATTGTTTTCCTATTTGGCCAAGACGGTATACGGACGCAATATGCCGCGCCGTTTGTGTCACATAATGTTCTGCCTGCTCCAACGCTTTTTCAAGCGGCACGACGCCGGGCACGATCGTAAACAGCGCGTCGATGCCATGATCCAACACGACGGCGCTGTCGTCGCCCAACGACCCGGCGATGCCGATGACGGGGACGCCGAACTGTTTCGCTGTCTTGGCGACGCCGATCGGCGTTTTGCCGAACACCGTCTGTCCGTCAATCCGCCCTTCGCCGGTGATGACCAAGTCAGCGTCTTTGACGCGCTCCGCGAGCTGAACCGTCTCGATCACAATCTCTACGCCGCGCTTTAGCTCGGCCGGGAGAAACGCGAGCAGTCCCGCCCCCAACCCGCCGGCCGCACCCGCTCCCGGAATGTCGCCGACTTGTTTGCCGAGATCGCGTCGGATGACATCTGCGTAATGCGCCAAATTCCGGTCGAGAACGGCGACCATGTCCGGTGTCGCCCCCTTTTGCGGACCGAAAATGGCCGACGCTCCGTTCGGACCGGTAAGCGGGTTGTCGACGTCGCACGCCACGTCAATGCGGACTCCCCCAAGACGCGGGTCGAGACCGGAAAGGTCAATCGCATGCAAATCGGCCAGCGCGCCGCCGCCCGGACCGATGTCGCAGCCGTCTTCGTCCAAAAGCCTTCCCCCGAGCGCCTGCACCATGCCGGCCCCACCGTCGTTCGTCGCGCTGCCGCCAATGCCGATAATCAAATGAGTGGCGCCGGCGTCAAGCGCTGCTCGGATCAGTTCTCCCGTCCCCCGTGTCGTCGTCACCAATGGGTTGCGCCGGTCGCGCGGGACAAGGTGCAGCCCCGAGGCAGCCGCCATCTCGATGACCGCTGTCTTCCCGTCGCCGAGCAAGCCAAAAAACGCCCGCACCGGCTCACCGAGCGGTCCGGTCACGTTCACTTCCACGATGCGGCCGCCAGTCGCATCAACAAGCGACTGCACCGTCCCTTCCCCGCCATCGGCCATCGGCACTTTCACGTACTCAGCCTCTGGAAACACCGACCGGAACCCGCGTTCCACCGCCTCGGCGACTTCGAGCGCCGAGAGGCTTTCTTTAAATGAATCAGGGGCAATAACGATTTTCATTCTTTTTCCCTCCTCTTTTGTCTCCATCCAAACCTTGAAAACGAAAAGTCATCGGAAACGGCTGTCTTGGCACAAACGATGACAATAGCCTCCACTATAAGTTGTTCGCCAACCGAAGCGCTGCTTCCTTTGAGCGCAAACAAATCGCCAACATACTTACGCCACGAACAAGCCATGGCTGCTCGTAGCCGTCATAAGCGGGAAAAGAGAAGCGCCAAACACCTCAGCCGCCGCAATCGTATTCGGATTCGGCGATATGATATTTCCGGCCTTTCCGTCGCCGACAACGCCGCAATCGCGCTAGCTGTACTGGAAGAACCACCTATGCTTTATCTGCTTCCCTTTTCATTCAGCGAAATAAGCACGATCCAGCTGTATAGTTCACGAAAGAACCGGCATCGATTGGAACCAACTTTCACTCAATATGTGTCAAATTTTGTGGAAAAAAGGCGAAAAACAATGCCATTTCGTCTATTTTCACAATTGTGTATATAGTACTATAATAGATGTAACCATATGTTCGTTTGTTCCAATTGGGAACATCTTGATTCTATAAAAAAGACGGTTTCCAAATTCACCGTTCGCCATCGCCGGCTATAATCCGTATTTTTGCTGAAAGCCACTGGCATGTGAGCAGCCTTCCTTTTCTTTTTTTTGGAATCACTTCATCAACGCCGAAGTTGTCAGAGGTCAGATTTATAGGAGAGAGAGCCGAGATGTTACTCCGAGCACGACCGATGATTTTTGCTGTTTTTTCCGCATCCATTGTTGTTGTTTTTGTGTCAGAACCGCCTTCCTTCGATCGCACCTATGTCATCGCTTTGCTGTTTTATTGGCTGTTTTCCAGCTTGTATTCACACTTGCGCGTCATAGACAAAACGAAAAACAATATTCCCGTTGATTACGGCATTAACTATAGTTTATCGTTCGCCTTATTTGCCGGCCCGTTCGGGCTGTTTATCTTTGAAGCGTTGTTTCGCTTGACTGAACATATAGCAAAAAAATATTTGAAAACAGCGGAACCCGATGAATGGCTGCACACATTGTACAACATCGGCTCGTTTGTGACGTTCAATTCGCTCGCGTTTGCCTTATACAATCTCCTTGGTCCGCTGTTTCAGTCTATTCCGTTCATTGGCTTCTGGCTGCTTTTATTCCTGCTCGTCATCGTCGTTTCCTTTTTGACTGACTGTTGCCTGATCATCATTTTTTATATAACCGGCGACATTCAGACACAGCGCGAGGCGTTGGATTTTATTAAGACGAGAAGCTGGATGGACATGGGAAAAACGGCGCTGACAAACGGTCTGTTATTTCTCTTTTTGCAAGAACAGCGGTGGGATATGCTTTTGAGCTTATTTTTGCTGAATTACTTCGTCAGCCGCTCGTTCTTTTCCAAATCGCAAAGCATCCAGCATAAACTAGAACGCGACCACTTCGAAAAAATGGCCTACACCGACTTTTTGACCGGCATCCATAACCGCGCCTACATGGATCAAACGATCGCCAAGCTAAACGGATCCGGTGAATGGATTGGCGTCGTCGTCGCCGATATCGACAATTTTAAAACGATCAACGACACGTATAACCATGCCGTCGGCGACGAGGTGATCCGCCATTTCGCCTCAACCTTGAAACAGTTTCTCAAAGAGGGCGATTTTTTGTTCCGCAGCGGCGGTGAAGAATTTACGATGTTTTTGCGTAATCGCACATTTGAAGAGAGCGTCCGGCTTGTCGAGGAGATTCGAGAAGCAGTGCGCCATAGCACTGTGTTGGTCGATTATATGGCGGCAAAACGTCCCATTGCCTATACGTCGTCGTTCGGTCTTTACTTTTGTCAAGCAGAAGGAACGATGTCAATTGAAAAAGCGTACATTTATGCCGACCATTTATTGCTCCGTTCGAAAGAAAGCGGCAAAAATAAAGTATCAGCCCAATGCGGGGGAGTTGCATAAATTAGGCGGCTCTCCCCTGACTTTTCCTTAGCGCAACCCTCTTTTCCTGCTATATTTCCCTAAACGTCATTTGGCATAACACCTTAATCAAGATTCGCGATCTGTCAAACCAATGCGGCGCCCCTTGAGTGAATAACCTAAAAATTCCTTAATTTAAAAATATTTCCATAAAATAATGAGACCGCTTCATCATTACACAAACGGTGATTGATGAAGGATAGCCGTTGTGCTGCATTGGCGGCAACGGCTATTTGAATCAAATGTCTCATACTTTATCCCCCATATTCAACCGTAATGGATAAATCTGCGATAGAACGTCTTCATCCCATCATGAAACTAAGAAATGGAAAAACCCCATTTACTTATGATACGGTTCCCCGCGGTTAATGCGAAATGCGCGGTAAATTTGCTCGAGCAAAATGAGGCGCATCAGCTGGTGTGGAAACGTCATTTTCGAAAACGACAGCGTCTCATCGGCGCGCGCCATCACTTGTTTGCTTAAGCCAAGCGAGCCGCCGATGACGAACACCACTTTGCTTTTGCCGTAGGTGGCGAGCTCATCGAGACGGGCGGCGAATTGCTCGGACGATTGCATCTTCCCTTCAATCGCGAGCGCGATGACGTGAGCGTCATGCGGAATTTTCGCCAGCAGCCGTCCTCCCTCGCGCTCTTTGATTTGTTCCTCCTCAAGTTCGCTCGCCCGCTCCGGCGTTTTTTCATCAGCGACTTCGATGATGTCGATTTTGGCGTATGCGGACAGACGCTTTGTATATTCATTAATTCCAGCGATTAAATATTTTTCCTTCAATTTACCCACAGCGACAATGGAAATATGCACAAACAACCCCTGCCTTATAAACAGCTTATCAACAAGATTTATCCACATATACACAACACATATCCACATGTTGTGAAAAAACTGTTATCCTCCTACGACATATACAGCTTGTTTCGAGCAAAAATAGCACTGTTTTTCGCTGTTGTCCACAGGCAGGAGATCCGGCGCCTGTTCCGTTTCATCTACATATTGATCAATGGCGATGTCGACATGTTCTTCACATGTGAATATCATCATTCTCGCCCCTCTCCTTGTGGAAAAAAGAAGGAGCGTTTTCGCTCCCTCCATTCGTTTAATACGACTCACGCGCCAGCTTCATCGTGACCGTGCGTTTTTTCCCATCACGATAAAACGTGACTTCCATCCGGTCGCCGATCGATTTTTTCGTATACAAATATTTGCGCAAATCAAGCACGTTGCGGATTTTTTCGCCGTCAAGCGCCACGATGACATCAAACTGTTTTAAACCCGCCTGTGCGGCCGGCGACATCGGCACGACTTGAATGACCGCCGCTCCTTCCGTTACGTTCGGCGGCAAATGGAGCGTCGCCTGCAAATGGTACGATGGGATGTCGCTCAGCGAGCGAAGTTCAACGCCCATGTACGGACGGCGCACTTGTCCGTATTTTTCCAAGTCCGAAATGATCGGAATGGCCGTGTTGATCGGGATCGCGAACCCGATGCCTTCAACCGCCTCTTGGGCGATTTTCATCGAGTTGATGCCGATGACTTGCCCTTTGATATTGACAAGAGCGCCGCCGCTGTTGCCCGGGTTGATCGCCGCATCTGTCTGCAATACTTCTGCGTTCCAGTCTGGAGCGCCGTCTTGGTCCAAATCGACTTCGACCGTCCGGTTCGTTCCGGAAATAATGCCTTGTGTCACCGAGCCGGCAAACTGCAAACCGAGCGGGTTGCCGATGGCAATGACTGGCTCGCCTGGCTTCACCGTATCGGAGTTGCCGAACTGGGCGACTTTTTTCACATGCTTCGCGTCAATTTCCAAGACGGCTAAATCCATAAGCACATCACTGCCGAGCAGCTTCGCCGGCACTCTCGTCCCATCTTTGAGGCTCACTTCGAGCTGACTGGCGTTTTCAACAACATGATGGTTCGTGACGATAAACGCCCGGCCTCCCGCTTTCTTGTAAATGACGCCCGATCCGACGCCAGCCTCGCCTCCTTGCGACCAGAAGCTGGCTTCTTGAATGTTGACAACGCCGACAACCGCATCCGACACTTGGTCGATCGCCTTTGTCACCGCCGTCGTCACATCTACGGAAACACTCTGCCGAATCGGTGGAGTTCCATTTTCCTCTGTTTTTGGCTCTTCCTCTGCTCTTTGATTCGGCACAACATCATACGGGAGGATATCCCAACGGGAAAGCGCCGGAATGGACATGAGGACGAGCAGCCCTCCTAACACGGCGCCGACAAGCGCGGAAACAAACGATCCGCTTCGCCGCTTCCTCCTCGTTTGTTCGTACGGCTCATAATGGTCGTCGTAGTATCCCATGCTCACCCTCCTTTCCACATTCGTCTCCATCCCTCATTATAATCATGAACAGGAGAAAAAATCCAACAAATGTGTCTCCCTGAGTCAGTCAAGACTTTGTGGAGAACATTTTTTCGGTTCACTACGGGCGTTGTCAATCACTAGTTAGCGAACCATTTTCAGGAATTAATATCGTAAGCGCTTTCGGACTCTCGTCCCTCATCTTGAGGCGATGATACGATATTCCATTTTTTTACACCCAACCACCATCCCGGAGCGCCGACAACGCTTGATGGATCGGCGTCCCGGATGACCGCTGCAGACACGGTAGATTCTGACGCACCACATCTGCCCATAACCGTCCTGCCTTCCGTTTGGCCTGTTCAACCCGCTTGGACTTCGTCGAGGCCGAGGCTGCCGTTCGGGTCTCTTCTTCCTCCACCAACTGCCCATTTCTCCGCCAAATCCCGTCGATTCGGGCTGCCATCGCCCTCAGAAACGCCCGAAGCCCTTGGTCTTTCCAGCTGCGGCGGGATTTCACCCGATGCGCAAACCGGCTCATCACGCTCTCGGCGTGACCCATCGGACGCATGCCGGTCGTCTCCACCCCTTGCTCCGACAGCCACTCCCGATAGTCCCGGATGCATCCCGGCATCGACTCGATCCGGCGGATCATGGCAGCCATCTGCTTCTCTTTCGCTTCGTCCTCCAACGTGCCGACCGCGCTGTTCAGCTCCACCAGAAGCCCCTCCTCGTCTTGTTTCGCCAGCTTCTTCCGCACCTCCCGCCAACGCGGGTGGCCGGACAGACACTGACGCAGCTCCCGCGCCACATGAAATCGATCCAGCTGAAAGCACGCCCGCTTCCCAAAATACTCCCGGCAGGCCGTGATCCACGACGCCGCGTCGCCGTTGATGATCAACAGGTCCCGGCACGGATCATAGGCATATTCGTTCATCAGCCACTCTTCGAACCGTTCCCACACGTCTCCCTCCCCTTCATGGAGGTAGTGGCGCCGGTTCACGAGCTCAAGCTGCGAACCGTTTCGTTTCCATCCCTCGTGAACCGCCAGGATTTTCTCTTCTTTCGCCCGTTTCCCTTTCCCCTGGCGGGAAATAAACAGTCCATCCGCCTCCACAAACAGCACCCGGCCGTGCCGTTGGGAAACAGGGCGGTGCAGCGAGACAGGGGCCTCCAGCACCAGTTGGCGAATCGCCTCGTGGCTCATGACCGCATACCCCACGATCGACTCCAACGTACGGGCCGCTTTGCGGTAGGAAGAGCACTCTACGGCCAACTCGACCGCCGTTTCCTCGAGGCAAGGACTGATCGATCGGGCCCCATCAAAGCCTAATTCGGCATCCAGCAAGAAGGTATAGTTCCCCGTTTGCCGGTCATAGTAGTAGTTCCGTCGAAACGTCACTTCTCCAAACAGCGTTTGGATCGTAGTCGGCCGTTTGTCTTTCAGCTGATACCGGCGCTTGTCCCGCGCTTCCGCCAGTTGTTGATCAATCTCCTCCAAAAGGGCCGCCAACAAGACAGCGAACACCTTTTGAAGAGTTCTGACTAATTGTTCCTCCAACTCTTTTAATAGGGGCCATTCTGTGGTAAGATGTTTCATGGACTCTCTCCCTCCTGTTTTCGGTTGGTTTGCCAATCACCATCATAGCAGGGAGAGAGTCCTTTTTTCACGACATTTGCTTTTTCTACCGCGCTTCGCTTGGTGGCCCCGACGAGCGTCGCGAACAAAAGTTCGCAACCCTCGTCGGGGATCATTTCGGAATGTCACCCACAAATATTTTACTCACACTGTCTCCCTCAGTTTCGGCAAAACGGGCTTTATACATACGCTAGTGCCGTCGCCCGACGCGGATCGGTATCATACAAACGAAAGCGGGCGCCGACCGCTAAGCCTTTCTGTTCCAACACTTGCGTCACGGTCATGCGCGCCAGCTCTTTCATATTGTTATCTTGGCTCAAATGGGCCAAATAAATTTGCTTTGTCCGGTCGCCGATCACGTCAGCAAGCGCCAAACCCGCTTCCTCATTCGAAATATGGCCGACATCGCTTAAAATGCGGCGCTTGACGCTCCATGGATATCTCCCCATCCGCAGCATGCCGAGGTCATGATTGCTTTCAAACACGAACACATCCGCGTTTTCAATCGTCTTTTTGATCCGCTCGCTCACATAGCCGGTATCGGTGAGCAACGCAAGCTTTTTCCCTTCATAGTGGAAAACGTAAAACATCGGCTCGGCGGCGTCGTGAGAGACGCCGAACGATTCGACGTCAACATCGCCGAACGTCCTTACCGCGCCGAGCGGAAAGACAAATTTTTGCTCGGGCGGAATGTCGCCGACCGTTTGTTCCATCGCCCGCCACGTTTTTTCATTGGCATACACCGGCAGCCGATACTTGCGGGCAAGCACCCCGAGCCCTTTAATATGGTCGCTATGTTCATGGGTGACAAGCAGCGCATCAAGCTGCTTTGGATGGCGGCCGATCTCAGCAAACAACTCCTCAAGCTGCTTGCCGCTCAAACCGGCGTCAACAAGCAGGCGCTGGCGGTCTGTCTCAATGTAAAAGGCATTGCCGGTGCTGCCGCTGGCCAGCACACTAAATCGCATCGTCATGTTCTTTCACTCCAGCACATTTCCTTGATCATTGATCACTTGCCCTTCAAACGCATTGACGAAATAGTCTTCCTTCCGATTGACAACAATATGCCAAGTTGGAGTCAACACTTGGGATGCAGTAAATTGAACAAGCCCGTAATAGCCAAGCTCCACTTTCGTGACGCGGTCGCCCGGCTGCAAATGCCCTTTTCGGTACAACGTCTCAATGGCTTTAATCGCCGGGACGATATCTTGCTTCCGCTCGTACTTTTCCAAGTCGCTGAGCATCGTCTGTTCATACGACAGTGCTTCCCGTCTCCCGTTGACATGGATGACGAGCTTGCTGTTTTCATTGCCGTAAATCATCTTGCCGTCATACATTTGGTAGCAGGTCAAGATTCCTTGTTTTTCATCAAACGACCAAAAGGCATATTGCCCGCCGCCGATGATGTAGCGCTGCAAAAACTCACGCAGCTGGTATGGATCGTCAATCGGCAGCGCAACCGGATCGATGAACGTCCCTTTGACTTTCGTTTCTCCTTCGATTTTCACTTTTTGCCCGGGCAGCTTTTTTACATCCGCCATGGTGAATGAGCGGCTTTTGCCGCTGACATACGCCGCTTTCGTCACTTCTTTAGGCAGATCCACATACGTAATGCCGTTCGCCTCAAGCTGCTCTTCAATCGTCGTTTCCAAAATGACATCGAGCTGGCTGCTGTTTCGTTTTTCCATAAACTGATAGCCTAAAAAGCAGTCGAGGATGAGGAACACGATAATAAAAATCGTCTTCGTTTTACTCCAGTCCATTTGTTCCCCCTCCTCCCGCCTCATCGCCCATGTTTACCTTTTTCCACGTTTGTCCGTACAAGTAGAACCATGCCGGTTCAAGGCGGATGACTTTTTCCCGCTCCGGATCTTTGATGAGCTCATAGCCGATGGCGATATCTTTGATGAGCGATTTGCGAACGCCTTTCGTCTGTTCGAACCAGTTGACGACCTCATGGCCGGACGGCAGCGTTTTTGGTGTGCGGTTGCGATCCGCGATTTCAAGGCGGAAGAGCGGACGCTGGTATTTCATCAAATCGGACGCTCCCCACGTCTCCACGATTTCTGACATGCCGTATTCATTAAAGACTGGATAGCCGTTGACGACAAGCCGGAACGTGACTTTTCGATCCTCCTCGCTCCAGCGGGCGAAATGATACAGATCCGTCCAACCGCCATGCTCATTGACGAAATCAATGCTTTTTTGGATGATATGGGTTTCTTGCTCCGTTTGTCCCATATTCGAGACGCGCGCCGCTGGATTCACATACAGCAGCATCCGTTGAAGAAAATCGACGTCCATCAGCCGCGAACCGTCTGTATATTCTTCGCCAAACGGAATCAAATCTTTTTTGACAAAGCTTGGATCGCTAAAGAGCGCTTCTTTAAACTTGTCTGCGTCCAGCTCGTCGGTATAATATTGCAGACTGCTGAGCACCACTTCTTTTTCCGGCAAATACAACTGCTTCGTTTCGCTGACCGGATAAGCGAAATAACGCGGAAAATGGCTCGCTTCTTTCGCCAGCCGACCGATCGCCGATAAGGAGGCATCGCTGGCAATCGCTTTGTAAATTTTGCGCTTGTCGGTCGCGATGAAGTAGATGGGGAACTCGTCCTTCCCACCGAGCGGGACGAGCAGGCGGTCAAACGCCAAGCCGTCGAGCCCCCTGTCATCGATCGTGAAAATCAATCGGTATATGTCGATCGGCACCTCATCGGGGTAAATGATCTCAAGCCGCTCTTTGCCGTTTAAAAACGATAAAAACTTCCCTTGCGGAACAGAAGACGAAACATCTTCGAAATCATCAAGCGTCCATCTTCTCATTTCTTTCAGCACTTCATTTTTCTCTTCGTCTTTCGTCACAGCATAGGGGACGCCGTTTTTATGAATGAGAATCTGCTTTGGCTGCACGACCATCGCTGTATCCACTTGCGTATTGCTCACGGAGACGTGTTGAATGTATTCGTCGTTTTGCAGCACGTCGTATTTCGGATGATATGTCCATAAGGCAAACGTTAAGGTAATGCTGATGAGCACAAGCAACGTCAACACGATGGTTTTGATCGTTTCATACATCGCACCAGTCATCCTTTTGCTCGCGTTCTAGCGGCAGCGTAAAATAAATCGTCGTTCCTTTATGCTCCTTGCTTTCTGCCCAAATCGTCCCGCCATGGGCAAGAACGACTTCTTTGGCAATGGCCAGCCCAAGCCCCGTACCGCCCAATTTGCGCGACCTGGCCTTGTCGACCCGGTAAAACCGTTCGAAAATTTTTGCCAAGTCGGCTTTCGGAATGCCGACTCCTTCGTCGCTGACGCTGACAATAATTTCATCAGCAAGTTTGCGGACGCGAAATGTAATCGTCCCTCCTTGCGGAGAGTACTTCAAAGCGTTCGAAATAATGTTGTCTAACACTTGCGTAATTTTATCTTCATCAACTTCAATAAAAATCGCCTCGCGCGGAATTTTGCGAACGAACCGGATGTTGTCGCTTTTCGTCAACTCAAATCGGTCAATGACTTTATGGAAATAGGCTGAAAAATTGATCCACGTTTTCTTCAGCTTGTAGTCTTTGCTGTCAAGCTTGGACAGATGGAGCAAGTCGTTGACAAGCCGAATCATCCGTTCCGTTTCATTTTGCACGACTTGAATGAACCTCGGCGCGATGTCTTTATCTTGCCAAGCGCCGTCAGCGAGCGCTTCTAAGTAGCTTTTCATCGTGGTGAGCGGCGTGCGCAATTCATGCGACACATTGGCGACAAACTGCCGCCGCTCGCGGTCGATTTTTTCCTGTTCGGTAATGTCGTGCAAAACGACGATCAACCCGTTGACAAATCCGCCCTCTTTTTGAATCACCGACAACGACGCGCGCAAAATATACAGTTCCTCATCCGTGCTGAAATCTAAAATGAGCGAATCGCGCTCCTCAAGCAGCGTTTCAAACGTATACTGGTCGGCAATGCCAAGCACGTCGACGATCGAACTCGACAGCACTGTTTCACGTGAAACATTCAAAATGTTTAACGCTGCATCGTTAATGAGAATGACGCGCCCGCGACGGTCGGTCGCAATGACGCCATCAGTCATATGCGTCAAGACGGACTCGAGCTTGCGCCGTTCCCCTTCCGTCGTCGCCTGCGCTTCCTGCAGTTTTTTGGTCAGATTATTGAACGTCATCGCCAATTGGCCGATTTCATCATAGCCGTACACTTTGACCTTGCGGGAGAAATCTCCCCTCGTCATCGCCAGCGCTTGCCGGCGCATATCGGAAATCGGCCGGGTGATCGTGCGGGACAAAAAAATGCCGAGCACGGCGGTAATGGCGAGAGCGATCCCCGTCCCGGTCGCCAAAATCATATTGATTTGCCGCATTTGCGAAAAGACGTTTTCCATCGAGGCGATGACGTAAATGACACCTTTGATTTCGCCGCTCGTTTTGATCGGAGTCGACGAAATGTACATGCGATGACCTGTTTTCGAATCGAGCAGCATCCGGTCGACGATTTCGCCGGTGACGAGGGAACGTTTTACATAAATCTCGGTCGTCCGCTTTCCGACGATGTTTTGCATATACGGATTGGATGTCGCAAGCACTTTCCCTTTCTCATCGATGACGCGCACTTCGGAAATGTCTTGGGAAACGAAATCATGAAGAAGCGAACGGATGTCTTCTTCCAATGTCGGGCTTTTTTCATCGCGCTCCCGATTCATCGCCTGCTCGACGTTATAGGCGAGCAAGGTCACCCGTTCGTTTAATGAGTTTTTAAAGTTCTGCACAAGCTCCGTTTCCAGCTTGCGAACGAAGTACACGCCGATGATTTGCATGGCGACGAGAATCAGTAATACATAAATGATGACAAACTTAAAATGAATCGAACGGAATGGACCTACTTTTTTCATGCTGGCTCATGACTCCTGTTCCGGATTGCGCAAGTAATAGCCGACTCCCCGTCTTGTGACGATCCAATTCGGGTGGGAAGGGTTGTCCTCAATTTTTTCACGCAGACGTCTTACCGTCACGTCCACGGTGCGCACATCGCCATAGTAATCGTAGCCCCAGACGGTTTGCAGCAAATGCTCGCGCGTCATCACTTGGCCGATATGCTTCGCTAAGTAATGAAGCAGTTCAAATTCGCGGTGGGTCAGTTCAATTGTTTCCCCCCGCTTTTGCACGACATACGCGTCCGGACGGATGACGAGCGGGCCAATGACGATTTCATTTGTTTCGTTTTCTCCTTCTTCTTGGTTGGCCGTTTGCGCATGGCGGCGCAAGTTTGCCTTCACCCGCGCCAGGAGCTCGCGCGTGCTGAACGGCTTTGTCACATAATCGTCCGCACCAAGCTCCAACCCAAGCACTTTATCAATCTCGGAATCTTTCGCTGTCAGCATAATGATCGGCATATCATACTTTTTCCGCACTTCACGGCATACTTCCATGCCATCTTTTAACGGCAACATAATATCCAATAAAATCAAGTCCGGCATCGTTTCTTCAACTTTTTGCAGCGCTTCTTCGCCGTCGTAGGCGCAAATGACTTCATATCCTTCTTTTTGCAAATTAAATTGCAAAATATCGGCAATCGGTTTTTCATCATCAACGACTAAAATGCGTTTTTCCATCTCGCTCACATCCTTCCTTTTGCGATGGAATCCTATCATTACTAATTTACCATGTTATGAACATGAAATCATCCTTTGCCGATTGCCATTTTGAGGAGCCTATCAAAGAAAAAAGCATAGACGCGCGCGCATCTATGCCTGTCGTTTGCCTTGTTTATACGCTGCCTGCCACCGTCCACTGTTGCCGCTTACGCGTAGACGCTGCGGACGACGTTCGTTTGCGAACGGTCCGGTCCGACGGAGAAAATCGAAAGAGGGATGCCGGTGAGCTGGGAAATGCGCTCGACGTAATGGCGGGCGTTCGCCGGCAGCTCGTCTAGACTTTTCACCCCGGTGATATCTTCCGTCCAGCCAGGAAGTTCTTCATAAATCGGCTCGCATTCGGCCAACACTTTTAAGCTGGCTGGAAATTCTTCGAGCACTTGGCCGCGGTAGCGATAGGCGACGCAAATTTTCAACGTTTCAATGCCGGTCAACACATCGATCGAGTTAAGCGACAAGTCCGTAATGCCGCTCACCCGGCGGGCATGACGGACAACAACACTGTCAAACCAACCGACGCGGCGCGGACGGCCGGTCGTCGTCCCATACTCGCGGCCGACTTCGCGAATGCGGTCGCCGATTTCATCGTGCAGCTCTGTCGGGAACGGCCCGTCGCCGACGCGCGTCGTATAGGCTTTCGCCACCCCGACGACATGCTTGATTTTCGTCGGCCCGACACCGGCGCCGATCGTTACCCCGCCAGCGACTGGATTCGACGACGTGACAAACGGATACGTTCCTTGGTCAATGTCAAGCATGACGCCTTGCGCTCCTTCGAACAAGACGCGGCGCCCTTCATCGAGCGCATTGTTCAATACGACCGATGTGTCGCAGACGTATTTGGCGATGTGCTGGCCGTACTCGTAATACTCCTCAAAAATGTCCTCCAACCGGAAGCCTTCGACCCCGTACACTTTTTCAAGCAGCGTATTTTTCTCCCTCAAGTTGCGCTCCAGCTTTTCGGCAAACACGTCGCGGTCAAGCAAATCAACAATGCGGATGCCGATGCGCGCCGCCTTGTCCATGTACGCCGGCCCAATTCCTTTTTTTGTCGTGCCGATTTTGTTTGCCCCTTTCCGCTCTTCCTCAAGCTCGTCCAATTTCAAATGATACGGCAAAATGACATGAGCGCGGTTGCTGATGCGCAAATTATCAGTCGAAATGCCGCGCTCGTGCAAATACGAAAGCTCCGCAACGAGCGCCTTCGGATCGACGACCATCCCATTGCCGATGACGCAAATTTTATCTTTATAAAAAATGCCCGACGGGATCAAGTGCAGCTTATACTTTTCCCCGTTGAACACGATCGTGTGTCCGGCATTGTTTCCCCCTTGATACCGGGCAATCACTTCCGCATTTTCCGATAAAAAGTCCGTAATTTTCCCTTTCCCTTCATCGCCCCATTGCGTGCCGACAACAACGACTGACGACATGGCGAGCACCTCCAGTTTCCTCGGTCTAAACATTGTCAGTGTACCAGTTTTCAGCCATAAAGTCAATGAAACACGAACATTAAAAGAAAATATCGTCCATTTTATTCGTTTATCAATGATCAGGAAGGCTCCCTCTTTAACGCCGCGGGTGTAAACGAGGAAATAGTCAAAGGCCAAAAGAACAAAAAGGCGCCCGCCGCCGGCAGCGCGGTCCGTCTTACGCCCCCGGTGGAATTTGCGCCTCATCGAAACGGCGCTCTAAGTTGACGAATTTATTGTACTCTTTAATAAAGGCGAGCTGCACCGTCCCGACCGGGCCGTTCCGCTGTTTGGCGATAATGATTTCGATGATGTTTTTGTTCTCGGAATCTTTGTTGTAGTAGTCGTCGCGATACAAAAAGGCAACGATATCAGCGTCTTGCTCAATGCTCCCCGATTCGCGAAGATCGGACATCATCGGCCGCTTGTCCTGGCGCTGCTCAACGCTGCGCGACAGCTGTGACAAAGCGATGACCGGCACTTCGAGCTCGCGGGCGAGCGCCTTTAACGAACGGGAGATTTCCGACACTTCCTGCTGGCGGTTTTCCCGGTTGCGCCCACTTCCTTGAATGAGCTGCAAATAATCGATCACCACCATGCCGAGGCCGCTTTCCTGTTTCAAGCGGCGGCATTTGGCGCGAATGTCGCTGACGCGGATGCTCGGCGTATCGTCAATATAAATGCCGGCGTTTGACAAACTGCCCATCGCCATCGTCAGCTTGCCCCAATCTTCCGGCGTCAGCTTGCCAGTGCGCAAGTTTTGGGCGTTGATGTTGCCTTCGGCGCAAAGCATCCGCATCACAAGCTGCTGGGCGCTCATTTCCAAGCTGAAAATCGCGACATTTTCGTTCGTCTTCGTCGCCACATTTTGGGCGATGTTTAATGCGAATGCCGTCTTCCCGACCGATGGCCGGGCGGCGACGATAATCAAGTCGCTGCGCTGAAATCCGGACGTCATCCGGTCGAGTTCAGTGAATCCGGTCGGGATGCCGGTGATGTCCCCGTTCCGGTTATGGAGCATTTCAATGTTGTCATACGTCTGTACGAGAACATCTTTAATATTTTTAAAGGCGCCTGAATGTTTCCGTTGGGAAACCTCCATAATTTTCCGTTCCGCTTCATCGAGCAAAACGTCAATTTCATCTTCCCTTGTATAGCCATCTTGGGCAATCGATGTCGCCGTGCGAATGAGGCGGCGAAGCAATGATTTTTCTTCAACAATGCGGGCGTAGTATTCGACGTTGGCCGCTGTCGGCACAGAATCGGCAAGCTCGCTTAAGTAGGAGACACCGCCCACTTCCTCCAGCTGCTCCAAAGCGGCCAGTTCCGCCGTCACCGTCACTAAATCGACCGGCTCGCCTTTATCAGCGACGCGAAGCATGGCGTGGAAAATTTTTTGATGGGCCGCGCGGTAGAAGTCTTCGGGAATTAATCGTTCCGAGGCGAGCGTCAGCGCAGTGGGATCCAAAAACACAGCGCCAAGCACGGCCTGCTCGGCTTCAATGCTTTGCGGAGGAATTCGTTCTGAAAAAAGTTCGCTCATCGTCTCACCGCCTTTCCCCCGTTTCATCTCCGTCGATAATGCCCCCGCCATAGCGGGCGGGGGCATCATTGCTGCCGTTATTTTTGTTCCTTGACGTGCACTTTTAAGGTCGCTGTCACTTCCGGATGGAGCTTCACCGGCACATTCGTATATCCGAGGGAGCGAATGGCATCAGCAAGCTCGATTTTCCGTTTGTCAAGCTTCAAGCCGTGCTGGGCCTGAAGCGCCTCAGCGATTTGCTTGCTCGTGATCGAGCCAAACAAACGGCCTCCCTCGCCCGCTTTCGCCGGAATTTCCACCGTCAGCTTCTCGAGCTCTTCTTTCAGTTTTTTCGCATTGGCCAATTCTTCCGCCGCTTGGCGCTGCTCTTTTTGTTTTTGCGCCTCGAGCGCTTTGATGTTCGCCGGCGTCGCTTCAATGGCGAGCCCTTGTTTGAACAAAAAGTTGTTTGCGTAACCGTCGGCGACGTCTTTGATTTCCCCTTTTTTCCCTTTTCCTTTCACATCTTTTAAAAAAATGACTTTCATGATGGCTTCCCCCCCTCGAAATAGTCATGAATGGCTTCACGCAGCTGCCGCTCCGCCTCTTCCACCGTCACTTCGGACAATTGGGCGGCGGCGTTTGTCAAATGTCCGCCTCCACCAAGCCGTTCCATAATGACTTGCACGTTGACATCGCCGAGCGAGCGGGCGCTGATGCCGACCGTCCCGTCGGACCGCTTGGAAATGACGAACGAAGCAACGACGCTGCTTAAAGTGAGAAGCGTATCGGCCGTTTGCGCAATCAACACTTGGTCGTGCACCTCGTTCTCGCCCCCTTTGGCGATGGCGATGCCATGCTCATCGATCACCGCCCGTTCGATCAATTTCGCCCGTTTGACGTAGTTGGCGATGCTTTCCCGCAGCAATTTTTGCACAAGCACCGTATCCGCTCCTTGGGCGCGCAAGTATGACGCGGCGTCGAACGTCCGCGAGCCGGTGCGGAGCGTAAAGCTTTTCGTGTCGACGACGATGCCGGCAAGCAGGGCGGTCGCTTCGAGCATCGTCAGCTTCATCCGTTTCGGTTGGTACTCTAACAGCTCGGTGACGAGTTCCGATGTCGAAGAAGCATAAGGCTCCATATAGACGAGAATCGGCGCCTCAATGAACTCTTCGCCGCGGCGATGGTGATCAATGACGACGATATGGTCGGTGCGATACAATAGCCGCTCTTCAATGACGAGCGACGGACGATGCGTATCGACGACGATCAAAAGCGTATCCTCGGTGACGAGCTCAAGCGCCTGCTCCGGCTTTAGGCATCTTGACCATAACTCAGCATGTTTTTTCATTTCCTCAAGCAACCGTTGCGCCCCGGCATCCGTTTTGGCCGGATCGACGACGATAAACCCTTCCTTTTGGTTCGATTGGACGACTTTTAAAACGCCGATCGCCGCTCCCATGGCGTCCATATCGGGATATTTATGGCCCATGATGAGCACTTTGTCGCTTCCTGCAATCAGTTCGCGAAGCGCATGGGAAATAACGCGGGCGCGGACGCGCGTCCGCTTTTCCATCGGGTTCGTTTTGCCGCCGTAAAACTTCACTTTTCCATTTCCTTGCTTAATCGCGACTTGATCGCCCCCGCGCCCCAACGCTAAGTCCAAGCTTGATTGGGCGAGCGCCCCGAGCTCCGGGAGCTGGGACACGCCGGCGCCGATGCCAATGCTCAGCGTCAGCTGGGCATGATGTTTTGCCGTCTGCTCTCGCACTTCGTCGAGAATGGAAAATTTGCTTTTCTCGAGCCGCCCAAGAATATGTTCGTTCAATACGGCAATAAATCGGTCGGATGACGTCCGCTTTAAAAAAATGCCATAGTCGTTCGCCCACCGGTTCAACACGGAAGTGACGAGGCTGTTTAGTTGGCTTTTTGCCTGATCGTCCATCCCTTGCGTAATTTCATCATAATTGTCAAGAAAAATAATGGCGAGCACCAGCCGTTCCGCTTCATACTGCCGCTTCAATTCCAAATGCTCAGTAACATCAAAAAAGTAAAGAAGCCGTTCAGGGCGGCGAATGACCACTTTCAGCTGCTTTCCGTTCAATTCGACGATCTCTTCGTCCGTTTTTCCCCTTTTCACAAAAGCGGCCAACGATTCGGAAAGCTCGGCGAGAGAGCGGCCGACAAGCGTCTGTTCCTTAAAGCAGGCGGCCAAAAAACGGTTCGACCACTCGATTTCTCCCCCTTCATCGATGAGCATAATGCCGATCGGCATTTGCATCAACGCTTCCTCGCCTACTTTTTTCACCCGGTGCGACAAATTGGAAATATAGTGCTCCAACTCTTTATGCAAGGAGCGTTGCGCCCCAATGACATAATAAAGCACAAACCCGACGCCAAGAAGGGCGACGAGGCCAAGCAGCCATTGGAAGTAAAACAAGCCAATCGCCATAAGCACCGCCAGGGCGGCTAACGCATATAACGGATAGCGATACGCTTTCCTTTCATAAAAATGGGACATTCAAGTCAGCTCCTACACTGAAGAAATGACTCGCCTTATCCAATTATAATATGCGGCGGCGCAAATCAAATCCTAAATCAATTATACCGAATATCGCCACAAGATAAAGTAGAAAAGGCAGGAATAAGCAAACGACCGTCCCTGCCGCCACCACACCTTTGCCAACCCCTTTTTTGTAAGCGGCGTAGTAAAGAAACGAAAATCCTTGCACAATCATCGCCAGCTGCAACACATACGATAAGTTCAACACGGCGATATAGGCAAACGATCCTTCTTTGAACGGGAACAAGGAGAGAAGGAGCACAAAGACATACAACCACAATACAGTTTTCGGCCACATAAGCTCGCGAAACGGCGGCCATGAACCGACCGGCAGCTTTAGCCTCTTCATCACCGGCAGCGAGACGATGATCGTCGCGTACGCCAGCGCAAACGAAGCGATGACAAACAGCGTCGGAACCATATAGCCGATCAGCTTCAGCCCTTGTTCGAACTGCCTTTGCATCTCCAAAGGCGGCGCTTGTCCCATTCCCTTCATTAGATTCATTGCCGTGTCAAACGATTCTCGCACGAGCGCAAGCGTATCTTGGATCATATCGACGTGCAAAAATTGAATCGAGATGATGTAATCAAGCACGATATTCGCCAAAAATACAAGCGCGCCGACAAGAAGAACAAGATAACGGTTTTTCTGTTTCGAAAGCATCGCGCCGACTGCCATGCCGACGGTGCCGAACATAAGCGCCATCGGCAGCGACAAAAGCGAGCCGATCAAACCGGAGATGACCAGGGCCGCCGCCAGCAGCAACATAGCTGGAATCCACCCATGGCGCATCGTAAACACCATAAACGGAAGCGCTAAAAACAAAGCGGCGACAATCCCAATGACCGGCGCGTACAGCGCAAGCAAAAACAAAACAGCAAACAGTGCGAGCTCAATCGCCGCTTCGGTGAGGGCGTGCGTTTTTCGCAATGGACGTTCCCCTTTCTTTGTTTTTTGGTGATTTGACCTCCTTCCCCACTTTCACTCTGCTTGGGAGTGGGAGTCCGCTCAGTCAGAGGAGATAAAAAAAGCAGTAAGGATCCCCCCTTACTGCTTGCTTTCGGCTCACTCGTCCGCAACGTACGGCAGAAGCGCCATTTGGCGCGCGCGTTTGATCGCGACCGTCAATTTGCGCTGATATTTCGCGCTCGTTCCCGTTACACGGCGCGGCAAAATTTTGCCGCGTTCAGAAATGAACTTTTTCAGCAAATCGACATCTTTGTAGTCGATATGCGTAATGTTGTTCGCCGTGAAGTAACATACTTTGCGGCGTTTGCCGCGGCCGCCTTTCCGTCCTGCCATGCTATTTCCTCCTTTCCGTTGCCATCGTTTCCTCATCGGTGGAATGGCCCGCTGCCTGCGCGTTGTTTAGAGACAGGGGCTTCAAGCGACTTGTTTATTAAAACGGCAAATCATCATCAGAAATATCGATCGACTGGCCGTCATTGGCGAAAGGATCGTCATCGATGCGGCCAAACCCTTTTTCGTTCGGATATTGGTGGTTCTGATCTTGCCCGAATGGGAATGGATCCCCATAGTAGCCGCCTGCTGTTGCCCCTCGCTGCTCGCTCGTTCCTTTCGGCTCAAGAAATTGGACGCTATCAGCCACCACTTCCGTCACGTACACGCGCCGACCTTCTTGATTTTCATAGCTGCGGGTTTGCAGTCGGCCATCGACACCAGCCAAGCTCCCCTTTTTCAAAAAGTTGGCGACGTTTTCCGCCTGGCGGCGCCAAACGACACATTGAATAAAATCCGTTTCCCGCTCGCCCTGCTGATTTGTAAACGGACGGTTGACCGCGAGCGTAAACGTGGCAACAGCCACTCCGCTTGGAGTGTAACGCAACTCCGGATCTCTCGTTAACCTGCCGACCAAAATGACGCGGTTAATCATCAGAACCACCTCTTAATCATGTCGAAAAGATTATTCTTCTTCTTTGACGACGATATGACGGATGATGTCTTCGCTGATGCGCGCTAAGCGGTCGAATTCTTGCACCGCTTTCGGCTCCGATACGACATTGACGATCATGTAATAGCCGTCGCGGTATTTTTGAATTTCATAGGCTAAGCGGCGCTTGCCCCAATCCGTCACGTTCGTAATCTCCGCGCCGTTTTCTTTCAACACGTTGTTGAACCGTTCCACGAGAGCTTGTCTCGCTTCATCGTCCATGTTCGGGCGGATGATGTACATGATTTCGTACTTTCTCACGCTCGTCACCTCCTTTTGGTCTAAGCGGCCCTTCCATTCGAAGAGCAAGGAGCAATCACCATTACTCACATTTGTTGATTATACCATGACCGACAACGATAAGCAAGGCAGTTTGCCGCATTCCGTCGGCGCAAACATCTTCCATCCGTATGACCAAGCCAAAAACGGCCCCATGCCGTGACCTGCTGCATCCGCCCTGCCCTCGAACCGATAGTTACACGTTGAACCGGAAATGCATAATGTCGCCGTCTTGCACTTCGTAGTCTTTTCCCTCCAAGCGCACTTTTCCGGCTTCGCGCGCCGCCGCCATCGATCCAGCCGCGACAAGGTCATCGTACGACACCGTTTCCGCGCGAATAAACCCTCGCTCAAAGTCGGAATGGATGATGCCGGCGCATTGCGGCGCTTTCATCCCTTTGCGGAACGTCCACGCCCGCACCTCCTGCTCGCCGGCGGTGAAAAACGTCGCCAATCCGAGCAAGCTGTAAGCGGCGCGGATAAGCTGGTCAAGGCCAGACTGCTCGATGCCGAGCTCCTGTAAAAATTGCCGTTTTTCCTCATCGCTGAACTCAGCGATTTCCTCTTCGATTTTGGCGCAGACAACAATGACTTCAGCGTTGTCGCGCTTCGCAAACTCGCGCACGTCCTTGACAAACGGATTGCCGCTAGGGTCAGCGATATCTTCCTCGCCGACATTGGCGACGTAAAGCATCGGCTTTATCGTCAACAAATGCAGCTGCTTGACGACTTTCATCTCTTCATCAGTGAACTCGAGTGTGCGCGCCGGCTTGCCGTCTTCGAGCGTCTCCTTCAACCGCCGCAAAATGTCGTATTCAAACGCCGCCTCTTTATCCTTTTGCTTGGCGATTTTGCCGACCCGCTCGATTCGTTTGTCAATCGTTTCTAAATCAGCCAACACGAGCTCCAAATTGATCGTTTCGATATCGGCGAGCGGGTCGACTTTGCCCGCCACGTGGGTGATGTTTTCATCACTGAAGCAGCGGACGACTTGGCAAATTGCATCGACTTGCCGGATGTGAGACAAAAACTTGTTGCCAAGCCCCTCTCCTTTGCTCGCCCCTTTGACGATGCCCGCGATATCGGTAAATTCAAAAACAGTCGGCACCGTCCGCTTCGGCCGAAACATTTCCGTCAATACATCGAGCCGCTCATCGGGCACTTCGACGACACCGACGTTCGGCTCAATTGTGCAAAACGGATAGTTGGCTGACTCAGCACCTGCTTTTGTAATGGCGTTAAACAGCGTCGATTTGCCGACGTTCGGCAATCCGACGATTCCTGCTGTCAATCCCATTCGTTCCACTCCTCTTTCCCGTTCACATCTTTCCTCATTATATGGGCTGGCGCAGAAAATGACAAGCGCGCCGCAAGCGGGGAATGTTTCCTCTCCCACCCGCTTCAAAAAAGGCGGAAGTTTGCGCCCTGTTCCCAACACTTGGATGACAAAATCATCTTTTCGGATCAACAGCCTCAAACCGCATTTTGTCATCGACAATATCTTTTTTCTACTGATCCGAAGCAACTGTGAACCGCTTACTTTGCTTCCGACGTGACTTTTTCAATATTGACCAAACAGTCATACAGCGTGCTGCCGCAGCCGTTATCCGACTCCAAATCGGACGTGAGGACGTTGACCGGCCCGCCGAACACTCCCCATTGTCCTTCGTCAATGTTGATCGTGCCTGGATAGGCGCCATCAAGCACCTTGACCGTTCCCACGAGCGATCCACGGTCGTTGTAAACACGCGCCCGGTCGCCATCGGCAAGACCCTTTGCCGCAGCAACATCAGCCGCTACCTCAATGCGGACTGTCTGAAGCGCTGGGATGAGCGGATAATGTTGCGAATGATTCGAACGGAGCGGATGGATCGTCAACAGCCGATACGGATATTTGGCGGCTAGTGCCGGATTGGACTCCTCCGATTCGGCCGGATACATGATTTGCAGCCGGCCATCCATCCCTTTTTTCTTGGCGATGGTTGACGTAAATTCGTATTTTCCGCTTGGCGTTTGAAACCGGCGGTCGCGCCATGGCACCGGTTCGACAGGCAAAAGGACGCGGTGTTCTGTTTTCAATCGCTTCAGCGTAATGCCGTGATGCTCCAACGGCCGGAGCGCCATCGCAAGAAACTGCTCACGCGTATAGGCAAAATCATCCCCAAACCCGAGCCTTTTTGCCAGCTCCGTCCAAATCCACAAGTCCGGCTTCGCCTCACCCGGCGGGTCGACAAGCTTCGGCCCGTAGTTCAAATACGCATGGTACATCGATGAACAATAGACGTCTTCCTCTTCAAACGAAGCCGCTACTGGCAAAACATAATCAGCCATTGCAGCCGTATCAGTCATGAACTGCTCAAACACAACCACCGTTTCAATGGAAGCGAACGCTTTTTTCATCAAGTTCGTGTTCGGCACTTGAGCGAGCGGGTTGCCGCACGTGACGATCACCATGCCGATCGGTGGATCATCCGCCCGCAATATCTCTTCTCCCTGCTTCATCATCGTCCATGTGCGCGATGCCGTTTTCCGCTCTGGGAGCGTCAATGCGGCTTTATCAAAACACTCGCCCACCTGCAAGTTGCCAAAATTCGCCCCTCCACCCGGAATGCCAACGTTGCCGCTTGCGGCGACAAGGGCATCGATCCATCGGATTGTATTGCCGCCGTTCGCATAGCGTTGCATGCCAAGGCCAAGATACGTTGCGGTCGGCCGGTCCCCGTAAAGCCGGGCCAGCTTCGTCATTTGATCGCGGCTAACACCGGTATGCCGCTCAATCTCCGCCAACGAAATTGTCTGCAATAGTTGTTTGACATCATCAAACCCAATTGTGTGTTGCTTGATAAAGGCCCGGTCCTCCAACCCGAGTCGAAGCAGCTCTTTCATAATGCCCATCGCCAAAAAAGCGTCCATTCCCGGCTTGATGCATACGTACTGATCGGCGATGCGCGCCGTCGGGCCAAACAGCGGATCAATGACCACAATGGTCGCCCCGCGTTTTTTCGCGGCAAGCAACCGCTCGAATAAATGCATGTTCGTGCGGGCGACGTTTCGCCCCCAAATGACGATGTGGCGGCTGTTGTCGATATCTTCTGGCGCATGGCTGTAGGCGTTGCCAAAATCCCATGTCTGCGCCTCAATGCCCGCGCCCCAGCAAAGGCTGCCGATAAGCTCTGTTGCCCCACCATAACAATTAAAAAAACGGCGGTCCAGGTTTTTCAGCAGCCCGTTGTTGGCGTAATCATGGCTGTGAAGCACGGCTGTCGGCCCAAATTGTTCTTTCAACTTCCGCATTTTCCCGGCGATGTCATCAAGCGCCTCTTCCCAAGAAATGCGAACGAACTGCCCGTTTACTTTTTTCAACGGATAGAGAAGGCGTTCTTTGGCGTTTACCCGCTCTTTCAACATCCGCCCGCGTCCGCAAATGTTCCCTTTCGTGATGGGATGGTGTTCGTCGCCGTCAACCCGTACGACTTTTCCCTCGTTCACCGTCACCTTCAGCCCGCATACGTCCCAGCAGTTGAGCGGACATGATGTTACATGCGTCGTTTCCGTCATTTTCTCCCTCCCCTTCGCAACAAAAGAGCATGGCCTCGCCACCATGATTCATTTGCTTATTCTTCATGCTTGACGAGCACTTTTTTCATTTTGCGGATAAACTCTTTGCGCGGCAACAAAACGCTATGGGAGCACCCTTCGCATTTAATGCGGATGTCAGCGCCCAAGCGAATCACTTTCCAACGATTCGTTCCACATGGGTGCGGCTTTTTCATTTCGACGATATCGTATAGGCCGAACTGTTTCTCTTCCATCGATCCACCTCCCTATGACAACGATTGCTCCCGTTGCGGCTTTGCCTCGGGCTGCTCTTGTTCGTCGCGGCGATGCAGCACAAGCCGTGGGTATGGGATTTCGATTCCCCGTTCGTCCAACAGCAGCTTTACTTCCTTGCGGATCGCCCGAGCGACCGCCAGATGGCGCATCGGCTTCGTTTCGCACGTGATGCGCAATATGACTTCCGAGCTGGCTAAATTTTGCACGCCAAGCAATTCCGGCGGGGCGACCATGTCTTCATACTTCGCCGGCAGCTGCGGAAGAAGCTCGCGGATGGCTTCCTCCGCCTCTTCAATGTCTTCTTCATAGGCGATGCTGACGTCAACGACAGCGAGGCTGTTGTGCAGTGAATAGTTCGTCACTTGAGTGATGCTGCCGTTTGGCAAAATGTGCACTTCCCCGGTCCAACTTTTAATTTTCGTCACCCGAAGCCCAATCGTTTCAACATACCCTTCAAAATTGCCAATGCGCACATAATCGCCGACCGCGAACTGGTCTTCAAAAATGATGAAAAATCCAGTGATGATGTCTTTCACTAAGCTTTGTGCGCCAAAACCCACGGCCAGCCCGACGACCCCAGCCCCGGCGAGCAGCGCTTTGACGGGAACGCCAAACGTATCTAAAATCATCAAGAGCGCAATAAAATATAGTACGTACGTAATGACGTTGTCGAGCAGCCGAACGAGCGTCGCCTCCCGCCGTTCGGAAATGCGGATCGGCGCCTTCTGTCGCACTTTGAACATGTTATGAACGGCAATTTTCAACACTTTCACCGCAATGGCGCATATGAGTAGGATAAGAACAATCTTCAGCGTCCCTTTTCCGATCTGGAGCCACAATTTCTCATCTATCAAAAATGCGAACAATCGGCTCATCGTTTTTTCCATCGTGTTCAACGTTGGCGACACCTCAATCTTTTTTCTTGTTCTGCGCTTTTATTTTAACAAGACCGGCCGCTGATTTGTAGCCCGATATCCCGTTATCGCGAAGAAAAGGCAAGAAAACGAACAATGAAATGTATATCATTCTTTTATTTTCCGTATACTGTTAATACTTTTGAAACGAAAGTAGGAGTGAAGCGAATGAGCATACCATCGATATTTTACTCATCCAAGGAGGAAAGGGACCGCGTGTTTTACGATGAGCAAGGGGCGGTGTCGTCGATCGCTTGGCGGGTCGCCTCACTGCTTCCCGACCCGCTCGCTCAGCCGGTCGCTATCGTTTGCATCGGCACAGACCGCTCGACCGGCGATTCGCTTGGACCGCTCGTCGGCACGATGCTCAAAGAGAAGCCGTTGGCTCGCTTCCACGTGTACGGAACACTCGAAGAACCAATCCATGCCGTTAATTTGGAAGAAAAGGTAGAAGCCATTCGACTCATTCATAACGATCCGTTCATGATCGCGGTCGATGCCTGCCTCGGGCGGCTGAAAAGCGTCGGCGCCATCACGATTGCCAAAGGACCCGTCCGCCCTGGGGCTGGGGTCAACAAACAGCTCCTTCCCGTCGGCGACGCCCATATTACTGGGGTTGTCAATGTCAGCGGGTTTATGGAGTTTTTCGTCCTGCAAAATACGCGCCTCCATCTTGTCATGAATATGGCGAAAACGATCGCCAATGGCATTTACGAAGCGGAGCGGTTCATCCTCCGAAAAGAGCGGCTCGCTGCCCCTCCGCTCTCAACAGACCGGCATTCATTATGGTAGGCAGCAAATCCCCCTCTTGGTCAGCTGTTCAAGGAGGGGATTTCTTTTCTGTCCGGCCAAAACAACCGGTCGTTAAACGAGTGAAAGAATGAAAACGGCGGCTGCCGTAATGAGAATGCTCGGCAGCAAATTGGCCACGCGAATGTTCGTCAAACCGAGCATATTGAGTCCAATGGCCATAATTAAAATGCCTCCGGTCGCCGTTGATTCGGCGATGAACGAATCGAGCACTTCCTTCGGCACAAACCGTTCGATTTGCGTCGCCAACAGCGCGATGCTCCCCTCATAAACAACGACCGGCAAGGCGGAGAAGATGACGCCGATGCCGAGCGTCGTCGTCAAAATGACACTGGCAAAGCCGTCTAAAATCGATTTCGTATACAAGACGCTATGGTCGCCGCGCAGCCCGCTGTCAAGCGCTCCGACGATGGCCATCGCCCCGATGACAAACAACAACGTTGCGCTGACAAACCCTTTAGCGATGCTTCCTTGCCCGTTTCCGCTCACTTTCACCTCGAGCCATTGACCGAGCCGGTTCAGCTTTTCCTCCCAGTTCCACCACTCCCCGAGAATGCCGCCGAAAACAAGGCTGAAAATAACAACGAGAAACTGTTCGCTTTTCATTCCCATTTGTATGCCAAGCAGCGCCACCGCAAGCCCAATCCCCCCCATCACCGTTTCCTTCACTCGCTCGGGGATGCGATGAAGCCATTTTCCAATCAACGCCCCGGCGATAATGCTCACTCCATTGACAATCGTTCCTAACAACACCATGATGTCCAACCCTCTCTTGCAAAAAAATAAACCGGCCTTGATCAAAGGGCCGACTTACTCGTCGAACCGCACATCGAGCAGTTCTAATATTCTCTCTAAATCTTCCGGAGAAAAAAACTCAATTTCAATTTTTCCTCTTTTCCTCGTTTGTTTAATCGTGACGTTCGTCCCGAATTTTTCGCGCAGCAACGATTCGCTTTCCCGAATAAACACGCTTTTTTCCGGCGGTTTCCGCTTCGATGTTTCACGTGAAACATTTTCGTTCGCTTGTTGGATCAGTTTTTCAAGCTGGCGGACGTTCAACCCTTCGCGAATCGTCCGTTCCACGATCGATTTCATTTTGCTTTTTTGTTTCAGCCCTAAAAGCGCGCGGCCATGTCCCATCGAAAGTGTGCCATCAATGAGCAGCTTTTGCACATCTGAAGGGAGGGACAACAAACGCAAATGATTAGCGATGTGCGGACGGCTCTTCCCAACACGGCTCGCGACTTCCTCCTGGGTTAAGTGCAGCTTGTCCATCAACATTTTGTACGCCATCGCTTCCTCGATCGGGTTCAAATCCTCGCGCTGCAAGTTTTCAAGAAGGGCGAACTCCATCATTTGCTCATCAGTCAACTCGCGCACCACGACCGGCACTGACGGCAAATTCGCCTCTTTGGCCGCCCGATAGCGCCGTTCACCAACGACGATTTCAAATCCGTTCGGTACACGGCGGACGATGAGCGGCTGCAAAATGCCGTGCTGCAAAATCGATTGCTTCAACTCCTCAATCGCCTCAGGCTGAAACGTTTTCCGCGGCTGGTACGGGTTTGGATGAAGGTCGTGAATGCTTACTTCCCGCACCGTTTCCTCTTTCCCATTAAGTTCATTGAGAGAAAGGTTGTCAAACAGCGCACTGATGCCTTTGCCGAGACCTTTAGCCACGTTCAAGCACCTCCTTCGCCAGTTCCAAATACACTTCCGCCCCCCGCGATTTCACATCGTACAAAATGATCGGCTTGCCATGGCTTGGCGCCTCACTCAGCCGCACGTTTCGCGGGATGATCGTCTGGTACACCTTTTCGCGGAAATACTTTTTGACTTCTTGAATGACCTGCAAGCCTAGATTCGTCCTTGCATCAAGCATCGTCAACAGAACGCCTTCGAGGCGCAAATCATAGTTTAAGTGCCGCTGCACAAGCCGGATCGTGTTAAGCAGCTGGCTGAGCCCTTCTAACGCATAATATTCGCATTGGACAGGGATGAGCACAGAATTGGCCGCTGTCAACGCGTTGAGCGTCAGCAAGCCGAGCGAAGGAGGACAATCGATAATAATGAAGTCGTATTTGTCTTTCAGCGGCTCGATCGCGTTTCTCAGCCGGATTTCGCGGGAAACGACCGAGACGAGCTCAATTTCTGCGCCGGCGAGCTGGATCGTCGCTGGAATGACGTATAAATTTTCGATGTCCGTCGGTCGAATGACATCTTTTGCTTTCATGTCGCCAATGATGACATTGTAAATGCATTCGTCCACATCGCCTCGCTCAATGCCGATGCCGCTCGTCGCATTTCCTTGCGGATCGGCGTCAACAAGCAGCACTTTTTTTCCAAGATGCGCCAAACATGCCGATAAATTGACCGCCGTCGTCGTTTTTCCAACTCCGCCTTTTTGGTTTGCAATAGCAATGACTTTTCCCACGATGCCACCTACCTCTATCTCTTCCTCAATCCATTTTATTTTAGCACGAAAACAGGAAAATGACTTTGTTTTCTGAAAGAAAAAACCCCATCAGCAGTGCTTGATGAGGCAAAAGGTGACTTTCGTTATTTTTTCGCGATTCGAATCGTAATTTGATAGTAGTCATCGAATTCTTCTTCTTCCGATTGAACGGACACCCCGCTGCTTTCGACCATGGAAAGCGACTGGCGGATCGTGTTGACGGCGATGCGCATATCGCGGCTGAACGCCTTTCGCTTCGGTTTTGGCTTCCGTTCCCCCGCCTCGAGCAGCTTTAACACCCGATCTTCCGTCTGCTTGACATTCAACTGTTTGTCGATGATTTCTTGCAGCAGTTTCAGCTGTTTTTCTTTATCTTTCAAGGCAATCAATGCGCGCGCATGACGTTCCGTAATCGCCCGTTGCAAGAGCGCCTCTTGCACCTCTTGCGGGAGTTTCAGCAGACGCAGCTTATTGGCGATCGTCGACTGTCCTTTGCCGAGCCGCTGAGCGAGCGCTTCTTGCGTCAAATCATGGAGCTCGATCAATTTGGCGTACGCCATCGCCTCTTCAATCGGCGTCAACTCTTCGCGCTGTAAGTTTTCAATGAGGGCGACGGAGGCGGTTTCTTTGTCATTTAAGTTTTTGATGATCGCGGGGATTTCCGTCCAGCCAAGCTTTTGCACCGCTCTCCATCTCCGCTCGCCCGCGATGATTTCAAACCGTCCGTTCCCGCATTCGCGGACGACGATCGGCTGGATGATGCCGTGCGTGCGGATCGTCAGCGCCAACTCGTCGATCTTCTCTTCATCAAACATCGTGCGCGGCTGAAAGCGGTTCGGAATAATGCTTTTGACCGGAATGTGGCGAACTTCCTCCCGCTCTTGCTTTTCCTCCATTTCTTCCTGTTCTTTTTCTCCAAAGCTGAACAAGCGCGAAAATGGATGCTTCATCCCCCTACACCACCTTTGGACATACTTGGCCAAAATGTCTCTGTCTCGCCCGGCATACGCCGCCTTACGGTCGGTTTTTTGGCGCGGGACGAAGGCGGGGAGCGAAACAGCTTGTTTCTCTCTTTCAGCCGGCAAAGCCCTCCCCCGCCCGCAAAGACGCTACTGAATCGGTTGTTTGTTCGGCGTTCCCGGTTTGCGCGGGTATTGGTTCGGCGTTTTTCTCATTTTTTGGATGAAAATGATCGTTCGTTCGCCTTCGTCAAACGGCAACGTGAACGTTTCCGTCGCCGTCACTTCTCCGCCAAGCACAGAAATCGCCTTGTTTCCCTCTTTCAGCTCCTCGAGCGCCGAAGCAGCTTTCATCGCAATGAATGTCCCGCCCATTTTCACGAGCGGAAGGCAAAGTTCGACAAGCACTGGCATGCGCGCCACCGCTCTGGCCGTGACGACGTCAAATGATTCGCGCATCCCCTTTTGACGGGCGAACGTCTCAGCGCGTTCGTGGTAAAGCGCCACGTCCGCAAGCCCGAGCTCGGTGATCAGATGCTCTAAAAAACGGATGCGTTTTTGCAGCGAATCAACGATGGAAACGCGCAAATGCGGAAAACAAATTTTGAGCGGAAGGCTCGGAAATCCCGCCCCGGATCCGACGTCGCAAAGCGCAAGCGGCGCTGAAAAGTCGTAGTAAAAAGCCGGGGACACCGAGTCGAAAAAGTGCTTCACATAGACGCCGGGCTTGTCCGTAATAGCGGTCAAATTCATTTTCTCGTTCCACTCAACGAGCAGTTCGTAATAGCGCTCAAACTGCGCAAGCGCCCGGGAAGAGAGGAGAATTCCCCTCTCTTCGAGCATGGTTTGAAATTGTGTCGCCTCCATAAGCCAATCCTTTCCCTCATTGTTTATTCATTCGACACGCGCGCGATTCTTCCTTGTTCCAAATACACTAATAATATCGAAATATCGGCCGGATTGACGCCGGAAATGCGCGACGCCTGGGCGATCGAAAGCGGGCGCACTTGTTTGAGCTTTTGCCGCGCCTCGGTTGCAAGCCCTTGGATGGCGTCGTAATCGATATCTTCCGGGATTTTTTTGTTTTCCATTTTTTTGAGCCGTTCGACTTCTTGCAACGATTTTTGGATGTAGCCCTCGTACTTGATTTGAATTTCGACTTGCTCAGCCACTTCCGGAGCGATCTCCTCGTCAGCCGGCGCCAGTTTTCGGATGTGCTCGTACGTCATCTCCGGGCGTCGGAGCAAATCGGCGGCGCGAATGCCGTCTTTCAGCTCGCTTCCACCCGCTTCACGGATGACTTCCTGCACTTTTGGCGTCGGTTTGATGATCACCGTTTGCAGCCGCTTTTTCTCTCGTTCGATCGCCTCTTTTTTCGCCAAAAATTTTTGATACCGCTCTTCGGAAATGAGACCGATCCGATAGCCGAGCTCGGTCAGGCGCAAATCGGCGTTGTCATGGCGAAGCAAAAGCCGGTACTCGGCACGCGACGTCAGCAGGCGGTACGGCTCATTCGTCCCTTTCGTCACCAAGTCGTCGATTAAAACGCCGATATAGGCATCCGAACGGCTTAAAATGATTTCTTCGCGGCCGAGCGCACGGTGGGCGGCGTTAATGCCGGCCATAATGCCTTGGCCCGCCGCTTCTTCATAGCCGGACGTGCCGTTGATTTGCCCTGCGGTATACAAGTTTTTCACAAGCTTCGTCTCGAGCGTCGGCCATAGCTGCGTCGGCACGATGGCATCATACTCGATCGCATAGCCAGCCCGCATGAGCTGCGCCTTCTCAAGTCCCGGGATCGTCTCGAGCAGCTTGCGCTGGATATGTTCCGGCAAACTTGTTGACAACCCTTGCACGTACACTTCTTCTGTTTCCCGCCCTTCCGGCTCGAGGAAAATTTGATGGCGCGGCTTATCGTGGAACCGGACGACTTTATCCTCGATCGATGGGCAATAGCGCGGCCCGGTTCCTTTGATCATGCCGGAGTACATCGGCGACAAGTGCAAGTTTTCATCGATGATGCGGTGTGTTTCCTCCGTCGTGTACGTCAGCCAGCACGGCAGCTGATCAGTGATGTATTTTGTCGTCTCGTACGAAAACGCGCGCGGCTCCTTGTCTCCCGGCTGAATTTCCGTTTTGCTGTAGTCGATCGTCCGGCTGTTGACGCGCGGCGGCGTGCCCGTTTTGAAGCGAACAAGCTCAAACCCAAGCTCTTCTAAATGCTCGGACAGCTTAATCGACGGTTGCTGGTTGTTCGGGCCGCTCGAATATTTAATGTCTCCGATGATGATTTCCCCGCGCAAAAACGTCCCGGTCGTAATGACGACCGCCTTGGCGTAATAATGCGCCCCCGTGTGAGTGATGACACCTTTGCAAACGCCGTCTTCGACGATCAGCCGCTCGACTTTTCCTTGCAGAAGCGTCAAATTTTCTTGATTTTCGAGTGTTTTTTTCATTTCCCGCTGGTACAGCACTTTATCGGCTTGCGCCCGAAGCGCGCGGACGGCTGGCCCTTTGCCGGTGTTTAGCATCCGCATTTGAATGTATGTTTTGTCAATGTTTTTTGCCATTTCCCCGCCGAGAGCGTCGATTTCGCGCACGACGATTCCTTTCGCCGGGCCGCCGATCGACGGGTTGCACGGCATGAACGCGATCATATCGAGGTTGAGCGTAATGACAAGCGTCTTCGCCCCGATGCGCGCCGAAGCTAATGCCGCTTCGCAGCCGGCATGGCCAGCGCCAACGACAATGACGTCATACGTTCCTCCATGGTAATCCATATGGCATTTCCTCCTCGCTTATTTTCCTAAACAAAACTGAGCAAACAGCTGATCAATCAAGCTTTCATGGACCGTATCACCAATGATTTCGCCAAGCAACTCCCATGCCCGGCGCAAATCGATTTGGACGAGATCAACCGGCATGCCGGCGTCAATGCCGGCCAAGGCATCCTCGATCGCTGTTTTCGCCTGCTCGAGCAAGGCGATATGGCGAGAGTTTGAAACGTACGTCAAATCGCCGGCTTCCAGCTCACCCCCAAAAAACAGGTCAGCAATCGCCTTCTCCAGTTCATCAATTCCTTGTTCATGCAACAGGGATGTCCCCACGACCGGCCGGCCGGCCGCCAGCTCCTTGACCCGCTCCATATCGATCCGCCGGGGCAAATCGGTTTTATTCACAATGACGATGGCGTCCATTCCCTCGATCATGGCAAACAGCCGCTCGTCCTCTTCCGTCAGCGGTTCATGATAATTCAAAACGAGCAAAATTAAGTCGGCCCGCTTCAACATTTGCTGCGAGCGCTCGACGCCGATCCGTTCGACGACATCTTCGGTTTCGCGGATGCCAGCCGTATCGATCAAGCGAAGCGGTACGCCCCGGACGTTGACATATTCCTCGATGACGTCGCGCGTCGTCCCCGGAATATCGGTGACGATCGCCCGATTTTCATGGGCGAGCGCATTCAAAAGCGACGATTTGCCGACGTTCGGCCGCCCGATGATGACCGTTGCCAGCCCTTCGCGCAATATTTTTCCTTGCGCGGCGGTCGACAGCAGCTTTTCAATTTGCCCGCGCACATATTCCGCCTTTTCCCGCAAAAGGCGCGGCGTCATTTCTTCGACATCATCGTATTCCGGATAATCGATATTGACTTCAACATGTGCCAGCGTCTCCAAAATCGTCTGCCGCAACTCGCGAATCAATTTTGACAGGCGCCCTTCCATTTGCTGTAGGGCGACGTTCATCGCCCGGTCGGTTTTGGCGCGGATCAGGTCGATGACTGCCTCAGCTTGAGATAAATCGATGCGCCCATTTAAAAACGCCCGCTTCGTAAACTCCCCCGGCTCGGCGAGCCGCGCCCCGTTTGCCAGCACGAGCTGCAGCACCCGATTGACGGAAACAAACCCGCCATGGCAGTTGATCTCGACCACGTCCTCGCGCGTAAACGTCTTCGGTGCGCGCATAACTGATACCATTACTTCTTCAACGACCCGTCCGCTTTTCGGATCGATGATATGCCCGTAGTGGATCGTGTGTGATGGAACGTCTTTGAGCCGCTTTCCGCTCGGGCTGCGGAAAAGCCGGTCAGCGATCTCAACCGCTTGATCTCCGCTCAACCGAACGATGGCAATCGCCCCTTCGCCCATCGGCGTCGAAATGGCGGCGATCGTATCAAATTCCGTCAAAGCTGTTCACCTCTCTTTGCTCCGTTTTCTCTATATCCACAGCCCGTTTTGGCCGCTTTTTTTCCTTGTGCATATTCACTTAGTTCAATTTTAACTTATCCACATGTGAATAACAATACGGCGCGCTCAACGCGGTTGTTGAAAAATATAAGCGGCGGCCGTCAAAAAAAAGTTGGTGGAAACTAGTGATTGCTTCACAATCATCTGGACGGATAGGCAAAAAAGACCGTTGCTGCGCTGTTTCCCCATTTGAAGAAGCTCTTGCTGGAGCGTTTCCCCCATTTCCATCGCCAATCTTCCAGGCGGCGCCAATACCGTAAAAAAGAGGCCGCCTCTCTACAGTTTAGCGAGGCGCCTCTTTTTTCGGCGACATTTTGCCTGTTTTCGGAGCGACGACAATCGAACGGTGCGGATCAACGCCAACGGAATAGGTCAAGACGTGCTTGTTGTCAGCCAGCGCTGCATGGATGATCTTCCGTTCATGCGCCGGCAACGGCTCCAACCTTACTTCTTTTCCCGTCTTCACCGCCCGGGCGGCCAGCTTGTGCGCCAGTTCGATCAGCGCCTTTTCCCTTCGTTCGCGGTAATTTTCGACATCGACGGCAATCGACACGTATTCGTCAGCATGGCGGTTGGCGACGAGCTGCGCCAAAAACTGAAGAGCGTTTAACGTTTGCCCGTGCTTGCCGATCAATAGACCGACCGGCCCCCCGTGCACATGAAGCGTCACCTGCTTGCCGCGGCGGACGGCTTCGATGCTTGCCCCTTCCGCCCCCATTTGCGCGATGACTTGCTGCAAAAAGCGAACCGTCTCCTCAACCGGGTCGATTTTCAGCACGGCTTTCACAACCGCCGGCCGGCCGCCAAACAAGCCAAACCAACCTCTTTTCCCTTCATCGAGCACAACAATAACCGCACGCTCTCGAGGCACGCCAAGCTGCGCGAGCGCCAACTGCACCGCCTCTTCGACTGTCCGGGCAGTCGCGGTCACTTCTTTCACTTTTTCGCTCCTCCTGAATGGGCGGCAATCTCCGGCCCTTTAATGAGATACGTTTGCACAATGGAGAAAATATTTCCGACGACCCAGTAAAGCGACAAAGCAGCTGGGAAGTTGATCGCGAAAATGACGATCATAATCGGCATCATCCAAAGCATCATCGCCATTTGTGGATTTTGCTGAGCGGAGCCGGCCATCATGATTTTCTGCTGGATGAACGTCGTCACGCCGGCAATGACCGGCAAAATGTAGTACGGGTCTTTTTCGCCAAGGTCAAACCATAAAAAATTATGTTGGGCAATTTCTCTCGTCCGCATGATGGCATGGTAAAATCCAATTAAAATCGGCATCTGGATCAAAATCGGGAAGCAGCCGGCCATTGGGTTGACGCCGTGCTTTTGGAATAAGAGCATCATCTCTTGCTGGAGCTTTTGTTGAGTTTGCGCGTCTTTTGAGCTGTATTTTTTGCGGAGCGCTTCAATTTCCGGCTGAAGCGCTTGCATCGCCTTCGCGTTGCGCGTCTGTTGAATCATCAGCGGCAAAATCAATAAGCGGATCAAAATGGTGACGACAATGATGGACAACCCAAAGCTTCCGCCGAGCAGCCCGGCGACATATTTGATCAGCCAAGAAAGCGGATAAACGATATACTCGTTCCAAAACCCCTTGCTTTCCGGGGTGATCGGTTTGTGAATTTCCGTGCATCCGGCCAGCACAGCCGCTAACGCACCGAACAAAATGATGAATCTGATTCGCCTTTTCACCTTCTTTTTCCTCCCACATATACAAGTTCACGTATGTATTTTACCATTTTTTTTGCCGCGTGGAGCATTTTTTCAAGCCGAATGCGACGGTTGGCCTCCTTTTTTCAGCCCTCCGGATTTCCGGAGCACATGGATTAAACTTTTTTTTACTTCCGCATAATTCATCTCCGCCACCGGCTGCCTAGCGATAACGACATAGTCTTTGCCAGGGGCAATCTCCTCTTTCAATTCGAGGAAGCATTGGCGGATGTAGCGCTTGATTCGATTTCGGACGACAGCCTTGCCAAGTTTTTTGCTGACAGACAGCCCGATGCGAAAATAAGGCTGCTCCGGGCGGTCAAGCGTGTAGATGACAAACTGGCGGTTGGCCGTTGAAGCGCCCCTCTGAAACACTTCCTGGAACTCTTCGTTTTTCTTGATCCGATACTTTTTTTTCATTCTCCCCAAACACTCCATTTGCCTAATTTCCCGGCGGCAAAATATTGAGAAAAAAGACCACTGAAACTTCAGTGGCCTATTATGCAGACAAAACTTTTCTTCCTTTGCGGCGGCGGCGCGCCAACACTTTTCTGCCGTTTCTCGTGCTCATGCGCGCGCGGAATCCGTGCACTTTGCTTCGTTTCCGTCTATTCGGTTGATACGTCCGTTTCATCTATGACACCTCCCTAGGGAATAACAGTTACGGGCAGTCTTTCTCATTATATTGAACAATCTTAGCAAATGTCAACCGCCTCTTCGTTTTTCCAACTCTGATCAGCGCTGTGGATAAATTTTTTCTCCCTATCAACAATCCACAACATTTATCGACATTTTTTTCACATGTTCAATGGTGTGGATAATGATTTTTTCACATCCCGTCCATTTTGTGGATAATCAAAAAAATCCCGTTGCAACAAGCCGCTTTATTTGCTATTATTATTGTGTTTTCACTATGGATAATTATGTGGATAAGAGGAGTCTATCCACATTTTGTGGATAGATTGTGGATAGTTTTTTCACAACGCGTTAATAATGTTACCCACAGATGGTGGATTTTGTCGAAAAGCTTCTTTATTTCCTTAATATGCTTTTTCCACAAACTTATTTTTTTAAACAAACGATCATCCTCTGACTTAAGGGAGGGGCAACGGGTGGAAAATATCCATGACTTATGGGATCGCGTGCTCGCGGAGATTGAACAAAAAATCAGCAAGCCGAGCTTTGAAACTTGGCTCAAGTCAACAAAAGCCCACTCTTTACGAGGTGACACGCTCGTCATCGTAGCCCCGAACGAGTTTGCTAGAGATTGGCTTGATTCTCGCTACTCTCATTTGATTGCGGAAACGATCTACACCATCACGGGCGAAGAATTGGCCGTCAAGTTTATCATTCCGCCAAATCAGGATGATGAAGAACTAGAGTTCCAGTCATCTAAGAAAAAGCAACGGAAACCGTATGAAGAGACAAACGATTTCCCACAAAGCATGTTAAATCCGAAATACACGTTCGATACGTTTGTCATCGGCTCCGGCAACCGGTTCGCCCATGCCGCTTCACTGGCGGTCGCTGAGGCTCCGGCCAAAGCATACAACCCCTTGTTTATCTATGGCGGCGTCGGACTTGGAAAAACACACTTAATGCACGCGATCGGCCATTACGTGATTGAACATAACCCATCGGCGAAAGTGGTCTATTTATCTTCAGAGAAATTTACGAATGAGTTTATTAACGCCATCCGAGACAACCGCCCTGACGACTTTCGCAACAAGTATCGGAACGTTGACGTCCTACTGATCGATGATATTCAGTTTTTGGCCGGAAAAGAACAAACGCAAGAAGAATTTTTCCATACGTTTAATACGCTGCACGAGGAGAGCAAGCAAATCGTCATCTCAAGCGATCGACCGCCGAAAGAAATCCCAACACTCGAAGACCGCTTGCGTTCGCGCTTTGAGTGGGGGCTCATCACCGACATTACGCCGCCTGATTTGGAGACGCGGATCGCTATCCTCCGCAAAAAGGCGAAGGCGGAGGGGTTTGACATTCCAAACGAGGTAATGCTTTATATCGCCAATCAAATTGACTCGAACATCCGCGAGCTTGAGGGCGCTCTCATTCGCGTCGTCGCTTATTCGTCGCTCATCAACAAAGAGATCACCGCTGACTTGGCAGCAGAGGCATTGAAAGACATCATCCCGAGCGCAAAGCCGAAGGTAATCACGATTCAAGACATTCAGCGCGTTGTTGGACAGCATTTCAACATCAAGATGGAAGATTTTAAAGCGAAAAAGCGAACAAAATCGGTCGCGTTCCCTCGGCAAATTGCCATGTATCTCTCCCGCGAACTGACCGACTGTTCGTTGCCGAAAATCGGCGATGAATTTGGGGGACGCGATCATACAACCGTCATCCACGCCCATGAAAAAATATCAAAGCTTTTGCAAACCGATACGCAGCTGCAAAGGCATATACAAGAGATTCAAGAAAAGCTGAAGCAACTGTGAACAACTGTCTCGGTTTTATGCACAGCTTATCCACATGTGGACAGGCTGTGCTTGCTTCGCTTTTTTTGTTTATCCACATACTAACAAGCCATACGACTAGTACTACGGTTTTTGTTTTTATATTTTTATAATTTATTTCCGACGATCTAAAGAAACGGGGAGGAACAGCAACGTGAACATTTCCATTGACCGCGAAGCGTTGGCCAAGAGCGTCCAAGACGTGATGAAAGCCGTATCGACAAGAACGACGATTCCGATTTTGACCGGAATCAAACTAACAGCAACCGCCTCGGGAGTAACGCTGACCGGAAGCGATTCCGACATTTCAATTGAATCGTTTATTCCGCTTGAAAAAGAAGGCAAGTTGCTCGTTGACGTGAAAAGACCGGGGAGCATCGTACTGCAGGCGCGCTTTTTCTCTGAAATCGTGAAAAAACTGCCGCAACAAACGGTGGAAATCGAAACGGAAGACAACTTTTTGACGATCATCCGCTCGGGGCACTCAGAATTCCGCCTCAATGGGCTAAACGCCGACGAATATCCGCGCCTGCCGCAAATTGAAGAAGAAAACGTGTTTCAAATCCCGGCTGATTTATTGAAAACCGTGATTCGGCAAACGGTGTTCGCCGTTTCTACATCGGAAACGCGCCCAATCTTGACAGGTGTCAACTGGAAAGTTGAACATGGCGAGCTTGTCTGCACAGCGACCGACAGTCATCGCTTAGCCATGCGCAAAGTGAAAATTGAGTCGGAAAATGAAGTATCATACAACGTCGTCATCCCTGGAAAAAGTCTTAATGAGCTCAGCAAAATTTTGGATGACGGCAACCACCCGGTGGACATCGTCATGACAGCCAATCAAGTGCTATTTAAGGCCGAGCACCTTCTCTTCTTTTCCCGGCTGCTTGACGGCAACTATCCGGAGACGGCCCGCTTGATTCCAACAGAAAGCAAAACGACCATGATCGTCAATACAAAAGAGTTTTTGCAGGCAATCGACCGAGCGTCCTTGCTTGCTCGAGAAGGAAGGAACAACGTTGTGAAACTAACGACGCTTCCTGGAGGAATGCTCGAAATTTCTTCGATTTCTCCGGAGATCGGGAAAGTGACGGAGCAGCTGCAAACGGAGTCTCTTGAAGGGGAAGAGTTGAACATTTCGTTCAGCGCGAAATATATGATGGACGCGTTGCGGGCGCTTGATGGAACAGACATTCAAATCAGCTTCACTGGGGCCATGCGGCCGTTCCTGTTGCGCCCGCTTCATACCGATTCGATGCTTCAGCTCATTTTGCCGGTGAGAACATATTGACCCACCGCCCTCCTATTGGCGAAAACCATTCAGCTTCAAGGGCAAAAGCCGCCCGACAACGCTGCTTTTTCTCAAGTCCGATGAGAAGGCGGGCAACATCTATGCCCATCCTTCCCATCGGCTTTCTTTGCGAGTGGGCGGATTTTTCGGTAAAATAAAAGAATAGGCAGTTTGAAGGAAAGCGAGCGATGACACGGATGGAACAACGGGTGACGATTACAACGGAAACGATTACGCTGGGGCAGCTTTTGAAACTTGTGCGATTGATCGATACTGGCGGTGCGGCCAAATGGTTTTTGCAGGAACATCACGTGCTTGTCAATGGAGAACGGGAAAACCGGCGCGGGCGAAAGCTGAGAGACGGCGACCGGATCGACATTGAACCGTTTGGCACGTTCGTCGTCGTAAAAGCGGAGTAGGTGAAGGTTCGGTGTTTTTGACCAACTTAACGTTGACGAATTACCGGAATTATGAGTATGAAACGCTGAATTTTGGTGAGGGCGTGAACGTCATCTTAGGAGAAAATGCCCAAGGAAAGACGAACATGATGGAGGCCATTTATGTTTTGGCTATGGCGAAGTCGCACCGCACGTCCAACGATAAAGACCTTATCCGTTGGAATGAAGAGTATGCTAAAATAGAAGGAAGAGCGGAAAAACGAAGCGGGTCGTTAACGCTTGAGTTGCTTATTTCAAAAAAAGGAAAAAAAGCAAGATGCAACCATATTGAACAGCAGCGGCTCAGCCAATACGTCGGCCATTTGAATGTCGTCATGTTTGCTCCCGAAGACTTGAATTTAGTCAAGGGAAGTCCGCAAGTGCGGCGCCGATTTGTCGATATGGAAATCGGGCAAGTGTCGCCTGTGTATATACATGATTTGAGCCAATACCAAAAGCTGCTGCAACAACGCAATCATTACTTAAAAATGATGCAGGCGCGCGAGCGGAGCGATGAGGCGGTTCTTGATGTGTTAACTGAGCAGCTTGTATTGCTGGCGGCCAAAATTACGCTGCGGCGCCGCCAGTTTTTGTCGCTGCTTGAGCAATGGGCGATGCCAATCCACTATGAAATCAGCCGCGGCGCCGAACAGCTTTGCATCCGATACGAACCGTCGGTCGACGTATCAGAAAAGGCGGAATTGTCGAGAATAGTAGAAGCATACAGTGAAACGTTCGCCGCCATGAGGGAACGGGAAGTTCAGCGGGGAACAACGCTGGTCGGCCCGCATCGTGATGACATCGCGTTTTTCGTGAATGGAAAAAACGTGCAAACTTTCGGTTCCCAGGGGCAACAACGTACAACCGCGCTAGCGGTCAAGCTGGCAGAACTTGAGCTCATCTTTTCCGAGTTAGGCGATTACCCCATTTTATTGCTGGATGATGTGTTGTCAGAACTTGATGACTTTCGGCAAACCCACCTCCTTGATGCCATCCGGAAAAAAGTGCAAACTTTTGTCACAACAACAAGCATTGACGGCATTAAGCACGATATCATTCAAGAAGCGGCTATTTATCGAGTCCATTCTGGTTCGGTAACCGCTCCTTCTTGACCGCGAGACCGTTGAACGTTTGCAAAGAAAGCGTAGGTGATCAGGCATGACAATGGAACAACGGGTTGAGCAGACGTACGATGCAAGCCAAATCCAAGTGCTTGAAGGCCTTGAAGCGGTCCGCAAGCGCCCGGGGATGTACATCGGCTCGACGGGGCCGAAAGGACTGCACCATCTCGTTTGGGAAATCGTCGACAACAGCATCGACGAGGCGTTGGCGGGCTATTGCACAAACATCGATGTGACGATCGGCAAAGACAACAGCATCACCGTCGCCGACAACGGGCGTGGCATTCCGGTTGACATTCACGAGGCGACCGGGCGTCCCGCCGTCGAAGTCATTATGACCGTCCTTCATGCCGGTGGGAAATTTGGCGGAGGGGGCTATAAAGTGTCCGGCGGCTTGCACGGCGTTGGCGCTTCGGTCGTCAACGCCTTATCGGAATGGCTCGAAGTTTACGTCTATCGGGATGGAAAAATCCATTACCAGCGGTACGAGCGCGGAGAACCGTGCACCGACTTGCAAGTCATCGGCGAGACAGACCGGACCGGAACGACGACCCGTTTTAAGCCGGACCCGGAAATTTTCACTGAGACGACCGAATTTGACTATGAAACGCTGGCCACTCGGTTGCGTGAGCTCGCCTTTCTAAATCGCGGCTTAAAAATCACGCTGACGGACGAACGGGTTGACAGCCGAAAAAACGAATATGTTTACGAAGGCGGCATTCGTTCATACGTCCGTCATTTGAACCGAACACGAGAAGTGCTGCACGAAGAGCCAATTTATATCGCTGGCGAGCGTGACGGCATTGCCGTAGAAATCGCCTTGCAGTACAACGACGGCTATACGAGCAATATTTATTCGTTTGTCAACAACATTCATACGCATGAAGGCGGCACACATGAATCTGGCTTTAAAATGGCGCTGACGCGCATTATCAATGATTACGCTCGCAAGCAGCAAATTTTTAAAGAAAACGACACGAATTTGACTGGCGAAGATGTGCGCGAAGGGCTGACGGCCATCGTGTCGATCAAGCATCCATCGCCGCAGTTTGAAGGGCAAACGAAAACGAAGCTCGGCAACAGCGATGCGCGCACGGTGACCGACGCTGTCTTTTCCGAACAATTTGAAACGTTTTTGCTTGAAAATCCGACGATTGCCCGAAAAATCGTCGAAAAAGGCATGATGGCGGCGCGGGCGCGGCTGGCGGCGAAAAAAGCGCGCGAACTGACGCGGCGCAAAAGTGCGCTTGAAATTTCCAATTTGCCGGGCAAACTGGCTGACTGTTCGTCAAGAGACCCGTCGATCAGCGAGCTGTATGTCGTCGAGGGCGATTCGGCCGGCGGCTCCGCGAAACAAGGGCGCGACCGCCATTTCCAAGCGATTTTGCCGCTGCGCGGGAAAATCCTTAACGTGGAAAAAGCGCGCTTGGACAAAATTTTGTCGAACAATGAGGTGCGGGCGATTATTACCGCCCTTGGCACGGGCATTGGCGAAGAGTTTGACATCTCAAAGGCGCGTTACCATAAGGTCATCATCATGACCGACGCCGATGTTGACGGGGCCCATATTCGCACGCTTCTTTTAACATTTTTTTACCGTTATATGCGGGAATTGATTGAACACGGCTACATTTATATCGCTCAGCCGCCGCTGTATAAAATCGAGCAGGGAAAACAGGTGCGTTATGCTTACAACGACCGCCAGCTTGAGAAAATCCTTGCTGAGCTGCCGGACCAGCCAAAACCGACGATTCAACGCTATAAAGGACTGGGCGAAATGAATCCGGAGCAACTTTGGGAAACGACGATGAATCCGGAAACGAGAACGTTGCTGCAAGTGAGCTTGCAAGACGCCATTGACGCAGATGAAACGTTTGAAATTTTAATGGGCGATAAAGTTGAGCCGCGCCGCCAGTTCATCGAAGAAAATGCCCGTTATGTGAAAAACTTGGACATTTAGGATAAAAAAAGAGGGAATCAGCCGCCCTCCTCGCTTCACCTTGCCGACGGGGACACCCGGCGCGCGAGCGAAGCGGCGCCCGCCGTCCGTCCGCGTCCGCCTGGCCGGGCGGTCCGGACTGGAGGAGGTTTCAAAGGGAGGTTTGAACGAATGGCAGAACACGAACAACCGCGCATCCGCGAAGTGAACATCAGCCAGGAAATGCGTTCTTCGTTTCTTGACTATGCGATGAGCGTCATCGTTTCGCGCGCCCTGCCGGACGTGCGCGACGGGCTGAAGCCGGTGCATCGCCGCATTTTATATGCCATGCACGACCTCGGCATGACTGCCGATAAACCGTATAAAAAGTCGGCTCGCATCGTCGGCGAAGTGATCGGGAAATATCATCCGCACGGGGATGCCGCCGTGTATGACACGATGGTGCGCATGGCGCAAGATTTCAACTACCGCTACATGCTTGTCGACGGACATGGCAACTTCGGATCGATTGACGGCGACGCGGCAGCAGCGATGCGCTACACGGAAGCGCGCATGTCGAAAATCGCCATGGAGCTTTTGCGCGATATCAACAAAGACACGATTGACTATCAAGACAACTATGACGGTTCGGAAAAAGAACCGGTCGTGCTGCCGTCCCGGTTTCCTAATTTGCTTGTCAACGGTTCATCCGGCATCGCTGTCGGAATGGCGACGAACATTCCGCCGCACCAGCTTGGCGAAGTGATTGATGCCTTGTTGGCATTAAGCCAAAATCCGGAGATGACGGTTGCCGATTTGATGGAATACATCCCAGGACCTGACTTTCCAACCGCTGGACAAATTATCGGCCGCAGCGGCATCCGCAAGGCGTACGAAACGGGTCGCGGCTCCATTACATTGCGCGCCAAGGCCGAAATCGAGCAGCAGCCAAACGGCAAGGAAACGATCATTGTGACCGAGCTACCTTACCAAGTAAACAAGGCGAAACTGATCGAGCGGATCGCCGAACTTGTGCGCGACAAAAAAATTGACGGCATCACCGACTTGCGCGACGAGTCGGATCGGAGCGGCATGCGCATCGTTATCGAAGTGCGGCGCGATGCCAACGCGAAGGTTGTGTTGAACAATTTGTACAAACATACGGCATTGCAAACGAGTTTTGGCATCAACATGCTTGCTTTGGTAAACGGCGAGCCGAAAGTGCTGAACTTAAAAGAGTGTTTGGAGCATTATTTAAACCATCAAAAAACCGTCATCCGCCGGCGGACGGCGTTTGAGCTGAAAAAAGCCGAGGCGCGTGCTCACATTCTGGAAGGGTTGCGCATCGCCCTTGACCATTTGGATGAAGTGATCGACCTCATCCGCCGCTCACAGACAACGGAGGCGGCGCGCGAAGGGCTGATGGCGCGGTTCTCACTCAGTGAACGGCAAGCGCAGGCGATTTTGGATATGCGCCTGCAACGGTTAACCGGCCTTGAGCGGGAAAAAATCGAACAAGAATACCAAGACCTTGTCCGTCTGATCGCAGAACTGAGAGGCGTATTGGCCGACGAAGAGAAAGTATTGCAAATCATTCGCGATGAACTGAGCGAAATTAAGGAGCGGTTCAACGATGAGCGGCGCACGGAAATCGTTTCAGGAGCCGTTGAGCAGTTCGATGACGAGGATTTAATTCCGCAAGAGCATGTCGTCATCACGCTTACTCATAAAGGCTACATCAAGCGCTTGCCTTTATCGACGTACCGGAGCCAAAAACGCGGCGGACGGGGCGTGCAAGGCATGCATACGGCGGAAGACGATTTTGTCGAACATTTGCTCATTACGTCGACTCATGACACCGTGCTGTTTTTCACGAATAAAGGGAAAGTATATCAGGCAAAAGGCTACGAGATTCCGGAATTCGGCCGCACAGCCAAAGGGCTGCCGATCATCAACTTGCTTGAGCTCGATAAAGATGAGTGGATCAACGCCATGATTCCGATTGAAAGCGAGTTTAGCGATGAACGCTACCTCGTGTTTGCGACAAAGCAAGGAATTGCCAAACGTTCCCCGCTTTCAGCGTTCGCCCATATTCGCAACAACGGGCTTATCGCCATCCATTTGCGCGAAGGGGATGAACTGATTTCTGTCCGGCTGACGGATGGCAAAAAGCATTTGATCATCGGTACGAAAAACGGCATGCTCATCCGTTTTCCGGAAACCGACGTGCGGGCGATGGGCCGCAGCGCGACTGGAGTCAAAGCGATCACGCTTGATGACGGGGATGAAGTAGTTGGCATGGAAATTTTAGAAGACCATCATGATGTGCTTGTCGTCACGAAAAAAGGGTTCGGCAAGCGCACTCCGGCCTCGGAATACCGCGTGCAAAGCCGCGGGGGCAAAGGATTGAAAACGTGCAACGTCACGGATAAAAACGGTCCTGTCGTTGCGGTGACAACCGTCGTCGGCAATGAAGACGTCATGGTGATCACGACCGGCGGCGTGCTCATTCGCATTGCCGTCAGCGATATTTCTCGGACGGGAAGAATCGCCCAAGGCGTTAAGCTCATTCGCCTCTCTGGCGAAGATGGGCATGAGTGCGTCGCTACGGTGGCGAAAGTGCCTGAGGAAGAAAGGGACGAGGAATAAAGAAGAAGATCATTCAGCCTAACGGAAACGGCGCTTCGCCTATAGGCGCGGGGCGTCGTTTTTCTGTTTCAAAAGCCTGCCATCGCGGCCAAAATCATGTTACGATAGAAATACAGAGAAAAAAAGACAAAGGGGGCACTAATCGATGGTCCGTGTGAAACGCTCCCAGCTTCGCGAAGGATGCGTGCTCGCTGAAGATGTGCTCGGCAAGACGAAACGTCCAATTATACCGAAAAACACCGTGATCACGAAACCGTTGCTACTCGTACTTGAAAAATTCCTCGTTGAGGAAGTGGACGTTGAACCATTGCTTGCTAACGGTGAACCATTTCCCAACGTCGATTCCGCATCAACGGCGGTTGCCAAACAGCCGATGGCCTTCTACTTAGAGGCGGTCCAACGATACAAAACATGGTTTCAATCGTGGCAAGCCGGTTTGCCGGTTGATATCGGCGAAATCAGAGGGGTCATCATTTCGCTTTTTGAACGAATGGCGGGCCAAAAACGGGAGTTGCTTATGTTGCATCATTACGCAACAAAGGACGAATATTTGCACCATCATGCCGTCAGCGTCGGGCTGCTCGCGGGCTTTTTGGCCATGCAGCTTGGATACAGCGAAGGGGAATGCCACCAAATCGCCCTTGCCGGTGTGCTAGCAGACTGTGGCATGGCGAAAGTAAGTAAGAGAATTTTGACAAATCCGTCGGCGCTCACTGAAGCCGAGTTCAATGAAGTAAAGCAGCACCCTGTCTTCAGCTACCGCATGGTGCAAAAAATCCCTGCGCTAAACCATGGGGCAAAACTTGCTGTGTTGCAACATCATGAACGAAATGACGGCAGCGGCTACCCGCTCGGAGTAAAAGCAGAAAGAATTCACCCTTACAGCCAGATCGTTGCCGTCGCTGATGTCTACCATGCCATGACTTCAGAACGGTTATACCGTCGCAAACAGTCGCCGTTTCGGGCCATTGAAACGATGCAAAGGGAGCAGTTCGGCAAACTGAGTACAGAAGCTGTCGCCGCGCTGGTGAACAATCTCATCGGCCTACAAACAGGAGCCGTCGTCAAACTCTCCAACGGCGAAATGGCTGAAGTTATGTTTATTCCTTCGGACGAGCCAGCCCGGCCGATCGTCAAGATCATCGAAACCGGACAGTTGCTGTCACTAAGCGTTCAGCGGGACATATATATCGAGGAAATGGTGCAAGGTTGATCAGTGTCAGTTCCAAAAAATACTATTGCCTAAACAACATCCACATGATACAATCAACATTGCTTGTGACGGTAAAGAAATAAAAAAGTTGTTGACTTTTCGTTGTCCATGGGTTATTATTTAATAGCTGTCATCATTAAGGGACAGCGAAAAAGCTCCTTGAAAACTAAACAAAACGCAAGCGTCATAAGAAAAGCTGAGGCTCGCGGGTCGCCGCGATGGGCAAATGTTCTTCGCCTGCAGGGATTTACAATCCCGAAGGCGAAGGTTATTTGACCCCGAGAGGCGGCGGGCCGAAGCTGGACAATCCGAAAAGCCAATCAACTTTCTTTGGAGAGTTTGATCCTGGCTCAGGACGAACGCTGGCGGCGTGCCTAATACATGCAAGTCGAGCGGACCAAATCGGAGCTTGCTCTGGTTTGGTCAGCGGCGGACGGGTGAGTAACACGTGGGCAACCTGCCCGCAAGACCGGGATAACTCCGGGAAACCGGAGCTAATACCGGATAACACCGAAGACCGCATGGTCTTTGGTTGAAAGGCGGCCTTTGGCTGTCACTTGCGGATGGGCCCGCGGCGCATTAGCTAGTTGGTGAGGTAACGGCTCACCAAGGCGACGATGCGTAGCCGGCCTGAGAGGGTGACCGGCCACACTGGGACTGAGACACGGCCCAGACTCCTACGGGAGGCAGCAGTAGGGAATCTTCCGCAATGGGCGAAAGCCTGACGGAGCGACGCCGCGTGAGCGAAGAAGGCCTTCGGGTCGTAAAGCTCTGTTGTGAGGGACGAAGGAGCGCCGTTCGAAGAGGGCGGCGCGGTGACGGTACCTCACGAGGAAGCCCCGGCTAACTACGTGCCAGCAGCCGCGGTAATACGTAGGGGGCGAGCGTTGTCCGGAATTATTGGGCGTAAAGCGCGCGCAGGCGGTTCCTTAAGTCTGATGTGAAAGCCCACGGCTCAACCGTGGAGGGTCATTGGAAACTGGGGGACTTGAGTGCAGGAGAGGAGAGCGGAATTCCACGTGTAGCGGTGAAATGCGTAGAGATGTGGAGGAACACCAGTGGCGAAGGCGGCTCTCTGGCCTGCAACTGACGCTGAGGCGCGAAAGCGTGGGGAGCAAACAGGATTAGATACCCTGGTAGTCCACGCCGTAAACGATGAGTGCTAAGTGTTAGAGGGGTCACACCCTTTAGTGCTGCAGCTAACGCGATAAGCACTCCGCCTGGGGAGTACGGCCGCAAGGCTGAAACTCAAAGGAATTGACGGGGGCCCGCACAAGCGGTGGAGCATGTGGTTTAATTCGAAGCAACGCGAAGAACCTTACCAGGTCTTGACATCCCCTGACAACCCAAGAGATTGGGCGTTCCCCCTTCGGGGGGACAGGGTGACAGGTGGTGCATGGTTGTCGTCAGCTCGTGTCGTGAGATGTTGGGTTAAGTCCCGCAACGAGCGCAACCCTCGCCTCTAGTTGCCAGCACGAAGGTGGGCACTCTAGAGGGACTGCCGGCGACAAGTCGGAGGAAGGTGGGGATGACGTCAAATCATCATGCCCCTTATGACCTGGGCTACACACGTGCTACAATGGGCGGTACAAAGGGCTGCGAACCCGCGAGGGGGAGCGAATCCCAAAAAGCCGCTCTCAGTTCGGATTGCAGGCTGCAACTCGCCTGCATGAAGCCGGAATCGCTAGTAATCGCGGATCAGCATGCCGCGGTGAATACGTTCCCGGGCCTTGTACACACCGCCCGTCACACCACGAGAGCTTGCAACACCCGAAGTCGGTGAGGTAACCCTTACGGGAGCCAGCCGCCGAAGGTGGGGCAAGTGATTGGGGTGAAGTCGTAACAAGGTAGCCGTACCGGAAGGTGCGGCTGGATCACCTCCTTTCTAAGGATGTTATTGACAAAATCGAATGGTTTGATTATAATGACGCTTGCTGTTTTGTTTGGTTTTGAGGGAATTGGTTATTCTCTCGGTTGTTTTGCGCCTGCGTCTGCGAGTGATTCAGCGGAGCTGGATTCCTCGGCGCAAGGCCGCAAAGAAGCTGACTCAAGGCAGCAGCCTTGTTTCGTTTTGAGGGAACTTATTGTTCCTTGCAATGTGTATATGGGCCTATAGCTCAGCTGGTCAGAGCGCACGCCTGATAAGCGTGAGGTCGGTGGTTCAAGTCCACTTAGGCCCATTGGATGGGGTCTTAGCTCAGCTGGGAGAGCGCCTGCTTTGCAAGCAGGAGGTCATCGGTTCGATCCCGATAGGCTCCACCATATCAAGGTAAGAGGTTTCAACGTAGTTGCTTTGCGTCTGCGTCTACAAGCGGATTCGGAGAAGCCGAATTTCTCGACGCAAACCAGCGAAGAAGCGAATTCAAAGGAGCTACTTTGCGTCTGTGCCTGCGTCTGCTAGCAGGTTCAGGGAAGCAAGATTCCTCGGCACAAGACTGCAGAGAAGCAAATTCAAGAAGCAGTCTCGTTCCTTGAAAACTAGATAACCGATAAAGCAAAGGAAGAAGCCGAGAGCGCAATAGGTTAAGCTGGAAAGGGCGCACGGTGGATGCCTTGGCACTAGGAGCCGATGAAGGACGGGGCAAACGCCGAAACGCTTCGGGGAGCTGTAAGCAAGCGTTGATCCGGAGATGTCCGAATGGGGGAACCCACTGTCCGTAATGGGGCAGTATCCATGCCTGAATCCATAGGGCATGGAGGGCACACCCGGGGAACTGAAACATCTTAGTACCCGGAGGAGAAGAAAGCAACCGCGATTCCCTGAGTAGCGGCGAGCGAAACGGGAACAGCCCAAACCAAGAGGCATGTCCTCTTGGGGTTGTAGGACCGCTCACGATGGGAGTGAGAAAGGGACGGGGTAGACGAACCGGTCTGGAACGGCCGGCCAGAGAAGGTGAGAGCCCTGTAGTCGAAACTTCGTTCCCTCCCGAGCGGATCCTGAGTACGGCGGGACACGAGGAATCCCGTCGGAAGCAGGGAGGACCATCTCCCAAGGCTAAATACTCCCTAGTGACCGATAGTGCACCAGTACCGTGAGGGAAAGGTGAAAAGCACCCCGGGAGGGGAGTGAAAGAGAACCTGAAACCGTGTGCCTACAAGTAGTCAGAGCCCGTTGATGGGTGATGGCGTGCCTTTTGTAGAATGAACCGGCGAGTGACGATGGCGTGCGAGGTTAAGCCGAAGAGGCGGAGCCGCAGCGAAAGCGAGTCTGAACAGGGCGTGTGAGTACGTCGTCGTCGACCCGAAACCAGGTGATCTACCCATGTCCAGGGTGAAGGCCGGGTAACACCGGCTGGAGGCCCGAACCCACGCACGTTGAAAAGTGCGGGGATGAGGTGTGGGTAGGGGTGAAATGCCAATCGAACTTGGAGATAGCTGGTTCTCCCCGAAATAGCTTTAGGGCTAGCCTCGGGTTTGAGAGTGTTGGAGGTAGAGCACTGATTGGGCTAGGGGCCCCAAACGGGTTACCGAACCCAGTCAAACTCCGAATGCCAACGACTTATGCCCGGGAGTCAGACTGCGAGTGATAAGATCCGTGGTCGAGAGGGGAACAGCCCAGACCGCCAGCTAAGGCCCCGAAGTGCACGTTCAGTGGAAAAGGATGTGGAGTTGCCGAGACAACCAGGATGTTGGCTTAGAAGCAGCCACCATTTAAAGAGTGCGTAATAGCTCACTGGTCGAGTGACTCTGCGCCGAAAATGTACCGGGGCTAAACGTGCCGCCGAAGCTGCGGGATGACCGTTGGTCATCGGTAGGGGAGCGTTCTAAGGGCAGAGAAGCCAGACCGGAAGGACTGGTGGAGCGCTTAGAAGTGAGAATGCCGGTATGAGTAGCGAAAACAGAGGTGAGAATCCTCTGCGCCGAAAGCCTAAGGGTTCCTGAGGAAGGTTCGTCCGCTCAGGGTTAGTCGGGACCTAAGCCGAGGCCGAAAGGCGTAGGTGATGGACAACAGGTTGAGATTCCTGTACCACCTTCTTCCCGTTTGAGCGATGGGGGGACGCAGGAGGATAGGGCGAGCAGGCGGCTGGAAGAGCCTGTCCAAGCCGTGAGGCTGATCCGCAGGCAAATCCGCGGATCATAAGGCCAAGCGGTGACGGCGACGGAGTAATCCGGAAGTCCCCGATTTCACACTGCCAAGAAAAGCCTCTAGCGAGGGAAGAGGTGCCCGTACCGCAAACCGACACAGGTAGGCGAGGAGAGAATCCTAAGGCGCGCGGGAGAACTCTCGTTAAGGAACTCGGCAAAATGACCCCGTAACTTCGGGAGAAGGGGTGCTCTTTGGGGTGAAGAGCCCTGAAGAGCCGCAGTGAAAAGGCCCAAGCGACTGTTTATCAAAAACACAGGTCTCTGCGAAGCCGAAAGGCGACGTATAGGGGCTGACACCTGCCCGGTGCTGGAAGGTTAAGGGGAGCGCTTAGCGGAAGCGAAGGTGCGAACCGAAGCCCCAGTAAACGGCGGCCGTAACTATAACGGTCCTAAGGTAGCGAAATTCCTTGTCGGGTAAGTTCCGACCCGCACGAAAGGTGTAACGACTTGGGCGCTGTCTCAACGAGAGACCCGGTGAAATTATACTACCTGTGAAGATGCAGGTTACCCGCGACAGGACGGAAAGACCCCGTGGAGCTTTACTGCAGCCTGATATGGAATTTTGGTATCGCTTGTACAGGATAGGTGGGAGCCTGGGAAGCCGGAGCGCCAGCTTCGGTGGAGGCGACGGTGGGATACCACCCTGGCGGTATTGAAATTCTAACCCGCACCCCTTAGCGGGGTGGGAGACAGTGTCAGGTGGGCAGTTTGACTGGGGCGGTCGCCTCCCAAAAGGTAACGGAGGCGCCCAAAGGTTCCCTCAGAATGGTTGGAAATCATTCGGAGAGTGCAAAGGCACAAGGGAGCTTGACTGCGAGACGGACAGGTCGAGCAGGGACGAAAGTCGGGCTTAGTGATCCGGTGGTTCCGCATGGAAGGGCCATCGCTCAACGGATAAAAGCTACCCCGGGGATAACAGGCTGATCTCCCCCAAGAGTCCACATCGACGGGGAGGTTTGGCACCTCGATGTCGGCTCATCGCATCCTGGGGCTGTAGTCGGTCCCAAGGGTTGGGCTGTTCGCCCATTAAAGCGGTACGCGAGCTGGGTTCAGAACGTCGTGAGACAGTTCGGTCCCTATCCGTCGCGGGCGGAGGAAATTTGAGAGGAGCTGTCCTTAGTACGAGAGGACCGGGATGGACGCACCGCTGGTGTACCAGTTGTCCCGCCAGGGGCACCGCTGGGTAGCTATGTGCGGACGGGATAAGCGCTGAAAGCATCTAAGCGTGAAGCCCCCCTCAAGATGAGATTTCCCACCGCGCAAAGCGGGTAAGATCCCTCGAAGATGACGAGGTCGATAGGTCCGAGGTGGAAGCGTGGCGACACGTGGAGCTGACGGATACTAATCGATCGAGGGCTTAACCTAGCAAGAAAAGTGGAGGCCGCCCGCTTATCGGCGAGGTGCGCTGGAGGGCCTGCGAGGAGGCTGTCGCCGCCGCAGCAGGACCGAAGCGTCGCGAGCCGATGGCGGCCGGAACTAGACAGCGAAAAGCGCAGGCGAGCGGGTCGCCGCGACGGGCAAATGTTCTTCGCCTGCAGGGATTTCCGATCCCGAAGGCGAAGGTTATTTGACCCCGAGCGGCGGCGAGCCGGAGCTGGACAATGCGAAAAGCGCAGGCGAGCGGCTTCTTCCTGAGCACGGTTATCTAGTTTTGAGGGAATGAACATCCTGTTGACAAATCCAACAGGATGGATATAATAATTACTGTCCAAGATGATCATCATTGCCTAGTGGCTATGGCGGAGGGGAAACACCCGTTCCCATCCCGAACACGGAAGTTAAGCCCTCCAGCGCCGATGGTAGTTGGGGCCAGCGCCCCTGCAAGAGTAGGTCGTTGCTAGGCGAAAATCCCCTGCTGTATATACAGCAGGGGATTTTTGATTTGATTCAACCCAAAAATTTCCGCATTAAGTATTCATGAAGCAGCAACGGCACTTTTTCCGCCGACACGGAGAGAAACTCAAGAATAAAAGTGTATGCCTTGCTTGGGTAAGAATGGAGAAGCTCGCTCCACCATTCCGTCTCATAGCGCGAAATCATGCTCAAGTTATACAGCAACAAGTAATGGGCGTGTATTTCTGGAAGCGAGAATGTTTTCTCTTTCTTGACTGGAATTCGGAGTGTACCGTCAAGATGGAATAAAAACGGACCTTCTCCGGCCGGCGACAGCGGCGATTCTATATGAAAATACAGAAATTCTCCTTCTTCTTTGGCGAACGAAAGCCGCTTTCCTTGTCCTTCTTCACAGAGATATTGGACAAAGCGGGACAACGACATATGGTAGTGGTCCAAAATCACTTTTGGGATGGCGAGCATCGGCGGCGAAGCAGTATGTACAACAGGCAAGGATAACGGTTTTTTTCGCCCGCTTAGAAGAAAAAACGTTTCATGCAACTCGCCAATTCGTTGCAACAGCGTGCCCATGCGAAATTTTTCCCCAGCTTCTTGTTTCACATGAAACATTTTTTCAGAAAAATGTGCGAATAAACCGTTTTTTTGTATTTTCACTTCATCATCTAAAAATTCGTAGCCCTGTTTTTTTCGTTTTCTTGCTGATACACCATGGGCCAAGACCGATGTTGATTCCGGGTAGTCGGGGTCGACAGTGAGCAGGCATGCTTTTAAGAGCTGCACCATGCCGTAAAACAAGAGAACTGGCTTGATGGACAGCGGCGCCTGCTGGGCAGCGGCGTAAAAGTTTTGCCCGTGTTCCAGATAATATAAAAATGGGTAACAGTTTGCATAACTGCGTTGGACGGCGTCATCCCGCTGCAGCTGTTGATAGCATTGCCGCAAAAATTGCTGCGCAGTATCGGCCGAGCGGAAAACAGAAAGGCGAAACAGTTGACCGTGATTTCCGAACATTTTTACCCCCCTTACATAGAATTGTCTTGAAATAACTGAAAAGTTGGACATTTTCTTGATTCCTTGACAGTAGTTTAACCAGTTGTTAAGCTACTAATAATATTTCCGGACAAGGGGGAGAAAACATGTGGGAAGCGAAATTCGCCAAGGAAGGATTGACGTTTGATGACGTTCTTCTCATCCCAGCGAAGTCGGACGTATTGCCGCGCGATGTTGATGTAACCACGAAGTTGAGCGATACGCTGCAGTTGAACATCCCGATTCTCAGCGCTGGGATGGATACGGTCACCGAAGCGGAGATGGCAATTGCGATGGCGCGTCAGGGAGGCCTTGGCATCATTCACAAAAATATGTCGATCGAACAGCAGGCCGAGCAGGTCGACAAGGTGAAACGGTCGGAACGAGGCGTCATTACGGACCCGTTTTTCCTAACGCCGGATCATCAAGTGTATGATGCAGAACACTTAATGAGTAAATATCGGATCTCGGGGGTGCCGATCGTCAACAACCCCGAGGAGCAAAAATTGGTCGGCATTATTACGAACCGTGACTTGCGTTTCATTCAAGACTATTCGATTAAAATTTCCGAGGTAATGACGAAGGAAAACTTGATCACTGCTCCGGTGGGGACAACGTTGGAGGAAGCAGAGAAAATTTTGCAGCGACACAAGGTCGAAAAACTGCCTCTTGTTGATGAAAACGGTGTGCTGAAGGGATTAATTACGATCAAGGATATTGAAAAGGTCATTGAGTTCCCGAATTCGGCGAAAGATGCGAAAGGGAGGCTGATTGTCGGGGCGGCCGTCGGGGTGACGGCGGACACGATGATTCGCGTCAAAAAGCTTGTTGAGGCAGGGGTTGATGTCATTGTCGTTGACACGGCGCACGGCCATTCGAAAGGCGTCCTAGAGACGGTGGCCAACATCCGACGCCAATACCCGGACTTGAACATCATCGCCGGCAATGTCGCGACAGCTGAAGGGACGCGCGACTTGATTGAGGCTGGGGCGAACATTATTAAAGTCGGAATCGGTCCGGGGTCCATCTGCACGACCCGGGTTGTCGCCGGGGTTGGTGTGCCGCAAATTACGGCGATCTACGACTGTGCGACTGAGGCGCGCAAACATGGCGTCCCGGTCATCGCTGACGGCGGGATCAAATATTCCGGCGACATTGTGAAGGCGATCGCGGCTGGGGCGCATGCGGTTATGCTCGGCAGCTTGCTTGCTGGTGTTTCCGAAAGCCCGGGTGAGACGGAAATTTACCAAGGCCGCCGCTTTAAGGTGTACCGGGGCATGGGATCGGTCGCAGCCATGGAGCGCGGCAGCAAAGACCGCTATTTTCAAGAAGATGCGAAAAAGTTTGTCCCGGAAGGCATCGAGGGACGCGTTCCATACAAAGGGCCGCTTGCCGACACGATTTATCAGCTTGTCGGTGGGTTGCGCGCCGGCATGGGCTATTGTGGAACCCGCAATTTGGAAGAGCTGCGCGAAAAAACGCAGTTTATCCGCATGACGAGCGCGGGGCTTCGTGAAAGCCATCCGCATGACGTGCAAATTACGAAAGAAGCGCCGAACTACTCTGCTTTTTGATCGGAGTTGCGCCGATCGGCTCAACTTTGACGGAGACATGTCCTCCGTCTATTTTTTTGGCCGACGGTATGTTACAATAACGGTTGTGTGAGGAGGGTGTCATTGTGAGGAGGAGAAAACAAAACTGGTTGTTTTGGTTGCTGTCGATTTGCCTTTGTTTAACGTTTGGTCCGTTTCAACAGACGGTGAAGGCGGAAAGCGCCCCGCTTGACATCCGGGCGGACGCTGCGATTTTAGTGGATGCACAAACGGGAAGAATTTTGTATGAAAAAAATATCGATACGGTGCTTGGGATTGCCAGCATGACGAAAATGATGACCGAGTATTTGCTTCTTGACGCCATTAAGGCGAAGCGCGTCAAATGGGATCAAATGTACACGCCAAGCGATTACGTGTACCGGCTGTCGCAAGACCGGGCGCTGTCCAATGTCCCGTTGCGAAAAGATGGCAAGTATACGGTGCGTGAGCTGTACGAGGCAATGGCCATTTATTCGGCGAACGGGGCAACGGTCGCGATTGCTGAGATCATCGCTGGATCGGAGAAAAATTTTGTGAAAATGATGAACGACAAAGCGAAAGAGCTTGGGCTGAAAGATTATAAGTTTGTCAATGCCACAGGGTTGAGCAATAAGGATTTAAAAGGATTCCATCCGGAAGGGACAAGCACAAATGAGGAAAACGTCATGTCCGCACGTGCGATGGCGATGCTTGCCTACCGGTTGCTGAAAGATCATCCCGAAGTGCTGAAAACAGCGAGCATTCCTCATAAAGTATTCCGGGAAGGAACAAAAGATGAAATCAAAATGGACAACTGGAATTGGATGCTGCCTGGGCTTGTGTACGGATACGAAGGTGTAGACGGGTTGAAAACCGGCTATACGGAATTTGCCGGCAACTGTTTCACCGGGACGGCGAAACGAAACGGCGTCCGCTTGATTTCGGTTGTCATGAACGCGAAAGATGCGAGTGGGAAAACAACAAAAGAGGCGCGCTTTAAAGAGACAGAAAAACTATTTAACTACGGATTCAACCAATACTCCCTCGAGACGCTTTATCCAAAAGGGTACCAGCTGAAAGGAAAAGAAACACTTCCGGTCGTGAAAGGGAAAGAAAAAGAGGTTCGTGTCGCGACAGGAAAGAATCTGGATCTGCTTGTGAAAAACGGCGAGGAAAAACAATACAAACCTGTATATGTGTTGGACAAGAAAAAAATGACAAAAGAAGGAAAGCTAGTCGCCCCTTTGAAAAAAGGGGAAACAGTTGGATATATGACGCTCGAATATAAAGGGGACGACTCCCTTGCCTTCTTAAGCCCAGACATGCAAAAAAACATCCGTGTGCCGCTTGTCACAACAGCTGAAGTCGAAAAAGCCAATTGGTTTGTTCTTTCGATGCGCGCGGTCGGCGGACTGTTTGTTGATTTATGGACAAGCGTCGCCAAAACAGTGAAAGGCTGGCTGTAAAATCGACTCCCCTTGATGGGGAGCTTTTTTCCATTGTGATTTTTGTAAAAATTGAGGTAAAATAAAACAGTGGAATCGTCCTTTTGCATGCCTCGCAAAGCATAAGGATTAGGAATAGGGGGAATCAACGTTGGCATTGACAGGTACGGACCGCGTCAAACGCGGCATGGCGGAAATGCAAAAAGGCGGCGTCATCATGGACGTCGTGAACGCAGAACAGGCGAAAATCGCTGAAGCGGCAGGGGCTGTCGCGGTTATGGCGCTCGAGCGCGTCCCGGCGGACATTCGCGCCGCTGGCGGTGTCGCGCGCATGGCCGACCCGACGGTGATCGAAGAAGTGATGAACGCCGTTTCGATCCCAGTCATGGCGAAAGTGCGGATCGGTCACTATGTTGAGGCGCGTGTCTTAGAGGCGCTTGGTGTCGACTACATTGACGAAAGCGAAGTATTAACGCCGGCTGATGAGGAGTTCCATATTGACAAACGGCAGTTTACCGTTCCATTTGTGTGCGGTTGCCGCGATTTAGGGGAAGCGGCGCGCCGCATTGCAGAAGGGGCATCGATGTTGCGGACGAAAGGAGAGCCGGGGACAGGCAACATCGTTGAGGCCGTGCGCCATATGCGCAAAGTGAACGCGCAAATTCGCAAAGTCGTCAACATGAGCGAAGATGAGCTTGTCGCTGAGGCGAAACAGCTCGGGGCTCCGGTTGAGGTGCTGCGCGAGATCAAGCGGCTTGGCCGCCTGCCGGTCGTCAACTTTGCCGCCGGCGGTGTCGCGACACCGGCTGACGCTGCCTTGATGATGCACTTGGGTGCGGACGGTGTCTTTGTTGGGTCTGGCATTTTCAAATCGGAAAATCCGGAAAAATACGCGCGCGCGATCGTAGAGGCGACGACTCATTACGAAGACTATGAATTGATCGCGCACTTGTCGAAAGGATTGGGCGGCGCGATGCGCGGCATCGATATCGCGACATTGTTGCCGGAGCACCGGATGCAAGAACGCGGCTGGTAAGCTAAATAAAGGAGCAAAGCAACGATGAAAATAGGTGTACTTGGACTGCAAGGAGCTGTGCGGGAGCATGTTCGCGCCATTGAGGCGTGCGGCGCCGAGGCGGTCATCGTGAAAAAGCCGGAGCAGCTTGAAGGGTTGGACGGTCTTGTGCTGCCGGGCGGCGAAAGCACGACGATGCGGCGGCTCATCGACCGCTATGGGCTGATGGAGCCGCTCAAGCAATTTGCCGCTGCCGGCAAGCCGATGTTCGGCACGTGCGCCGGGCTGATTTTACTGGCGAAACGAATCGTCGGTTACGACGAGCCGCACTTAGGTTTGATGGACATTACGGTGGAGCGGAACTCGTTCGGTCGGCAGCGGGAAAGCTTTGAGGCGGAGCTGTCGATTAAAGGCGTCGGCGATGGCTTTGTCGGCGTCTTCATCCGCGCTCCGCATATCGTGGAGGCCGGGGACGGGGTCGATGTCTTGGCGACATACAATGACCGCATTGTCGCCGCTCGACAAGGACAGTTTCTTGGCTGCTCGTTCCACCCAGAGCTGACCGACGATCATCGATTGATGCAATACTTCCTCAACATGGTCAAAGAAGCGAAAATGGCGTCAAGCCTCAAGTAAAGTGATCAAGCGAAAGCGATGAGAGGAACGAGTAGCGGGATGCCTTCCTTATCAGAGAGCCGGTGGGCGGTGCGAACCGGCAGGGAGCTCCTGTGAATCCATCCTCGAGCAAAACGTTGAACGCCCAAAGGGCCAGTAGGCGTTTTCGGCCGCCGACGTTAACGGCAAAAGGGGAAGGCATAGCAAGCCTTCAATAAGGGTGGCACCGCGGGATGGCTCCCGTCCCTTTTTTGGGACGGGGGCTTTTTTATGTATAATATTGAATGGAAAAGGAGGTAAAAGCCATGCTGGATGTGAAAATATTGCGCACCCAGTTTGAAGAAGTGAAAGAAAAACTAATGCAGCGCGGCGGGGATTTGACGAACATCGACCGCTTTGAACAATTGGACAAAGACCGCCGCCGCTTGATCGCGGAAGTCGAAGAGCTGAAAAGCAAGCGCAACGATGTGTCGCAGCAAATCGCTGTCCTAAAGCGCGAGAAAAAGGACGCCGAGCCGCTGATTGCCCAAATGCGCGAAGTCGGTGACCGCATTAAACGGATGGATGAACAAATTCGCCAGCTTGAGGCGGAACTCGACGACTTGTTGTTGTCAATTCCAAACGTGCCGCACGAATCAGTGCCGATCGGCCAATCAGAAGAGGACAATGTGGAAGTGCGGAGATGGGGAGAGCCGCGTTCGTTTTCCTTTGAGCCGAAGCCGCATTGGGAAATCGCCGATCGGCTCGGTTTGCTCGACTTTGAGCGAGCCGCCAAAGTGGCGGGAAGCCGATTTGTCTTTTATAAAGGGTTAGGAGCGCGGCTTGAGCGGGCGCTCATCAACTTTATGCTTGACATCCATCTCGATGAATTCGGTTACGAAGAAGTGTTGCCGCCATATTTAGTGAACCGGGCGAGCATGATCGGAACCGGACAGTTGCCGAAATTTGCCGAGGATGCGTTCCATTTGGACAGCGAAGATTATTTCCTCATTCCGACCGCTGAGGTGCCGGTGACGAACCTGCACCGCGACGAAATTTTGGCCGCAGATGATTTGCCGATTTACTATGCGGCCTACAGCGCCTGCTTCCGCGCGGAAGCCGGGTCGGCCGGCCGCGACACGAGAGGGCTGATCCGTCAGCATCAGTTCAATAAAGTCGAGCTGGTAAAGTTCGTAAAGCCGGAGGACTCGTACGATGAATTGGAAAAGCTGACGCGCCAGGCAGAGACGATTTTGCAACGGCTCGGGCTTCCGTACCGCGTTGTCGCCTTGTGCACCGGAGACCTTGGATTCTCGGCGGCGAAAACGTACGATATTGAAGTTTGGCTGCCAAGTTACGGAACGTACCGGGAAATTTCGTCGTGCAGCAACTTTGAGGCGTTTCAAGCGCGCCGTGCCAACATCCGCTTCCGTCGGGATCCAAAAGCGAAACCGGAGTACGTGCATACATTAAACGGTTCGGGGCTAGCCATTGGGCGGACGGTCGCCGCCATTTTGGAAAACTACCAGCAAGAAGACGGCTCGGTCATCGTTCCGGAAGCGCTTCGTCCTTACATGGGGAATCGGGACGTCATTCGCTGAAAAAAAGGTGCTTGAGGCAAATCGTTGGTTGACTTTTCCCGACTGCCGTGTTATAGTGAATGACGTTGGCAATGAGGAACAAGAAGTCTTGTTCTTGGCCAAGACGATGATGAAGAGGACTGACGCGCATAAGAGGAGATTGTCATCTGAAACGGCTGACCGCCGAAAGCCGTTTCCCATCATAAAAAAACCCGCCGTTGACCGGCGGGTTTTTTATGCCTTTATTTTTTTACAACAGTAAATTGATCAGCGATCAGCAGCCAGTTTTGTGGAAAATCAATGCCAAGTTTCCAATAGCTGACCCCGCGCAAACCAAGTTCCTTCACGAGATTAAATTTTGCTTGAATGGAGCGGGCGTCCTCAAACCATACTTCATGCTCGCGTCCGTTTTCGTCGCGATAGCGAAAATGCGGTGCCTGCGCCTCCGTATCGTATTCGATGGCAACGTTATACTTTGCGGCGAGGGCGATGGCTTGCTGCGGGCTGATGGCCTGGGCGTACGGGCCGCCGGGTACATATGGCAGCGTCCAGTCGTAGCCATACAAGTTTTGCCCCATCAAAATTTTTCCGGCTGGCATTTCAGAGATGGCGTACTCGAGAACGCGGCGGACCGGACCGATCGGGGACACCGGCATCGGCGGCCCGCCGCTGTAGCCCCATTCATACGTCATGATCACGACAAAGTCGACAATTTGTCCATGGGCGCGGTAGTCGTGTGCTTCGTACCAACGTCCGCGCTGGGTCGCGCTCGTTTTCGGCGCCAAGGCGGTCGACATCATCCACCCTTCTCGTGCAAACCGCCGTTTCGCTTTGCGCAAAAACGCATTATACGCCTCACGGTCTTCCGGGCGCAAATATTCAAAATCAAAATGGATGTCGCGGAAGCCATACCGTCTAGCGGTCGCGACAATGTTGTCGAGCAGACGATTTTGCAGCGTTTCGTTTGTTAACATAAGCGCGCCGAGCTCGTCGCTGAACTGCCCGTTTTCAATGTTGGCGACAACCATAACGAGCGTGACGCGGTTGGCGCGGGCAATATCCGGAAAGTCGTCAAGCGGCGGCTCTTGCAATGTCGCGTCGCGTCGGATCGCAAAATAAAAAGGACTCAAATAAGTCAAATACGGAGCGGCTTCGCGAGCGCTCGCCTCCAGCGCTGGGCTGACAGTCGCGCCGCGCGGTTCAATATAGGCGTTAAACTCCGCTCTTCGCTTGGCGCCGGGCGGTATATAAAGCCGCTGCCCGACCTTAAGCGGAGCGTTTAAGGAGAGGCGATTCACTTCGGCAAGCCGCTGCATTGGAATCGAAAATCGGCGTGCAATCGACCATAACGTGTCGCCGCGCTGCACCCAGTAAAAACGACCGACGATCGGGATCACGAGCGCCTGACCGACAACGAGTTTATCAGGGTTTGGAAGCTTGTTGGCCCGGACAATGTCTTCCGCCGTGGTCCCGTATGCCTCAGCAATTCCACTTAACGTTTGTCCACTCTGCACTACGTGGATTTGCATACTTGACCTCCTAGTTGCGTCTTTATTCTCCATATTCTATGATGAAAAGAAAGGAGAAATGACCGTTTGTGTGAAGGGGTATACGATGAACACCGACGAGTACTACATGCGATTGGCAATGGAAGAAGCAAAAAAAGCGGAGCAGATCGGCGAAGTGCCGATCGGCGCTGTCATCGTTCAAGACGGCCGCGTCATCGCCCGCGCTCATAATTTGCGGGAAACCGAACAACGCGCCATCGCTCATGCAGAAATTTTGGCAATCGATGAAGCATGCCGGGCAACCGGTTCATGGCGGCTTGAGCGGGCGACGTTGTACGTAACGCTTGAGCCGTGCGCCATGTGCGCAGGCGCCATTGTTCTTTCCCGCATCGAACGGGTTGTATTTGGCGCGTTTGACCCAAAGGGAGGGTGCGCTGGGACATTGATGAACTTATTGCAGGAAAGCCGATTTAACCATCAGGTTAAGGTGGTAAGCGGGGTGCTTGCTGACGAGTGCGGTTCGCTGTTGAGCCAATTTTTTCGACGATTGCGCGAACAAAAGAGAAATGTTGGCGGGAGTGCCAACGAAAATTCCGTCGATTGACATTGCATTTTTTCCGCTAACGAGCTATACTGATAGTGCCGTGCTAAGCGGGGAGGTAGCGGTGCCCTGTACTCGCAATCCGCTCTAGCGAGGCTGAATTCCTTCTCGAGGTTAGTCTGTTGCGAGGCCTGTCTCAAGCAAGTGGTGTTGACGTCTGGGTCCCGCGCAATGGGATTCCGTGAACCCTGTCAGGTCCGGAAGGAAGCAGCAGTAAGCGGATGCTCCCATGTGCCGCGGGGACGCCTGGGCTGAGCTAACTGCTTGAGCAACGCTCGGGGCAGCTAATCGACAGAAGGTGCACGGCCTTACATAGCGATAGGGAACAAAACCCACTCATGGCGAGTGGGTTTTTTGTTATTTCAAATTGCAATAGGAAGTTATATAATAGATAGGACGAGAGAAAGAGGAGGGCCGTTTTCCGTGGCATACCAAGCGTTATATCGCGTGTTTCGGCCGCAGCGCTTTGCGGACATGGTCGGCCAAGAACACGTGACCAAGACGTTGCAAAGCGCCCTGCTTCAACATAAAATATCGCACGCTTACTTATTTTCCGGCCCGCGCGGTACAGGAAAAACGAGCGCAGCGAAAATTTTCGCCAAGGCGGTCAACTGTGAACAGGCGCCAGCGGCGGAGCCATGCAATGAGTGTCCAGCTTGCCTCGGCATTACGAATGGAACGGTTCCCGATGTGCTGGAAATTGACGCTGCTTCCAACAACCGCGTCGATGAAATTCGTGATATCCGTGAGAAGGTGAAATTTGCGCCGACGTCGGCCCGCTACAAAGTGTATATCATCGACGAGGTGCATATGCTGTCGATCGGTGCGTTTAACGCGCTGTTGAAAACGTTGGAGGAGCCGCCGAAACACGTCATTTTCATTTTGGCCACGACCGAGCCGCACAAAATTCCGACGACGATCATTTCCCGCTGCCAACGGTTCGATTTTCGCCGCATCCCGCTTCCGGCGATCGTTTCACGGCTAAAGTATGTCGCAAGCGCCCAAGGTGTCGAGGCGTCCGATGAGGCATTGTCCGCCATCGCCCGTGCTGCAGACGGGGGGATGCGCGATGCGCTCAGCTTGCTTGATCAAGCCATTTCGTTCAGCGACGGGAAACTTCGGCTCGACGACGTGCTGGCGATGACCGGGGCTGCATCATTTGCCGCCTTATCGAGCTTCATCGAAGCCATCCACCGCAAAGATACAGCGGCGGTTCTTCAGCAGTTGGAAACGATGATGGCGCAAGGGAAAGATCCGCATCGTTTGGTTGAAGACTTGATTTTGTACTATCGCGATTTATTGCTGTACAAAACCGCTCCCTATGTGGAGGGAGCGATTCAAATTGCTGTCGTTGACGAAGCGTTCACTTCACTGTCGGAAATGATTCCGGTTTCCAATTTATACGAGGCCATCGAGTTGCTGAACAAAAGCCAGCAAGAGATGAAGTGGACAAACCACCCACGCCTTCTGTTGGAAGTGGCGCTTGTGAAACTTTGCCATCCATCAGCCGCCGCCCCGTCGCTGTCGGCTTCCGAGTTGGAACCGTTGATAAAGCGGATTGAAACGCTGGAGGCGGAATTGCGGCGCCTGAAGGAACAACCGCCTGCTGCCCCTCCGTCGACCGCCGCGCCGGTGAAAAAACTGTCCAAACCGATGAAAACGGGGGGATATAAAGCCCCGGTTGGCCGCATTTACGAGCTGTTGAAACAGGCGACGCATGAAGATTTAGCTTTGGTGAAAGGATGCTGGGCGGATGTGCTCGACACGTTGAAACGGCAGCATAAAGTGTCGCACGCTGCCTTGCTGCAAGAGAGCGAGCCGGTTGCAGCGAGCGCCTCAGCGTTTGTATTAAAATTCAAATACGAAATCCACTGCAAAATGGCGACCGATCCCACAAGTTCGGTCAAAGAAAACGTCGAAGCGATTTTGTTTGAGCTGACAAACCGCCGCTTTGAAATGGTAGCCATTCCGGAGGGAGAATGGGGAAAAATAAGAGAAGAGTTCATCCGCAATAAGGACGCCATGGTGGAAAAAAGCGAAGAAGATCCGTTAATCGCCGAAGCGAAGCGGCTGTTTGGCGAAGAGCTGATCGAAATTAAAGAATAAACCGTTTAAAGGAGGATGCCAAGATGATGCGTGGCGGAATGGGCAATATGCAAAAAATGTTAAAACAAATGCAAAAAATGCAAAAAGAAATGCAAAAAGCGCAGGAAGAGTTGGCGGAAAAAACGGTGGAAGGCACGGCGGGCGGAGGCATGGTGACCGTTGTCGCTAACGGTCATAAACAAATTTTGGAAGTAAAAATTAAAGAGGAAGTCGTCGACCCAGACGATATTGAAATGCTGCAAGATTTGATTTTGGCAGCGACAAACGATGCGTTGAAAAAAGCGGATGAGTTGGCTAATGAAATGATGGGGCAGTTTACGAAAGGACTTAACATTCCAGGGTTGTTCTAGGGGGGGCGTATGCATTATCCAGAACCGCTATCGAAGTTGATTGACAGTTTTATGAAACTGCCCGGCATCGGCCCGAAAACGGCTGCCCGCCTTGCATTTCATGTGCTGGCGATGAAAGAAGACACCGTGCTTGAGTTTGCCAAAGCGCTCGTTGATGTCAAGCGGCATATTCATTATTGCACGATTTGCGGACATATTACAGATACAGACCCTTGCTACATCTGCAAAGACGAGCGGCGCGACCGGACGACGATTTGCGTTGTTCAGGATCCGAAAGATGTCATCGCCATGGAGAGGATGAAAGAATACAATGGCCTGTACCACGTGTTGCACGGGGCCATCTCGCCGATGGAAGGCATCGGACCGGAAGATATTAAAATCGCCGAGCTGCTCACGCGATTGCAGGATGAGACGGTCCAAGAGGTGATTTTAGCGACCGACCCGAACATCGAGGGAGAGGCAACGGCGATGTACATCTCCCGCCTGTTGAAGCCGACAGGAATCAAAGTCACCCGCATCGCCCATGGCTTGCCGGTCGGCGGCGACTTGGAGTATGCGGACGAAGTGACGTTATCAAAGGCGTTGGAAGGGCGCCGTGAGCTATAGAGAGAAAGAAGGTGGGGATCGGTTTGTTATGGCGGCGAAAGGGGAAACTAAAGAGACAATTTGATGAGAAGTTAATGGCTGAACTACAAAAGGCTAGAACTGAATGGCTTGAGCAGAAACAACTCATCGAAAAAAGCGTCGATCCGTCTCCGGAGGTGCTGAGCGCATTGCAACTCGCTGAGGCCAAATATTTTTTCCTCCTCCGCGAAGCGAAGCACCGCCGCATCACACTTAAGGAAGTGCGTTAACTTCCTTATTTTTTTGTTCTTTTTTCCCCTGTTTCTCATACGTTGGTAGTACAAGCGTGCAAAAAGGGGGTTCAAACGTTGGAGCCGAAAGTCGTCATTACCGTGTTGCTAGCGCTTATCGCCGTTTTGCTTATCGTCGGCGCCCGTCTCAAAGCGCTTCGCCTGATCGGCTACGCTGCTATCCGCCTGATCGTCGGGGCGCTCGCGCTGTTTGTCATCAACGCCATCGGCGGGCATTTTAACATCCATATTCCGATTAACCTCGTCACCTCAATCGTTTGCGGATTTCTTGGCCTCCCTGGAGCGGCAGCGTTAATCGTGATTGACCGATATATTTTGTAGGCATCATTATTCAAGATGCCTTTTATTTTTTGTTTAAAAGTTATTGACTTTTATATGACAATGCATTATATTAATTAATGTCGCTGTTCATGAAAGATATGTTGACAGCAAATTAAATGATATGTATAATGATAAAAGTGTGCAAGATAAACAAGTTCCTTGAAAACTAAACAAAACGCAAGCGTCATAAGAAAAGCGGAGGCCGCTTTGGCCGAAGCTGGACAATCCGAAAAGCCAATCAACTTTCTTTGGAGAGTTTGATCCTGGCTCAGGACGAACGCTGGCGGCGTGCCTAATACATGCAAGTCGAGCGGACCAAATCGGAGCTTGCTCTGATTTGGTCAGCGGCGGACGGGTGAGTAACACGTGGGCAACCTGCCCGCAAGACCGGGATAACTCCGGGAAACCGGAGCTAATACCGGATAACACCGAAGACCGCATGGTCTTTGGTTGAAAGGCGGCCTTTGGCTGTCACTTGCGGATGGGCCCGCGGCGCATTAGCTAGTTGGTGAGGTAACGGCTCACCAAGGCGACGATGCGTAGCCGGCCTGAGAGGGTGACCGGCCACACTGGGACTGAGACACGGCCCAGACTCCTACGGGAGGCAGCAGTAGGGAATCTTCCGCAATGGGCGAAAGCCTGACGGAGCGACGCCGCGTGAGCGAAGAAGGCCTTCGGGTCGTAAAGCTCTGTTGTGAGGGACGAAGGAGCGCCGTTCGAAGAGGGCGGCGCGGTGACGGTACCTCACGAGGAAGCCCCGGCTAACTACGTGCCAGCAGCCGCGGTAATACGTAGGGGGCGAGCGTTGTCCGGAATTATTGGGCGTAAAGCGCGCGCAGGCGGTCCCTTAAGTCTGATGTGAAAGCCCACGGCTCAACCGTGGAGGGTCATTGGAAACTGGGGGACTTGAGTGCAGGAGAGGAGAGCGGAATTCCACGTGTAGCGGTGAAATGCGTAGAGATGTGGAGGAACACCAGTGGCGAAGGCGGCTCTCTGGCCTGCAACTGACGCTGAGGCGCGAAAGCGTGGGGAGCAAACAGGATTAGATACCCTGGTAGTCCACGCCGTAAACGATGAGTGCTAAGTGTTAGAGGGGTCACACCCTTTAGTGCTGCAGCTAACGCGATAAGCACTCCGCCTGGGGAGTACGGCCGCAAGGCTGAAACTCAAAGGAATTGACGGGGGCCCGCACAAGCGGTGGAGCATGTGGTTTAATTCGAAGCAACGCGAAGAACCTTACCAGGTCTTGACATCCCCTGACAACCCAAGAGATTGGGCGTTCCCCCTTCGGGGGGACAGGGTGACAGGTGGTGCATGGTTGTCGTCAGCTCGTGTCGTGAGATGTTGGGTTAAGTCCCGCAACGAGCGCAACCCTCGCCTCTAGTTGCCAGCACGAAGGTGGGCACTCTAGAGGGACTGCCGGCGACAAGTCGGAGGAAGGTGGGGATGACGTCAAATCATCATGCCCCTTATGACCTGGGCTACACACGTGCTACAATGGGCGGTACAAAGGGCTGCGAACCCGCGAGGGGGAGCGAATCCCAAAAAGCCGCTCTCAGTTCGGATTGCAGGCTGCAACTCGCCTGCATGAAGCCGGAATCGCTAGTAATCGCGGATCAGCATGCCGCGGTGAATACGTTCCCGGGCCTTGTACACACCGCCCGTCACACCACGAGAGCTTGCAACACCCGAAGTCGGTGAGGTAACCCTTACGGGAGCCAGCCGCCGAAGGTGGGGCAAGTGATTGGGGTGAAGTCGTAACAAGGTAGCCGTACCGGAAGGTGCGGCTGGATCACCTCCTTTCTAAGGATGTTATTGACAAAATCGAATGGTTTGATTATAATGACGCTTGCTGTTTTGTTTGGTTTTGAGGGAATTGGTTATTCTCTCGGTTGTTTTGCGCCTGCGTCTGCGAGTGATTCAGCGGAGCTGGATTCCTCGGCGCAAGGCCGCAAAGAAGCTGACTCAAGGCAGCAGCCTTGTTTCGTTTTGAGGGAACTTATTGTTCCTTGCAATGTGTATATGGGCCTATAGCTCAGCTGGTCAGAGCGCACGCCTGATAAGCGTGAGGTCGGTGGTTCAAGTCCACTTAGGCCCATTGGATGGGGTCTTAGCTCAGCTGGGAGAGCGCCTGCTTTGCAAGCAGGAGGTCATCGGTTCGATCCCGATAGGCTCCACCATATCAAGGTAAGAGGTTTCAACGTAGTTGCTTTGCGTCTGCGTCTACAAGCGGATTCGGAGAAGCTGAATTCCTCGACGCAAACCAGCGAAGAAGCGAATTCAAAGGAGCTGCTTTGCGTCTGTGCCTGCGTCTGCTAGCAGGTTCAGGGAAGCAAGATTCCTCGATGCAAGACTGCAGAGAAGCAAATTCAAGAAGCAGTCTCGTTTGCGTCTGCGTCTACAAGCGGATTCGGAGAAGCCGAATTCCTCGACGCAAACCAGCGAAGAAGCGAATTCAAAGGAGCTACTTCGTTCCTTGAAAACTAGATAACCGATAAAGCAAAGGAAGAAGCCGAGAGCGCAATAGGTTAAGCTGGAAAGGGCGCACGGTGGATGCCTTGGCACTAGGAGCCGATGAAGGACGGGGCAAACGCCGAAACGCTTCGGGGAGCTGTAAGCAAGCGTTGATCCGGAGATGTCCGAATGGGGGAACCCACTGTCCGTAATGGGGCAGTATCCATGCCTGAATCCATAGGGCATGGAGGGCACACCCGGGGAACTGAAACATCTTAGTACCCGGAGGAGAAGAAAGCAACCGCGATTCCCTGAGTAGCGGCGAGCGAAACGGGAACAGCCCAAACCAAGAGGCATGTCCTCTTGGGGTTGTAGGACCGCTCACGATGGGAGTGAGAAAGGGACGGGGTAGACGAACCGGTCTGGAACGGCCGGCCAGAGAAGGTGAGAGCCCTGTAGTCGAAACTTCGTTCCCTCCCGAGCGGATCCTGAGTACGGCGGGACACGAGGAATCCCGTCGGAAGCAGGGAGGACCATCTCCCAAGGCTAAATACTCCCTAGTGACCGATAGTGCACCAGTACCGTGAGGGAAAGGTGAAAAGCACCCCGGGAGGGGAGTGAAAGAGAACCTGAAACCGTGTGCCTACAAGTAGTCAGAGCCCGTTGATGGGTGATGGCGTGCCTTTTGTAGAATGAACCGGCGAGTGACGATGGCGTGCGAGGTTAAGCCGAAGAGGCGGAGCCGCAGCGAAAGCGAGTCTGAACAGGGCGTGTGAGTACGTCGTCGTCGACCCGAAACCAGGTGATCTACCCATGTCCAGGGTGAAGGCCGGGTAACACCGGCTGGAGGCCCGAACCCACGCACGTTGAAAAGTGCGGGGATGAGGTGTGGGTAGGGGTGAAATGCCAATCGAACTTGGAGATAGCTGGTTCTCCCCGAAATAGCTTTAGGGCTAGCCTCGGGTTTGAGAGTCTTGGAGGTAGAGCACTGATTGGGCTAGGGGCCCCAAACGGGTTACCGAACCCAGTCAAACTCCGAATGCCAATGACTTATGCCCGGGAGTCAGACCGCGAGTGATAAGATCCGTGGTCGAGAGGGGAACAGCCCAGACCGCCAGCTAAGGCCCCGAAGTGCACGTTCAGTGGAAAAGGATGTGGAGTTGCCGAGACAACCAGGATGTTGGCTTAGAAGCAGCCACCATTTAAAGAGTGCGTAATAGCTCACTGGTCGAGTGACTCTGCGCCGAAAATGTACCGGGGCTAAACGTGCCGCCGAAGCTGCGGGATGACCGTTGGTCATCGGTAGGGGAGCGTTCTAAGGGCAGAGAAGCCAGACCGGAAGGACTGGTGGAGCGCTTAGAAGTGAGAATGCCGGTATGAGTAGCGAAAACAGAGGTGAGAATCCTCTGCGCCGAAAGCCTAAGGGTTCCTGAGGAAGGTTCGTCCGCTCAGGGTTAGTCGGGACCTAAGCCGAGGCCGAAAGGCGTAGGTGATGGACAACAGGTTGAGATTCCTGTACCACCTTCTTCCCGTTTGAGCGATGGGGGGACGCAGGAGGATAGGGCGAGCAGGCGGCTGGAAGAGCCTGTCCAAGCCGTGAGGCTGATCCGCAGGCAAATCCGCGGATCATAAGGCTAAGCGGTGACGGCGACGGAGTAATCCGGAAGTCCCCGATTTCACACTGCAAGAAAAGCCTCTAGCGAGGGAAGAGGTGCCCGTACCGCAAACCGACACAGGTAGGCGAGGAGAGAATCCTAAGGCGCGCGGGAGAACTCTCGTTAAGGAACTCGGCAAAATGACCCCGTAACTTCGGGAGAAGGGGTGCTCTTTGGGGTGAAGAGCCCTGAAGAGCCGCAGTGAAAAGGCCCAAGCGACTGTTTATCAAAAACACAGGTCTCTGCGAAGCCGAAAGGCGACGTATAGGGGCTGACACCTGCCCGGTGCTGGAAGGTTAAGGGGAGCGCTTAGCGGAAGCGAAGGTGCGAACCGAAGCCCCAGTAAACGGCGGCCGTAACTATAACGGTCCTAAGGTAGCGAAATTCCTTGTCGGGTAAGTTCCGACCCGCACGAAAGGTGTAACGACTTGGGCGCTGTCTCAACGAGAGACCCGGTGAAATTATACTACCTGTGAAGATGCAGGTTACCCGCGACAGGACGGAAAGACCCCGTGGAGCTTTACTGCAGCCTGATATGGAATTTTGGTATCGCTTGTACAGGATAGGTGGGAGCCTGGGAAGCCGGAGCGCCAGCTTCGGTGGAGGCGACGGTGGGATACCACCCTGGCGGTATTGAAATTCTAACCCGCACCCCTTAGCGGGGTGGGAGACAGTGTCAGGTGGGCAGTTTGACTGGGGCGGTCGCCTCCCAAAAGGTAACGGAGGCGCCCAAAGGTTCCCTCAGAATGGTTGGAAATCATTCGGAGAGTGCAAAGGCACAAGGGAGCTTGACTGCGAGACGGACAGGTCGAGCAGGGACGAAAGTCGGGCTTAGTGATCCGGTGTTCCGCATGGAAGGGCCATCGCTCAACGGATAAAAGCTACCCCGGGGAAACAGGCTGATCTCCCCCAAGAGTCCACATCGACGGGGAGGTTTGGCACCTCGATGTCGGCTCATCGCATCCTGGGGCTGTAGTCGGTCCCAAGGGTTGGGCTGTTCGCCCATTAAAGCGGTACGCGAGCTGGGTTCAGAACGTCGTGAGACAGTTCGGTCCCTATCCGTCGCGGGCGGAGGAAATTTGAGAGGAGCTGTCCTTAGTACGAGAGGACCGGGATGGACGCACCGCTGGTGTACCAGTTGTCCCGCCAGGGGCACCGCTGGGTAGCTATGTGCGGACGGGATAAGCGCTGAAAGCATCTAAGCGTGAAGCCCCCTCAAGATGAGATTTCCCACCGCGCAAAGCGGGTAAGATCCCTCGAAGATGACGAGGTCGATAGGTCCGAGGTGGAAGCGTGGCGACACGTGGAGCTGACGGATACTAATCGATCGAGGGCTTGACCTATGAGCGGCTTCTTCCAACGGTTATCTAGTTTTGAGGGAATGAACATCCTGTTGACAAATCAACAGGATGGATATAATAATTACTGTCCAAGATGATCATCATTGCCTAGTGGCTATGGCGGAGGGGAAACACCCGTTCCCATCCCGAACACGGAAGTTAAGCCCTCCAGCGCCGATGGTAGTTGGGGCCAGCGCCCCTGCAAGAGTAGGTCGCTGCTAGGCAATAAACGAGCAGCCAGTTGCATTGGTGCAATTGGCTGTTTTCGTTTTTTGAGGAAAAAACGATAAGGACCCGCTCAATGTCTCTCTTCCTTTCATCTACTAGTATAGAATGTTAGCAATGTGGGAAACATAGAGGATGGGAGGTGGAGAGCGTGAGGACATCAATAGCAGACCGGAATCAACGCGAACATGTATGCATCGTTTGTGAACAGGAAAAAAAGGAAGGGATTTTCCTTTTTGGCCATTTTCTTTGTTTGGACTGCAACCGGCGATTGTGCAAACGAATACGGACGACCCGAACTACTCGTTTTATGTGCGGCAGCTGCGCAAAATGTTTACATCGAAAATTCACTCGTAATCAGGGCCTGCATTTGGGCCTGTTTTATTTTGCGATTGACGCGACTCGTGCGTTTTTCGGGCGTTTGTGATACTATATGTTTGATGTTTCTCCTGCATATCCCATGCATTTCGGCAGTCTGCCCGGATGATGGCCGTTCTGGGACAGACAGCAAGGAAAGAGGATGATGATGGATCAAACGAAAACTCCTTTATATGACGCTCTCGGCACCATTGGGCGCGCCGCCCGGTTTCGTTTCACGTGCCGGGACATAAATACGGCGCTTTGTTTTCGAAACGAGGGAGAGATATGTTTGCGCCGCTGTTGGCGTTGGATGCGACGGAAATTTCCGGCTTGGATGACTTGCATCATCCTGAGTCGGTGATTGCCGAGGCGCAGGCGCTGGCGGCGGAGCTGTATGGCGTTAGGGAGACGTTTTTCCTTGTGAACGGTTCGACGGCAGGGAATTTGGCAATGATCGCCGCCGTGTGTGATGGAAAGAGGAAGAAAGTGATTGTACAACGCAATTGCCATAAATCGGTGATGCATGCATTGCAACTCATGGAAGCCACTCCTGTTCTACTTGCTCCCGAGTTTGATCGTGATGTGTGTGTCGCTTCGCACATTCGTCCTAAAGCGGTCAAAGAGGCGTTGGCGCTTCATGATGATGTTCTGCGGTTGTATTGACGAACCCAAATTATTATGGAATGGCCGCCGATTTGACAGAAATCGTCCGTCTAGTTCATGAACATGGCATTCCGGTGCTGGTTGATGAGGCGCATGGCGCCCATTTCGTTGTCGGCCCCCTTTTCCGACATCGGCGCTTCGCTATGGCGCCGATGTTGTCGTGCAGTCGGCGCATAAAACGTTGCCGGCGATGACGATGGGAGCGTTTTTGGCATGTAAACAGCGAGCGGGTTGAGCTTGAGCGGTTGAATATTTTTGCAGTGTTTCAGTCAAGCAGCCCGTCTTACCCGATTATGGCGTCGCTCGATTTGGCGCGGAGTTATGTCGCCCAGCTTTCAAAAAGCGATGCGGCGGCGATCGTGGCAGAAATTGAGAAGTTTAAAGCAGCCTTGGCCGATATTGACGGGGTGGCAGTCGTTTGTTCCCGCCATTTTGGCGTACAGACCGACCCGCTGAAAGTAACGGTGCAGACGCGCTGTTCCTTGACCGGGTATGAACTGCAACGTTGGCTTGAGCGCGAAGGGGTGTTTGTCGAGCTTGCTGATCGAATGAACGTGCTTTTCGTTTGCCCGCTGGCGGTAACCGGGCGGCTTCAGGAAGCAGCGGAGAAAATCAAACGAGCGTGGCGCGATTTGCCAGATGCGAGGCGCCGGTGTGTGACGCTTCGCCTTTTCTCGGACCGCCGCTATCGGTTTTAGTCCCGTATAATGAACTGCGCCATTTGCGGACAAAAGCTGTGGCGCTCGAGGAAGCTGAAGGATATATAGCGGCGGAAACGGTCATTCCATATCCGCCTGGGGTGCCGCTCGTGTGGGTCGGAGAACGGATCGGCCGCGGCCATATTGAACAGATCCGCCAGCTTCTTTGTCAGCGGGCGCACATACAAGGCGGAAGCCGGCTGAAAGATGGTCAGCTGGTTGTATACGAATAGGAAGGATGGAAAGGATGCCGCGAGTGATGAACGGATGCTTTTTTTCGTTTGAAGGGCCGGAAGGAGCCGGCAAAACGACGATGATCAGCAAATTGGAGTCGTTGTTGCGTGAGCGGGGATTGACGTCGTGGCGACGAGGGAACCGGGCGGGGTGCGCATTGCCGAGGCGATTCGCTCAATCATTTTAAACCGTGATTATACGGAAATGGACGGGCGGACGGAGGCGCTTTTGTATGCGGCGGCGCGCCGGCAGCATTTGCTTGAGAAAATCGTGCCGGCGCTTGAGGCTGGGTGCGTCGTCCTTGCGACCGGTTTGTTGACAGTTCCCTCGCCTACCAGGGATTTGCCCGCGGGCTTGGCATTGAGGAAGTATGGAAAATTAATGAGTTCGCTATTGATGGGTATATGCCGTCGCTGACGATTTATTTTGATATCGATCCGCAAATTGGGCTTGAACGAATCCGACGAAACCGCAGCCGGGAAGTGAATCGGCTTGACCTTGAAACGTTGTCTTTTCATGAGAAGGTGCGAGAAGGGTATCGGGAACTCGCCAGACGGTTGCCGACCGCATTGTCGTCATCGACGCGAACCGCCCGCTTGATGATGTATTCGCTGAAACAACGGCCGCGGTGCTTTCCCGTTGAAAGGAAGATGACAGCGCCATTTCCATGAATCCGACCGTGATGATTCCTAGTGGACATGATAGAATAGAAATAAGAAATCAAGGAAGAGTGATGGCGATGCATGGGAACAGCTAGCGAAACGCCAGCCGGTGGTGGCGAAAATGCTGCCAAAGCGGCTTGGAAAAAGGGCGGATTTCTCATGCGTACTTGTTTGAGGGCAGCGGGGACGGGCAAAAAAGCGGCCAGTTTGTTGTTGGCGAAACGTTTGTTTTGTCTGTCCCCAATCGGAGTTTCCCCGTGTCTGGAGTGCCGCAACTGCCGGCGCATCGACTCCGGCAACCACCCTGACGTCCGGGTGATCAGCCCAGACGGAGGATCAATCAAAAAGGAACAAATCGAATGGCTGCAGCAAGAGTTCTCGAAAACAGCGGTCGAGTCGGATAAAAAAATGTACATCGTTGAGCACGCCGATCAAATGACGACAAGCGCTGCCAACAGCCTTCTGAAATTTTTGGAAGAGCCGCATCCGGGGACGGTGGCGGTATTGCTGACTGAGCAATACCACCGCCTGCTAGGGACGATCGTTTCCCGCTGTCAAGTGCTTTCGTTCCGGCCGTTGCCGCCGGCAGAGCTCGCTCAGGGACTTGTCGAGGAGCACGTGCCGTTGCCGTTGGCGCTGTTGGCTGCCCATTTGACAAACAGCTTCGAGGAAGCACTGGCGCTTGCCCAAGATAGTTGGTTTGCCGAGGCGCGAACATTAGTGCTACAATGGTATGAGATGCTGGGCAAGCCGGAGCTGCAGCTTTTGTTTTTCATCACGACCGCTTGTTTCCGCATTTTTTGGAAAACCATCAGCTTGACCTTGGACTTGATTTGCTTTTATATTTATACCGCGATTTATTGCATATTCAAGCCGGGCAGATGGACGGCGTGTTATACCGCGATCAGCTGGACCGCCTGCAACGATGGGCGCTTGCTTGCCCGCAGCGGCGGATTTTGGCTGGCATGGAAGCGATTTTACAAGCGAAAACGCGTTTAAATACAACAAATATGAGCACAGCGTTGCTTGTTGAGCAGCTCGTTCTTCAATTAAAGCGGTAAAGGAGGGAGAGCCGTTGTATACGGTAGTCGGCGTCCGTTTTAAAAAAGCAGGGAAAATTTATTATTTTGACCCTGGCGATGCCGTTATTCCCGTCGGCGAATTCGTCATTGTCGAGACGGTCCGAGGCATTGAGTACGGAAAAGTCGTCATCGCCAATAAACAAGTCGACGAAAACGACATCGTGCTGCCGCTCAAAAAAGTGATCCGCGTGGCGAATGAGAAAGATAAATGGATTGTAGAAGAAAACAAAAAGGCGGCGCGCGAGGCGTATGACATTTGCTTGCGCAAAGTGGAGGAGCACGGGCTGGAAATGAAGCTCGTCGATGTGGAATATACGTTTGACCGCAATAAAGTGATCTTTTATTTCACTGCCGATGGGCGCGTCGATTTCCGCGAGCTTGTGAAAGACTTAGCGTCGATTTTCCGCACGCGCATCGAGCTGCGGCAAATCGGGGTGCGCGATGAGGCGAAAATGCTTGGCGGCATCGGGCCGTGCGGCCGCATGCTTTGCTGTTCGACGTTTTTAGGCGATTTTGAACCGGTGTCGATCAAAATGGCGAAAGATCAAAACTTGTCGCTCAATCCAACGAAAATTTCCGGGCTGTGCGGCCGGCTGATGTGTTGCCTGAAATATGAAAACGAAGAGTATGAGACGGCGAAAGAACAACTCCCGGATTTAGGGGAATATGTCGAAACACCGCACGGCTTCGGCAAAGTCGTCGGCTTGAACATTTTAGAGCGGGTGTTGCAAATCGAGCTTCCAGAATTCGGACGGGTCGTCGAATATACACTCGATGAGCTGATGAAAAACGGGACGTTGTCCATTCGCGTCGCGGATTAATTTGGGGTGGGGCCAGTGGAAAAAGTAGATAAAAAAGAAGTGTTTCGATCAGTGGCCAATATGGAAGAGCAACTTAGTTATTTTTACCGCGAGCTGGTGCAGCTGAAACAGCGCGTAACGGAGCTGTTAGAAGAGAATCACCAGCTGCAAATCGAAAATGCTCATTTGCGCCGTCGGCTTGAACAATTGTCAGAAGCATGGGAAGAAGGCAAACGAAAAGGGGACAAACATGGCAAAAAACTCATCGACATTGGCGAAGGGTATGACAATTTAGCCCGCCTTTACCAAGAAGGGTTTCATATTTGTCACATCCATTACGGAAGCATTCGCACCGAGGGCGATTGTTTGTTTTGCTTGTCGTTTTTGAACAAAAACTAAAGGCAGCGCCACCCTTTCCGTTTCGGAAAGGTTATTTTTTTCAATGGAGGATCGTGCGTCATGGTGGAATTGTACGAGGATGAACGGCTCGATTATTTGTTTAACGAAGAGCTCCGCATCATTCAAAGTCCATCTGTATTTTCGTTTTCCCTTGATGCCGTGCTCCTTGCTCATTTTGCCTATATGCCGATTCAAAAGGGGCAGATTGTTGATTTGTGCACGGGCAACGGGGTGATTCCCCTCTTGTTGAGCCGGCGAACAAAAGGGACGATCATCGGCATCGAAATTCAAGAACGGCTTTGCGACATGGCGAGGCGAAGCGTGCAATACAACGGGCTTGAAGGACAAATCGAGATCATACACGGCGACATTAAAGAAGCGCCGCAACGGATCGGTTACAGCCGGTACGATGTCGTCACGTGCAACCCCCCGTATTTTCCGGCAGTCGGCAAAGACGAACTGAGCAAAAATGAACATATCGCCATCGCCCGCCATGAAATTTATTGCACCCTAGAGGATGTGATTCGAGTCAGCAGCCAGCTGTTGAAGCAAGGAGGGAAGGCGGCGTTCGTCCACCGGCCCGGGGCGGCTGCTTGATCTTGTGACGCTCATGCGCCAATACCGTCTTGAGCCGAAACGGCTCCGCTTTGTGTACCCGAAAGAGGGCAAAGAGGCGAACATGATTTTAATTGAAGGGACAAAAGACGCAAGCCCGGACTTAAAAGTGTTGCCTCCGCTTGTCGTGTATAATGAGAATAACGAATATACTGAGGAGACGAAGCGGATCTTATATGGCATTATTTCATCTTAAAGGGGCGGAACAAGGATGCTTTGGCAGCAAAAAAGTTTTACCGAACAAACGGAGCAAGGGACACTGTACATCGTGCCGACGCCGATCGGCAATTTGGAGGATATGACGTTTCGTGCGGTTAGGACGCTTCAGGAAGCTGACGTCATCGCCGCCGAGGACACAAGGCAGACGAAAAAGCTGCTCGCCCATTTCGGCATTCATACGCCGCTCGTCAGCTACCATGAGCATAATAAATACGCGAGCGGCCGGCAGCTTGTCGAATGGCTGAAGGAAGGAAAAACGGTGGCATTGGTGAGCGACGCCGGGATGCCCGGCATTTCCGATCCGGGTTATGAGCTTATTGTTGCGGCGCTTGCCGAGCGCTGCCGCGTCGTCCCTCTTCCTGGAGCGAACGCGGCATTGACAGCGCTTGTCGCCTCCGGGCTGCCCACGGACCGCTTTTTGTTTGTCGGCTTTTTGGAACGGGCGAAAAAAGAGAAAAAAGAGCAGCTGCTGTCATTAAAAACAGCGGCGGAGACGTTAATTTTTTATGAGGCGCCCCACCGCTTGAAAGAAACGCTCGCTCTTATGTATGATATATTCGGCAATCGGCGCATCGCTCTTGGCCGCGAGTTGACGAAACGGTTTGAGGAGTTCATCCGCGGCGATTTAAGCGATGCGGTCGCCTGGGCGGAAGAACATGACACCCGCGGTGAATTTTGCCTCATTGTCGAAGGGGCGCGAGACGGGAATAAACAAGAGCAAGAGGGAGAGGAATGGTGGCAGCCGCTTTCGCTTGTCGAACATGTCGATTATTATATTCGCGAGCACAGCCTTTCCGTCAAGGAGGCGGTGAAACAGGCGGCCAGTGATCGAAATATGTCGAAACGCGACGTTTATCGGCAGTATCATCAACAGCAAGAAGAAGAAAAAAAAGAGTTTCTCTGAAGCCAGAGAAACTTTTTTATTCTTTTTCTTTGTCTGTTGCTGCTTCTAGATGCTGTTGGATCTCCTGCAGCAAAATTTCTGCGCCTTCGCGGCTTAAAATGATTTTGCCGCCGGCCAGTTTGAAGTTGTCGTCCGACACTTCGCCGGTGACGACACACGTCATGTTCGGCTTATACTTTTTCAAAATGATGCGGTCATCGTCAACATAAATTTCCAACGCATCTTTTTCGTTAATATCCAACGTACGTCGCAGCTCAATTGGAATGACGACGCGGCCTAACTCATCGACTTTACGCACGATCCCTGTCGATTTCATCGTCGATTCTCCTCTCCGCAAAAAAGTTTTTTGTCGTTTATTCGTCAATATTCGACAAATTTCCTACAACCTAATCATATCAGTGTTTCCATTAAGCGTCAATCCTTTAATATGTAAAATTTAAAAAAAATGTATATTGTTATTTCAAAAAAAGTTTGTTTAGAAAGAAAGGAGAAAACGAATGAATTTGCCCATCTAAACTCTATCCTTGTATAACAAATTCGCAGCGATGGCTGAAAACGCGGCCGTATTTTTGCCGGTTTGGGTATATTTTTTCAGCCCACGAGAAATAGATGTTTTTGTAGAATGAAAAAATTATGTAAAATAGAAGTAACGCCGCTCTCGTCGCCGGACGGGGGCTTTTGTGCTCAACAGTACGAGGGAGGGCCTAACCGATGGAGAAAAAAACGTTTTATTTGACGACGCCGATTTATTACCCGAGCGACCGCCTGCATATCGGTCATGCTTACACAACGGTGGCGGGGGACGCCATGGCTCGCTATAAACGGATGCGCGGCTACGATGTCATGTATTTGACCGGCACCGATGAGCATGGGCAAAAAATTCAGCGCAAGGCGGAAGAAAAAGGAGTAACGCCGCAGCAATACGTCGATGAGATCGTCGCTGGCATTCAGGAGCTATGGAAGAAGCTCGACATTTCCTACGACGATTTTATTCGCACAACGCAGGAGCGGCATAAAAAAGTCGTCGAACAAATTTTTACCCGTCTTGTCGAACAAGGCGATATTTATTTGGGCGAATATGAAGGCTGGTATTGTACGCCGTGCGAATCGTTTTACACTGAGCGGCAGCTTGTGGACGGCAACTGTCCGGACTGCGGCCGGCCTGTTGAGAAAGTGAAAGAAGAGTCCTATTTCTTCCGGATGAGCAAATATGTCGACCGCTTGTTGCAATATTACGAAGAAAATCCCGATTTTATCCAACCGGAATCGCGGAAAAATGAGATGATCAACAACTTCATTAAGCCGGGGCTTGAGGATTTGGCTGTGTCCCGGACGACGTTCGATTGGGGCATTAAAGTGCCAGGCAATCCGAAGCATGTCATCTATGTCTGGATCGACGCGCTTGCCAACTATATCACAGCGCTCGGCTACGGCACGGACAACGATGAAAAGTTCCGCAAATATTGGCCGGCGGACGTCCATTTGGTCGGCAAAGAAATCGTCCGTTTCCATACGATTTATTGGCCGATTATGTTGATGGCGCTCGGCTTGCCGTTGCCGAAAAAAGTATTCGGCCATGGCTGGTTGCTGATGAAGGATGGAAAAATGTCCAATCGAAAGGAAATGTCGTCGACCCGGTGACGCTCATCGACCGGTATGGGCTTGATGCGCTCCGCTATTATTTGCTGCGGGAAGTGCCGTTCGGCGCTGATGGCGTGTTTACGCCGGAAGGATTTATTGAGCGCATCAACTATGACTTGGCCAACGACTTAGGCAACTTGTTGCACCGTACTGTGGCGATGATCGAGAAATATTTCGACGGCGTTATTCCGCCATACCGCGGGCCGAAAACACCGTTTGACCAAGAGTTGGCGCAAACGGCGCGCGAAGTGGTGCGTCAATATGAAGAAGCGATGGAGGGAATGGAGTTTTCCGTCGCGCTCGCCACTGTTTGGCAGTTGATTAGCCGGACGAACAAATACATCGATGAAACGCAGCCATGGGTATTGGCGAAAGACGAACAGAAACGGGATGAGCTTGCCGCCGTCATGACCCACTTGGCTGAATCGCTTCGCCATACGGCGGTGCTGCTCCAGCCGTTTTTGACGCGCACGCCGGAGCGCATGTTCGCTCAGCTCGGCATCACTGATCATTCATTAAAAGAATGGGACAGCTTGTACGATTTCGGCCTCATTCCGGAAGGGACAAAAGTGCAAAAGGGAGAACCGCTTCCCGCGCCTCGACATCGAAGCGGAAGTGGAGTACATTAAGGCGCATATGCAAGGGGGCAAACCGGCCGCCGAACCGGTAAAAGAGAAAAAAAAAGCAGCGGAGGCGGCGGAAATTTCGATTGACGAGTTCGCCAAAATCGATTTGCGCGTCGCTGAAGTCATCCATGCCGAACGGATAAAAAACGCCGATAAGCTGTTGAAGCTTCAGCTTGACCTTGGCGGCGAGAAGCGGCAAGTGATCTCCGGCATTGCTGAGTTTTACAAACCAGAAGAACTAGTCGGCAAAAAAGTCATTTGCGTCGCCAATTTAAAAACCAGCCAAGCTTCGCGGCGAATGGTCGGAAGGCATGATTCTAGCCGGAGGCAGCGGCGGGGAATTTTCGCTGGCGACGGTTGATCAACACGTGCCGAATGGAACGAAAATCAAATAACGGTTTGCTT